>NZ_JBHSPA010000068.1:31500-107951 GCF_042656245.1 Nonomuraea insulae
CGCTCGGCGAACGCCTGACCTGGGTAAGCAACCAACTGCGACTGGGTGCCGACCCAGAGCCGACCTGGACCGCCCTCGCCAGAGACCCAGCCATGGGCCGACTATCCCGGGCCATGAGCCGAGCGGTTCAAAGCGGCGCCCCCGTAGCCGACGTCCTGACACGCCTGGCAGACGACGCCCGTGAAGCAGCCAGAGCGGAATCGGTCGCATCAGCCAGAAGCGTCGGCGTAAAGGCGGTAGCCCCTTTGGGCCTGTGCTTCCTACCGGCCTTCGTTCTCCTTGGAATCATCCCGGTAATAGCTGGCCTAGCCTCCACTATCATCATCCCGTAATGCCACTGACTTCTCTCTCGGGTCACCCATGTGGGTCTGTGCGACCCACCCGGACGGCGCACGTGGTGACTCGGAACCGTCGCATGAACGGCGCATCAGATTGCGTGGAACCGCCGGGTGAAGATGCCGCAACGGTGCTGTCTTCAATGACAACAAGCACTACTGCGCAGAAGAATGAGAGTGAGGCCCGCACGGTCAGAGAAGGCTGTGCCAGCATGGCCAGTATGGCGATCTTTGTCCAAGAGGCAGGTCCGGTCGACGCTCCGACGGTAGTGCTGCTGCACGCAGTGGGCACCAGCGGTTGGATGTGGACCAAGCAGGTCTCCGCACTGGCGACCGACATGCGTGTAATCGTTCCCGACCTGCCAGGACATGGGCAGAGCAACACGAGCCCATGGGTCTCGATCGCCGATACCGCCCGTCTGGTAGCCGAGACGGTCTCCGAGCGGGTGCCGTCGGGCCGGGCGCACATCGTCGGGCTTTCCTTGGGAGGCTACGTGGGCGTCTATCTGGCCGCGACAGCTCCCGAGATGGTGGCCAGCGCGATTGTGAGCGGGGTGAACGTGCTGCCGTTCCCCAACCCGGGCAGATTGCGGCTCATGAGTGCGCTGATAGCACCGGTCATGAAATGGGGGCCGGTACTGCGAGCCAATGCTCGCGCGCTCAACGTCCCCGCCGCCGACAGCGACGGCTACCAGAGAGCCGCACGGGCCACCACCCGGCAGGCATTCCGCAAGGTCAGCAGCGAAGCCCTCGACTTCCGGCTTCCGTCGCGGGCCAAGAACTCCGGATGCCGGATCCTGGCAGTGGCCGGTGAGAACGAGCACGATCTCACGAAGCGATCCTTGGCCGAAATCGCCGCAACATTTCCCCATGGCGAAGCCTGCCTGGCGTCCGGCGTGGGACATGGGTGGAGCGGCGAAAAGCCTGAACTGTTCACGGCCATGATCCGTGCCGAGGTCACGGGCTCTCGGCTACCCGAAGGACTCATCTCCGTGCCCGCGGGGGATGACCCTGTCAGTCATACGAGGAGCGCGTAGTCGCCGCGTGAGCCGCGCTCGAGCCTCGATCACCCGTGCCAACACCTCTTGAAGCTCCTGAGAGGAAGCGCGCCGAGAACGCCACATCACCCTCGCGTCATCATCCCGCCACCTCGGAACGACGTGAGCATGGTAATGAAAGACCTCCTGCCCGGCCGCCTCCCCCGTGGCATGGGTGACCGACAGTCCGTCCGGGGCCAGCGCCACCCGCAGCAGGGCGCCCACGCGATGCACCAGCCGAGCAACCTTCGCGCAGGCATCCTCTGACAGCTCCCACAGATCCCGCGCATGCCCCCGGGGGATGACGAGCGTATGACCCGCCGTAGCAGGGGCGATGTCCAAGAACGCCACCGCGTGTTCGTCCTCCAGCACCCGATAGGCGGGAGCCCGACCGGCAACGATCTCGCAAAAGATGCAAGCGTCCATCTGCACGATGATCGCACCCAACCAACCCGTACTACTCCACGCACCACCTCGCACATGTTCGCGCGAGCATGTGCGCTTTGCCGGAACGACTCGTTGGAGGCGATCGCGACGCTCGCGTTCCCCCTTCCCAGCGGTCAGACTCGCGTTCCCCCTCCCCAGCGGTCAGAAAGGTCAGGTCAGCGCCGCGATTGTCGAGCTCCAGAGAGGGCCAGTTCGTCAGCACAAACTGTCCGCGCAACGGGAAACCTCACCAAGGTCAGCGACGCGGGCACCTTGGGGCTCGGGCCACGGAGGTCTGAACGCAACCCAGGGGAGAAACACGCCGAGCTCCAGGAGAAAGAACCACACCCAGACTAGGGGAGACGTCTGCACCAGCTCGATTCATCTGCCACTGTGCTCACCGTCGGACCCCGAGCCGCGTCACAGGTATCGGGATCGCCTCCACAGTGTCGTAAAGGTGGAATGAGTGAACGTAGAGGCACAGATCATCGAGTTGATGCTGCGCATCCAGGAATTCGAACCAGGCCCCCTGACTCGCGAGGACATCATCGTGATCACGATGGGCATAGTCCTGGCGCTGACCAACCTCTCCGAGATCCGGGCAGAGGTGAGACAAGACCTGGCCGCCCTCAGCGACGAACTCGCAGGCCTCCGACGCCACATGAACGAACACCTCACCTCCATCCGCTCGGAACTGCTGCTCACGCTCAGCAATCTGCGACGCGACGTGACCAAATAACGACCGGCCATCCGCCCGCCGCCGGAGAAACGAAAGCCCGGTCTGCGCCTTGATCCCTCATCCGAGGACGCAGACCGGGCTGGCACCTTCGAAACCGCCCCAGCGGCAAGCTCGTCCCAGCCGCCCCAGGTCCTCGGCAGGGTGGCAGAAGTGCCCAGCCGCGCAGGTCTCGCATCCTCAGCGGAACGCCTGACATCCGAGCCCGGCTGCCCAGGTCGCCCGACCTTCCCCGCACGACGGCCAAAGGGCTCGACAGCCCGAGCCCCGCACCCAGCACCCGTGCGACCCACGCCAACGCGACCACCTGGCGATACGCAAGGCGCGCAAAGACGACCCACGCTGGCACCGCGAACTTCGCCCGGACGGGTCCCGACCTCACACGGACGGGTCCCGACCTCACCCGAACAGCGACCGCGACTACCGTACGAGCCGCCCCCGAAGCGCGACGAGATCACCATCGCCAAGCCCAGCCGCGCGGAGATGAGCCTCGACATCCAGCCCGTCCAACGCGGCGAACAGAGCAGCCCGAGCAGTGGTGTTCTTCCTGTCCAGAATCCCCCGTATCTCATCGGTCTGGTCATCAACCTCCAGCGCCTCGAAGAGCGGAGGCAGCCGATCCGTGCTCAGTTCATAATCCGAAGCGATGTCCTCGGGCCGAACCCCCGCGAGCGCCAGCAGCAACATGACGATCAGACCGGTCCGATCGCGCCCCAGCCCGCAGTGAACGAGCACCCCTCCTGGCTGCGCACGAGCGACGGCGGCGACGGCCGCGGCACAGAACCGCGCCTTGCGTTCGATGAACACGCGGTAGTAGAGCGGCGAACCATCAAGCTCGTTCTCCCGCAGATAAGTCCAGAACGTCGTGTCGGCAGAATCATCCAACGGCACTTGTACGGTCGTCAGCCCCGCAGGCCGGCCCCACTGATCATCTTGGCGTTCCCTGTCGTTTCGCAGATCGACGATGGTCCGGACCCCGTGCCCCGCGAGCGCCGCCCACCCGACCGCGGTGAGTCGTTCCGGGTTGTCCGAACGAATCACTGACCCCGCACGGATGACACCGCCCCCGGACACCGGAATCCCCCCGAGATCGCGCACGTTGAAGCACCCCTCCCAGTCGAGATGTCGTTCAACCTGCGCGGACCGGCCCTCGCCGTCAGAAGCCTTTTCCGGATGAGCCTCGCGAATGCATTCACTCATGGCAGATGTGACGCCCCTCGCCCCACAGTTGTTCTCCCGATCGCCGATGAGGTGCTGACCAGCGGAAACACCAGCGACAGGCCGCTTACTGGCCGCCGCGGGGCAGCGCAGCCGTATATCCCCAGGTCACCCCTCTGATTGTGGATAAGCGTTGGTTCTCCACAGAACGCCGTTCGGTCCATCGGCGGCCACCCCGCCTCCGCGACCCTTGGACTCCCGCCGGGCACAACTCCCGGCTCCAACACCTGGAGGCAAGATGCACAGTCCCGCCACCACGCCAGACGACATCAAAGCCACCCCAGCACGCGTCCCCACATCGAGCAGCCACATCATCGGAAGCCCGACCCTCGCAGGGCGAAAGCGCACAGCCACCAACACCCTCAACGAGCCTCACCAGACAACAAAAGCCACAGCCACCGGCACCGTCAACGAGCCTTGCCAGGCAACAGAAGCCACAGCCACCGGCACCGTCAACGAGCCTCGCCAGGCAACAGAAGCCACAGCCACCCGCGCCATCACACCTACCATTCCAGACACTCACGAGTCGACCCCAAGCACCCCCACCAACCAGCAAGAAGCCCCCGCCACCCCGAACAAGCACGCATCGACACCCTCTCTGGCCCCGAGTCGACGCACGAGAAGCGCCTGGCCGCGATACAACAAATGGCTCCACTACGCGGCCGTCAATCGAGAGCGCGGCATGTCAACCGCCGAGTACGCGGTGGGCACCATAGCCGCCTGTGCTTTCGCCGCTCTCCTTTTCAAGGTCGTGAGCAGCCCGGAGGTCCAGGAAATGCTGACATCCCTCATCAACCGAGCACTCAACACCGCGAAGGAATGACACCCCGCCCCAAGCGGACCTTCATGAGCGCCAAGCGGCCAGCATCGCGGGGTTCTGTGACGGCCGAGACCGCCGTGATGCTGCCCGCTCTCATGATCGTGCTGGCAGCCGCCCTGTGGGCGATTCAAGCCGTCGGCGTCCAACTCGAATGCGTGGACGCCGTACGAGCGGCTGCCCGAGCCGCCGCGAGAGGCGAGCCGCTGGACCAGGTCCGCGATTTCGCCCGAGCAGCCACCAGCCCGAACGCTCAAGTAGCCATAACCCGCGAGGAAGAGTTGACAAAGGTGCAGATCACCATAGAAGTACGCCCCTCCTGGGCCGAATCCCTACCCAGCGTCCACGTATCGGCCACCGCCACCGCAAGCACCGAACATTGACCCCACGCCGCCCCCCAAACCAGGAGATACCGATCAACCCCAAAGACCGCGGCTCGGCAACCATCTGGGGCGTGGCGCTCATGGGCCTGCTCATGGTAGTCGCCACAGCGCTCGCCACGGTGGGTTCCATACGTGTCGCCCACCATCGGGTCAACAGCGCCGCCGACCTCAGCGCCCTGGCCGCCGCCAAGCTGGCGCTGATCGACCCGGAAGGAGCCTGCGAGAGAGCTTCCACGCTGGCCGCTCAGAACGACGTCGAGCTGACGCAATGCAAGATCACCGACGATATCGCCGACGTCTGGACCGCGTTACGGCTCTCGCTCCCGTTATTAGGCTCTCGAACCCTGACGGGCAGATCACGCGCCGGCCCGGCAACCCCACTGCAGGCCAGAAACGGTCATCAGGAAGAGCCTGGCATAAGAGACAGAACTGATGTGGTGCGGTAGATCGACAAGTGCGACCACGAAATTGGCCGGGCCCTCCCGACAAGAGGGCCGACGGCGAGCCCTCGTACATGCAAGACAGCAGTTGAAAAGGGTGCCGTTCGACGGTGGGGCGCTTTGTGGCGGTTGTGGCTCGAGAGACAATGTCGCAATCGAGTCACGACTTCTTGGACGTGGTGTCCAAGAGTTGACTATTTCCCGTAAGGTTCCGCTTACCCTCGGTCCATGCCGTATGCGACAGGGGCTCTAGGAGAGCAGGAACGCAGTCGCTAGGGTGCGGGTCCGGGGACGGTCGGTGACCGTATCGGCCGGGCGGACTGCACTTCCGGTCGTCGCATGAACGCCCTGAGGGTGCTCAGGCGGCGCGAGGCTCTCGATGGAGGGAAGCGTCGTGACGGTAGTCGGCAGAGTGGTGGCCGCAGGGACGATCGTGGCCGCTTCCATCGCGCTTGGCGGCTCCGCTCAAGCTGCTGTGGCGACGGATCGGTTCACGTCCTCTGGCCAGACCCCATCCTTGTGGCGTACTGACTCCTCGGGACAGATCACCGCGCCCTCCGATGGCCAGGTGGTTTCGGATGCCTCCGTCACGGTTTCCGCGCGTACGGGGCTGGTGCAGCTGAATATGGGGCTGTACGTCGATGGGCCTTCCACCTCCAGCCAGAAGGTGGCCGGCGGTGGGGCCAACCAGACGATCTCCGGTACGTTCGCGGCGGGCGACGCCCCCAACGGGACCTTCACCGTCACGCTCAAGGGAGAGATCACCGGGACCAGCTACGCGACCAGCACGTTCAAGCTGCGTCGTCCCGCCGAGGCGCCGGGGAACGTGAACGCGAGCAGGCAGGGCACCGAGAAGGTCCTCGTGACCTGGAGCAGGGGAACCGAGCCTGACCTGCAGTCCTACGAGGTCTCCAACACCCAGTCCGGCGTGGTGGGGAGGCTGCCGGCCGACAGCGCGTGCTCGGGTTCCTCGTGCAAGGCGGTGCTCGCCGTGCCGGCCAAGGCGGTGGGGCAGAAGGTGGGATTCACGGTGAAGGCGTTCAGGGGTGATGGCGATGGCGGATCGGTCGAGTCGGGCGATTCGGCTGCCGCGTACATCTCCTTCCCCGCCGTGACCTCAGCCCGGCCGACGAAGAAGAAGACCACCACCGATCAAGCGACGAAGAACAGAGACGCCAAGAGCGTCGACGCACTGCCCACGCTGCCCGCCAAGAAGCAGGCCCTCCCTTCGACCAGTCCGACTCGTAAGTCCACAACCACGAAGCTGCCAGACATACCCGACGCTGATTCGAGCGGCAACCTGCCGATTCCGACCGCCGACGAGCAGGGCGAGAATGGCGAGCTGGTTCCGGCCGATGCGAAAGACGGGGCGGATTCGGCTCCCGTACAGAGCGATGGGGTGAAGGCCCAGTCGAGCGAGTCTCCGATCGGGAACATCGGCCAGTACGGCCTCTACGTCGCAGGAGGCATCCTCCTCCTGCTGCTCGGCGCCCACGCGGGCGCCTGGGCCAGGCGCCGCGCGCTGTCCACCGCCGGGCCCGGCGCCGCGTCCGTCACCTCACCCCCTGGTGACAGCGGTACGCCGGCGCAGGCCGCCAACGCGAACCGTGGAGCGCAGGCCAAGCAGGAGACCGGCAGCACTCCGACCACCACGGCGCCACCACGTCGGCCGGCCGTCATCCTGGCCGTCGCCAAAACTCGCGTCCCAGAGCCGGCGTCTCCGTCCCGGGCTGAGCCATCAGGGCCCGAGGGTGGGGCTCCGTCCAGTGCTCGTGTTGAGCGGCCGGGGTCGGCGGACGGCGTGTCGTCCAGCGTTCATGTTGAGCGGCCGGGGTTGGTGGAGGGGGTGTCGTCCAGCGCTCGTGCTGAGCGATGGGCGTCGGGGTATGGGGTGCCGTACAGCGCGCGTGCTGAGCGGCCGAGGACAGAGGGCAGGCCGCCGATCAGCGCTCGTGCTGAGCAACCAGGGTCGGAGGATGGGCTGCCGAACGGTGCTCGGGGGCTGCGAACGGGGTGGGGTGCGGAGGCGCCGTACAGCGCTTCGAGTGGGCGACCGGTGTCGGAGGCCGAGTCGCTGCCGCGGTCCGAGGAGTCGCTGTCGCGGTCCGAGGAGTCGCCGGGAGCGGTTCATATCGCCTTGCCGAGTTCGGCGGTTACAGAAGTGCCGGAGACCTCCGCTCCGATCGTCACGCCTGCCGTGCGCCTGGAAGAGCGCTGGGACGATTACCTGCCGCCGTCACCGAGGTCCATGGAGGACAGCGGGTTCTGGGAACGTCCGCAGCCAGGGGTGGCCGATTTCTGGGCCGCTGATGAAGACGATGGTGACGGAAAGCATGATGGGCAGGCTTATGCCGGTCGTCGGCACCGGGGTGGTGAAAGTTAGTAGGTCGACGGTTGGTTTGATATTCCGTCGTGCCGCGAGGGTGGGCTCTTAACCGAAGGCGCCGAAACCTCTCGATGGGGTCGCGATTCGCCGGTGCAGGAATGGGCTTCGACGATGTGCGGGGGTCCTCATGCTGCGATGTGCGGGCCTGTGGCGACAGGGCAGGTCAGGCCTGGTTCTTGGTGGGGTTAGGGCTGTCGGGGTGTCGGTGGCGGATGGTGTCCTCAGTGCTGTTGTGGAGCGTTTCTGTTGGGCTCCGCATGGGTTGGTTGGTGATTGATTCTGGTACGGGGCTCGGGGTATCGCTTGCCGGTTTCGGATTGGGTTATTGGGTGTCCAGGAGTGTGTTGAGGAGGCGGATGGCGCCTCGTTTGTCCAAGGGCTCGTTGCCGTTGCCGCATTTCGGGGATTGGATGCAGGAAGGGCAGCCTCGTTCGCATTCGCAGGACGTGATCGCCTCGCGTGTGGCCGTCAGCCAGTCGGTGGCGCGGGCGTAGCCGCGTTCGGCGAAGCCGGCGCCGCCCTCGTGGCCGTCGTACACGAAGACGGTGAGCAGACCGGTGTCGGCGTGCAGTTCCGTGGAGACGCCGCCGATGTCCCAGCGGTCGCAGGTGGCGAACAGGGGGAGCAGGCCGATGGAGGCGTGCTCGGCGGCGTGCGCGGCTCCGCCGAGGTCGATGCCTGCTTCGGCGAGAGGGGCCACTGCTGAGGCGGGGAGTGTCCACCAGACGGCACGGGTGCGGAGGGTGCGGGGTGGGAGGTCCAAGGGCTCGTCGCCGAGCATTTCGCCTGATTGGAGGCGTCTCTTCAGGTAGGAGACCACTTGGCGGGTCACCTCTACCTCACCGAAGTGCAGTGCGCCGGGGCCCAGAGGGTGGGAGCGCTGGGTTGAGAGGATGGAAATGTCGGTGATGTCGCGGGCGAACGTTGAGTAGTCGGGGTTGGCGCTTGAGACCAGGGCCACTCCGGCGTCCAGGTCCAGGAGTTCCACCAGGAAGGTCTCGCCCTGGTGGAGATAGATCGCGCCGGTGTGGACCGTGGTGTGGGCCGACGACTCGTCCACGCTGCCCAGGAGGCGGCCCGTGGACGACTCCACGACCTGAATGGGGGCGCCTCCGCCGCCTCGGATGTCGGCGAGGTCGGTGGCGCGCTCGCGCCTGGTCCAGAACCAGCCTGCCGGGCGCCTTCTGAGCAGGCCTTGAGCCACCAGGTCTTCGAGGACCTCTGACGTGGTGGCGCCGAAGATCGGCAGGTCGTCCTCGGACAGCGGGATCTCGGCGGCCGCGGCGCAGAGGTGGGGGCCCAGGACGTACGGGTTGTCGGGGTCGAGGACGATCGCCTCGACGGGCTGGCCGAACAGGGCCTGGGGGTGGTGTACGAGGTAGGTGTCCAGCGGGTCGTCCCGGGCGATCAGGATGGCGAGGGCGTCCTGCCCGTCCCGTCCTGCCCGGCCCGCCTGCTGCCAGAGGGAGGCGCGGGTGCCGGGCCAGCCCGCGATCAGTACGGCGTCCAGGCCCGAGACGTCGACGCCGAGTTCGAGGGCGTTCGTGGTGGCCAGGCCCAGGATGGTGCCTGCTCGGAGGGCCTTTTCGAGGAGCCTGCGGTCTTCGGCGAGGTAGCCGGCCCGGTAGGCGGCGATCTTGTCCGGGAGGTCGGCCAGGTCTGAGGGAGGAGGTTCCGGAAGCGCCCAGGTCAGAGGGCCTTGGGTATGTGGCGGGGGTTGAGGGTTTCGGGTGTGTGGGAGTTGAGGGGCCTGAGTGCGATGGGGCTGAGGGCCCTGAGCGTGTGGGGGTTGAGGGTTCCCGGGGTGCGCGGTTTGCGGGGTTTGGGCGGGCAGCGCTGGATGGTCGTCGGTGTGGGGGGTGGGGGAGTCCTGGGCGTGGGGTGTCAGGGGGTCCTGGGTGTGGGGAGATCGAGGGGTTTGTGTGGGCGAAGCCGGAGGACCGTCGGCCTTTGCGGGTTGAGGGGTGTGGGAGTTCTCGGGGTGCGCGGTTTGCGGGGTTTGGACGGGCGGCGCTGGACGGTCCTCGGCGTGGGGGGTGGGCCAGGGCACGGTCTGCGGCCTGCTCGGCCCGAACGGCGCGGGAAAGACCACGGCCGTCCGCATCCTCACCACGCTCCTGCGCCCCTCGGGCGGGCGCGCGGAGGTGGCCGGCTTCGACGTGACCACCCAGCCCCGCCAGGTACGCCGCAACATCGGCCTGGTCGGCCAGCACGCCGCCGTGGACGAGCTCCTGACCGGGCGGCAGAACCTGGAGATGTTCGGCCGCCTCCACCACCTCGGCGCCGCCGCGGCCAGGGCCAGGGCGGGGGAGCTGCTGGAACGGTTCGGCCTGGAGCACACGGGACCGGCCAAGGAGTTCTCCGGAGGCATGCGCCGCCGGCTCGACCTGGCGGCGAGCATGATCCTTACGCCGCCCGTGCTGTTCCTGGACGAGCCGACGACCGGGCTCGACCCGCGCAGCCGTACGGGGATCTGGCGCGCGGTGCGCGACCTGGTGTCCGGCGGCACCACGGTGTTGCTGACCACCCAATACCTGGAGGAGGCCGACCAGCTCGCGGACCGGATCTCGGTGATCGACGCGGGCCGGGTGGTCGCCGAGGGCACGCCGGACGAGCTCAAGTCCAAGCTCGGCGGCGACCGGCTCGACGTGGTGATCCACGACCCGGAACGGCTGGCCGAGGCCGCCGGGATCGTCGGCCGCGTGGCGGCCGGGCCCGCCGAGGTCGATCGGGACACCAGGCACGTCAGCGCGCCGGTGAGCGAACGGGTGCGGGCCCTCACGGAGGTGCTCGCGGCCCTGTCGGCGGCCGGGATCGAGGCCGAGGACGTCGCCGTACGCCGCCCCACCCTTGACGAGGTCTTCCTCAACCTCACTCACGCCGGAGGTGGCGCCTGATGACCGCTGTATCGCTGCGCTGGGCGCTGGCCGACGGCTGGACGGTCGCCCGCCGCGACCTGATCCACTGGGCCAACCAGCCCATGACGGTGGTGTTCGGGGTGGTCTTCCCCGTGGTCATCACCCTCGCCTTCGGCTACCTGTTCGGCGGCGCGGTGGAGGTGCCCGCCGGGGCCGGCTACTTCGCCTTCCTCATGCCCGGCATGTACGGCATGACCATGCTCTTCGGCCTGAGCGCCACCATGATCGCCGTCACCACGGACGCCTCGAAGGGTGTCACCGACCGCTTCCGCTCCATGCCCATGGCCCCCTCGGCCGTCCTCATCGGGCGCGCTGTCGCCGACCTGCTGAACTCGGTCCTGATCCTGGCGGGCCTGCTCATCTGCGGGCTCGCGGTCGGCTGGCGCCCCTCCACCCTCACCGGCGCCCTGGCCGCCGTCGGCCTGCTGCTGCTCCTGCGCTTCTCCTTGTTGTGGGTGGGCATGTACCTGGGCCTGCTCACCAAGGACCCGGGCGGGGTGGTCGCGATCCAGACCCTGGAGTTCCCGATCGGCTTCCTCTCGAACGCCTTCGTCGCCCCGGACACCATGCCGGGCTGGCTCGGGGCGATCTCGGAGTGGAACCCGCTGTCGTCCACGGTGGCGGCGGCCAGGCAACTCTTCGGCAACCCTGGGTGGGGCGGGGACTCGTGGGTGGCCCAGCACGCCATCCTGATGGCCGTGGTGTGGCCGGTGGTGATCACGGCCGTCTTCTTCGCGTTGTCGGTCCGCCTCTACCAGCGCCTGGATCGCTGAACTGTCGGCTCAGTGATCCGTGAAGTGTCGGTCGCGGTAACCGTGAAATGTCGGTATTTCTTCAGCGAAGTGTCGGTTCAAAGTCCCGTGAAATGTCGGTCCTCCCTCTGTAGAATGTCGTTTCCGCAGGTTGGAGGTATCGAATTGGATCTTGTTGCGCGACGCATAGCGGCTCATGCGGCGGAGTTTCTGGAGTCGTTCAGGGTGGTGATCATCAATGGGCCACGCCAGTCCGGCAAGACCACCCTGCTCCGTCAACTGGAGGCCTGTCGCGGGGGCACGTACCTGATCCTGGACGATCGGACGTTGCGTGCCGCCGCCCATGCCGACCCGGAGGCGTTCGTCGCTGACGGGCCGAAACCGATGATGATCGACGGAATTCAGCGCGGCGGCGACGACCTGGTGCTCGCGATCAAGGAGGTGGTCGACCGCTCCCCGACGCGAGGGCAGTTCGTGCTCGCCGGTTCGACCAGGTTCCTGGCCACCCCTTCACTCAGCGAGTCGCTGGTCGGCAGAGCGGGCATCCTCGAGGTCTGGCCATTCGCACAACATGAACTCGTCGGCGGTGACACCTCCTTCCTCGTGAGGGCGTTTGAGGAGCCAGAGTCCTTCAGGGCGACCGCGCAAAGCTCTCACAGCCGGACGGACTACTTCGATCTCATCGTCAGGGGCTTCTACCCCGAGGCCATGGCAATGCGGTCGGAACACGCCCGAGCCGAGTGGTACAGCGCCTACGTGCAGGGGATCATCGACACCGACATCCGTGAGATGGCGAAGATCGACGAGCCGAGCAATCTGCGGCAACTTCTGAGGCTCACCGCGGCCGCCACGGCTCAGGAGCTCAACCTGGTCAAGACCGCAAGCGATCTGGGGCTTCACCGCACGACGGTCAGCCGTTACCTCGGGCTGCTGGAAACAGTGTTCCTGGTCAAGCCGTTGCCTGCCTGGTCGCGCAACCTCAACGCCAGGGCCGTGCGACGGCCGAAACTGCACATCACCGACACCGGGCTCGCAGCGCACCTGCTCTCCGTGGACGCCGAAGGGCTGGGGGCGCGGGTGGCGCCCGCACGAGGAGCGCTCGTGGAGACGTTCATCGCCAACGAGCTGGCCAAGCAGGCGACCTGGTCTCCGTTCCGGACCAACCTCTATCACTGGCGCGTCAGCCAAGGCGCGGAGGTCGACATGGTGGTCGAGCGGACCAATGGCCGCGTGATCGGGGTGGAGGCCAAGGCCACGGACGCTGTCGACCTCGGCGACTTCAAGGGCTTGAGCACGCTCAGAGATTCTCTTGGGGATCAGTTCGTCCACGGGTTCGTGCTCTACACCGGTCGGCGATCGCTGGCCTTCGGCGACCGGCTGACGGCTCTGCCGATCAGCGCGCTGTGGGACCGATAGGACTTACCCGTGCCGGTGGAACTCCACCGGCTCGGGGGTCAGGGGGGTGTTGCCGAGGATGAGGTCGGCGGACTTCTCGGCGAGCATCATGACCGGGGCGTAGATGTTGCCGTTCGTGACGTACGGCATGGCCGAGGCGTCCACGACGCGGAGCCCGTCCAGACCGTGCACGCGCATGGTGTCCGGGTCCACGACCGAGAGGTCGTCGGTGCCCATCTTGCAGGTGCACGACGGGTGGAGGGCCGTTTCCGCGTCCTTGGCCACCCAGGCGAGGATCTCCTCGTCGGTGCGGACCTGCGGGCCGGGGGAGAGTTCGCCGCCGTCCAGGCCGGCCCACGCGGGCTGGGCGAGGATCTTCCTGGCGTGCCTGATCGCCTCCACCCACTCCGTGCGGTCCTGGTCCGTGGACAGGTAGTTGAAGCGCAGGGCGGGCTTGTGGCGGGGGTCGGCGGAGGTGATGCGGACCGAGCCGCGCGAGTCGGAGTACATCGGGCCGATGTGCACCTGGTAGCCGTGCCCGCCCGCCGGCGCCGAGCCGTCGTAGCGGACCGCGATGGGCAGGAAGTGGAACATCAGGTTCGGGTAGGCCACCGTGTCGTTCGAGCGGATGAAGCCCCCGGCCTCGAAGTGGTTGGTGGCCCCGGGGCCGCGGCGGCGGAAGAGCCAGTCGGCGCCGATGAAGGGGCGTCGCCACATGGCGAGGGAGGGCTGCTGGGAGACGGGCTGCGTGCAGGCGTGCTGGACGTAGACCTCCAGATGGTCCTGGAGGTTCTCGCCGACGCCGGGGAGGTCGTGGATCGGCTCTATGCCGAGCGGTTCGAGCAGCGAGCTCGGGCCGACGCCGGAGAGCTGGAGGAGCTGGGGGGTGTTGACGGCGCCGCCGCAGAGGATGACCTCCGAGGCCTCGATGCGTTCGCCGCCGCACTGGACGCCCACCGCGCGGGTTCCGTCGAAGAGGATCTTCTCGACGAAGGCGCGGGTCCTGACCTTCAGGTTCGGCCGGTCGCGTACGGGATGGAGGTACGCGCGGGCGGCGCTGAGGCGGCGGCCGCGGTGGATGGTGCGGTCGAAGGCGGCGAAGCCCTCCTGGCGGTAGCCGTTGACGTCGTCGGTCAGCGGATGGCCGGCCTGCTGGACCGCCTCGAAGAACGCCTCGAACAGCGGGCCGCGCGCGGGGCCGCGTTCCAGCTTGAGCGGGCCCCGGTCACCGCGGAAGGCCGTGCCGGGGTCGGCCAGGCAGTTCTCCATCTTCTTGAAGTACGGCAGGCAGTGCGCGTAGTCCCAGTGCTTCATGCCGGGATCGGCCGCCCAGCGTTCGTAGTCGAGCGGGTTGCCGCGCTGGAAGATCATGCCGTTGATGCTGCTGGAGCCGCCCAGGACCTTGCCGCGGGCGTGGTAGACGCGCCGCCCGTCCATGTACGGCTCCGGCTCCGACTCGTACTTCCAGTCGTAGAAGCGGCTGCCGATCGGGAACATCAGCGCGGCCGGCATGTGGATGAACACGTCCCAGAGGTAGTCGGGCCGGCCGGCCTCCAGCACCAGCACCGAGGTCGATGGGTCGGCGCTCAGCCGGTTGGCCAGGGCGCAACCGGCCGAGCCGCCGCCCACGATGACGAAGTCGAACCTCAACGGGGGATCCAGTCCTTCCACACGATCTTGTTCTCGTCCACCCACCGCTTCGCGGCGTCCTCGGCGCTCATCTTCTCGTTGATCATGTCGCTGGCCACGGCGTTCTGGTCGTCGTTGGTCCAGGTGAAGTTGCGCACCAGCTCGTACGCCGGCCCGCCCGTCTCCGCGAACCGCCGGCTGACGATCTTGTCCAGCAAGTACGGCGGGTAGTCGCAGGCGACCCTGGCCGCGTTGTCGTCACAGCCCACGGCGTAGGGGGGCAGCGCGACCTTGACGAGCCTGGTCTTGGTGAACAGCCATTGCGGTTCGTAGAAATACATCAGCAGCGGTGTCCGATTCTTCGTCGCCGCCTGGGCCGCCTTGATCAGAGCCGCTTCGCTGCCCGAGTAGACGACCTTGTAATTGAGCCCGAGATTCTTGACGAGAGCTTCGTCATTCGTGACGAACGTCGGATCTCCGTCAAGGACCTGTCCGGCGGTTCCGGTTTTCTCGGTCCGGAATAGGCTCGCGTACTTATTGAGGTTTCGGTAGTCCGTAATGTCGGGATACTTTTTGGCCATCCACTCAGGAACGTACCAGCCGATGACTCCCTTGTTGCCCGTGAGGCCGGCCGACAGCGCGACGTTCTTATCCTCGATGAACTGCCTCTTGAGGTCGTTGTGGCCCCAGCTCTCGACGATCACGTCGACCTTGCCGGATTCGAAATCCTTCCAGGACTGGTCCTCTTTTATCGGCCGCTTGTTCACCTTGTACCCCAGTTCGAACTGGAGCAGGTGCGCCAGCACCGCGGCCTGGGCCTCGTACCCGACCCAGCCGTGGATGTCGATGTTCACGGTGCCCTTGGCCTTGGCGGCGGACTCGGGCTCTCCACTGGAGCAGGCCGCCAGCAGCAGGGCCACGACGAGTGGCCCCGCGAGCGTCTTCGTACGGATCATGAGATCTCCGTGACCGCGGCCCCAGGAGCGGGGCCGCGACCGAGAGGGGTTACTTGGGAATCCAGGCCTGCCACTTGGCGGTGTTGGCCTCGACCCACTTCTTGGCGGCTTCCTCGCCCGTCATGCCGTTGTTCGTCATGTCGTCGGCGACGGCGTTCTGGTCCTCGTTGGTCCAGCTGAAGTTCTTGACCAGCTCATACGCCTTGCCGCCGGACGTCGCGAACTTCGTGCTGACGATCTTGTCGAGGTCCATCTCCGGGTAGTCGCAGGCGACCTTCTTGGGGTCGGCGTCGCAGCCCGTGGTGTAGGCGGGCAGGTTGACGCGGACCAGGTCGGTCTTGCTGAACAGCCAGTGCGGGTCCCAGAAGTAGAACAGCAGCGCCTTCTTCTGCTCCTGCGCCTGCTGGGCGCCCTTGATCAGGGCCGCCTCGCTGCCGCCGACGACGACCTTGTAGTTCAGCTTGAGGTTCTTGATCAGGGCTTCCTCGTTGCTGACGTACGAGGGGTCGCCGAACAGGAGCTGACCCTTGTCACCGGACTCCGAGGTCTTGAACAGACTGGCGTACTTGTTGAGGTTCTTGGAGTCCGTGATGTCGGGGTGCTCATCGGCCATCCACTTGGGGATGTACCAGCCGATGACGCCCTTGTTGCCGGTCGAGCCGGCCTCCTGCGCGGTCTTCTTCTCCTCGATGAACTGCTTCTTCAGGTCGGGGTGACCCCAGTTCTCGATGATGACGTCGACATCGCCGGTCTCGAAGCCCTCCCAGGCGAGCTGCTCCTTGATCTCGGGCAGCTCGACGTTGTACTTGAGCTCGTTCTTCAGCAGGTACCCCACGACGTTCGCGCTGGCCTCGTACCCCACCCACGGGTTGATCGCGATCTTCACCGTGCCGGTGGCGGTGTTCGAGGCGCTGGCTCCGGCGGCCGGAGCGGAGGCACTGGGAGAGGTCTCTACTGTGGCCCCGCCGCAGCCAGTGGCGGCTATTCCCAGTGCGAATAGGCCTGCGAGCAGGCGAATCTTCATGTCAACTTCCTCTTTCGGGGGGAAGGGCGCCTGTTGTCGGCGCCCTGCGTGATGCGATCGAGCATGACTCCGAGGAGTACGGTCGCGATGCCGGCCACGAAGCCCATGCCGAAGTCGGTCCGCTGGGAGAAGCCGGTGACCACGTCGTAGCCGAGGGCCCCCGCCCCGACCAGGCCGCCGACGACCACCATGGCCAGGGTCATCACGATGCCCTGGTTGGCCGCGAGCAGGATGGCCCGCCTGGCCATGGGGAGCTGCACCTTCCACAGGAGCTGGCCCGGCGTGGAGCCCGCCGAGGTGGCCGCCTCGACGACCGTGGCGGGCACGGCCTTGATACCGTCCTCGACCAGGCGTACCACCGGCGGGACCGCGTAGATGACGGAGGCGAAGATCGCGGTGAACCGGGTGGTCTCGAACAGGGCCAGGGCGGGCAGCAGGTACACGAACGCGGGCATGGTCTGGGCGGCGTCGAGCAGCGGGCGCTGGATGGCCGAATAGCGCGGCGAGCGGGCCGCGGCGACTCCCAGCAGCAGGCCGATGACCAGGGTGACCAGCACCGCGACGGCGACCGTGGTCATCGTCTGCATGGTGTGCTCCCACACGCCGAGCAGCGCGATCGCCAGCAGGCAGGCCAGTGCGATCAGCGCGGGCCGTACGCCGCTGAACCGCCAGGCGACGGTCAGCACGGCGAGCGCGACCAGCCACCACGGGGCCGAGGTGAGCAGCGACTCCAGCGGGTTGAGCAGGAGGTGGGACGTCGTGTCCTTGATCCACGTCGTCACCCCGAACCAGTTCGTCTCCGCCCAGCGCACGACGTCGTTGACCTCGGAGACGAGGTTGAGCGTGAGGTTCTCCGGCCAGAGCTTCGGCAGCACGGGAATGAGCGCCAGCCCGGCGACCGCCAGCACCAACGCTCCGACGACGTCGATCCGGCCGACCCTGGCGTGCGTGTCGCGGCGGGCCACCGCCATCATCATGCGGTCGAGCATCACGGCCATGATCACGACTGCGATGCCGGCCGGCAGCATGATGCCGACCTGCGCGCGGGACAGGCCGCGGATGATGTCGCCGCCCAGGCCGGGGGCCGAGATCAGGTTCGCGATGACGACCATGGACAGCGCCATCATGATCGTCTGGTTGATGGCCAGCGCCATCGTGGACCTGGCCAGCGGCAGGTGCACCTTGAACAACGTCTGCCGCCGCGTGGCCCCGAGGGAGGCGGACGCCTCGACCGCGGTGGGGGAGACCCCCGAGATGGCCAGGGCGGTGATGCGGATGGCGGGCGGGATCGCATAGATCATCGTCGCGATGGCCCCGGCCGCCGCCCCGATGTGGAAGAACAGCGCGAGCGGCGCCAGGTACGCGAACGTCGGCATGATCTGCATGACGTCCAGCACAGGTGTGATCACCCGCCGCGCGCGGCTGGAGAGCCCGGCCCAGACGCCCAGCGGGATCCCGATCGCCAGCGACAGCAGCACCGCCACCGCGACCAGGGCCAGCGTGTCCACGCTCGACTCCCACAGCCCGAGCACGCCGAACGCGCTCACGCTCCCGACCGCCAGCAGCGCGATCCGCCAGCCGCCCGCGAGCCAGGCCAGCGCGCCCATGACGCCGGTGATGCCGGGCCAGCCGAGCGCGTACAGAGTGGACTGGAAGACCTCGTAGAGCGAGCCCACGAAGAGCCGGATGTAGTTGAGGAAGTACAGGAAGAGCGGGTTGTCGTTGCGGTGGTCGTCGATCCACTCACGCAGGTCGGTGACGGCCAGGAACTGCGGCGCCTCCTTGTCGTGCGGCAGCGTCCCCGTCCCCTGGAAGAGCAGGTACGCCGCCACGAACAGCACCGCCACCCCCGCGGGAGCCACCCATCTCGGCAACCCGAGCCGGGAGGGCGTGGTGACGGCCGTGGTGCTCATGTCCCGGCCTTCACCGCAGTGTCCTGGCCTGCCAGGAAGCCGAGCAGGTCCACCCGGTCCACCACGCCCACCAGCTCCTTGCCGTCCATCACCCGGATCGGCCGGGAGGAGGCGGAGGAGGCGCCGATGGCGTCCTTGATGACCGTGGTGACCGGTAACGCCGGTCCGTCCAGCGGCTCGTCCGGCTCGGGGGTGCGGCAGATCCAGCGCAGGGTCAGCACGTGGCTCCTGGGCACGTCGCGGACGAAGTCGGCCACGTAGTCGTCGGCCGGCGCGCCCACCAGCTCCTCCGCCGTGCCGAGCTGCACGATCGAGCCGGCTCGCATGATCGCGATCCGCTCGCCCAGCTTGAGCGCCTCGGACAGGTCGTGCGTGATGAACAACATCGTCTTGCCGACCTCGCGGTGCAGCCGGATGACCTCGGCCTGCATGTCGCGCCTGATCAGCGGGTCGAGCGCGCTGAACGGCTCGTCGAACAACATCACCTGCGGCTCCACGGCCAGCGCCCTGGCCAGGCCCACGCGCTGCTGCATGCCGCCGGAGAGCTGGTCGGGGTAGGCGTCGGCGTAGCCGTCGAGGCCGACGAGCGAGAGGATCTCGCCGGCCCGCGCGTGCCTGGCGGCCTTGGCGGTGCCCTGGACCTCCAGCCCGTAGGCCACGTTGTCGATCACCTTGCGGTGCGGCAGCAGGCCGAAGTGCTGGAAGACCATGCTGACCTGGTGCCGGCGGATCTCGCGGAGCCGGGTGGGCGAGGCGGCGCGGATGTCCTCGCCGCCGATGCTGATCTGGCCCGCGCTGGGCTCGATGAGGCGGGTCAGGCAGCGTACGAGTGTGGACTTGCCGCTGCCCGACAGTCCCATGACCACGAAGACCTCGCCCGGGCGTACCTCGAAGCTGACGTCCCTGACGGCGGCGGTGCAGCCGGTCTTCTCCCTCAGCGCGGCGGGTTCGAGGTGTCTGTCCTCGGTGCCCAGCACTTTCTGTGCCTTGGCGCCGAAGATCTTCCAAAGGCCCGCAACGGTGATAGCCGCGTTGTCGGGAGAAACTCCCACACTCGCCTCCTCGATTGACGTCGCTCAACATATGTGGTGAATGCCGAGAATCTCAACGCCGTGACCTTCCGGAGATCATGGTGCTCCTGGCGCGTTACTCGTTTGGAACGTACGAACCGCCCATAGCCGGACATTTATTCTGTTAAAGGTTTATTTCGTGCCGTAAGGTCTTCCGGGATGGAGTGCCAGGTTCTATCCTCATGAGCCACGCGAGCCAACTTTTGTCGCGTTATGTTCGTTTGGCCACGAGCCATGTGATGTGTTCCAATAACCCGCACTTGTTGATTTCCCCCCAGGCACAGACTCCTCATATACGCCGATTCGGGCGAGGTGCGTTCGGTGACTACAGAGCTGGGCGTCAGGCAGGCCAGCCAAGGCGGCTGGCGCCTGCGCAATTGGCGTGTCCGGGCGCGACTCGTCGCTCTCATCCTGATTCCGACGGCGGCCGCCGTGCTGCTGGGCGGGATCCAGGTGTTGTCCTCGACGTCCGCGGCCGGTGACTACGCGCGTACGAACCAGTTCGCCCAGCTCTCCGCCGAACTGGGCGAACTGACGCACCTGGTCTCCTCCGAGCGGGCCAGGACCTCCTGGTACATCGCCCGCAACCGGCCACCCGCCGGGCTCGCCGAGATTCAGGCCCAGATGGACCAGGTGGACCTGTCGGCCAAAGAGGTGCGGGGCGTCGCCACACAACTGCTGAACGACTCCACCGGCCGTACCGCGGACCAGCTCGAAAGCCTGCTCAACCGCCTCAGCGACCTGACCTCCCTGCGCAAGCAGGCACTGGAGGCCAACCTGCTGCCGGGACCCGCCGTCGAGCTCTACACCACGGTGATCAACGACCTGCTCTCCTTCCACAACGAGCTGATCAAGGGCAGCGTGGACGACGAGCTGTTCCGCCAGACGCGCATGCTCGACGGCCTCGCCCGCGCGAAGGAGAGCCTGTCCTACCAGCAGGCGCTGGTCACCATCGTCCTGGCAGAAGGCGCGTTCGACCAGGACCAGCTCAAGCGTTTCCTCGGCGAGCAGTCGAGGGAGGCGGGCGAGCGCAAGGGCTTCGCCGCCGAGGCCACCGCCGACGAGCGCCGCTTCTTCGACGAGACCGTCAACGGCCGCCCCGCCGACCGCATGTTGTTCCTGCGCGAACTGGTGCTGATCAGGGCCACCAAGGGACTGCCGCTGCGCGGGCTCGACCTGGCCAAGAAGGACGACGCCCAGGAGTGGTTCGACGCGTCGAACGTGGTCATCGACTCCATGCGCGAGGTCGAGGAGCGCCAGGCCGAGGGCATCGTGGCGCGCAGCGAGGCGCTCAGCGCGGACGAGCGCCGCCAGGCGTTCGTGACCGCGGGCGCGGTGCTCGCGCTGCTCGTGGCCGTCTTGCTGATCACCACCGGCGTGGCCAGATCCCTCGTACGGCCGCTGCGCCGCCTGCGCGGCGAGGCACTGGAGATCGCCGGCAAGCGGCTGCCCGAGTTCGTCCAGCACCTGAGGGAATCGCGTGACGGCGAGGTCAACGCCGAGGTGCCGCCCATCGGGATCTTCTCCAAGGACGAGGTGGGCGAGGTCGCGCGGGCCTTCGACGAGGTGCACCGCGAGGCCGTACGGCTGGCGGGCGACGAGGCCAGGCTGCGCTCCAACGTCAACGCCATGTTCGTCAACCTGTCCAGGCGCAGCCAGACACTGGTCGAGCGGCAGCTCAAGCTGATCGAGAACCTGGAGCGCGGCGAGCGCGACGACACCCGGCTCGGCGACCTGTTCAAGCTCGACCACCTGGCCACCCGCATGCGCCGCAACAGCGAGAACCTCCTCGTCCTGGCCGGCCAGGAGGCCGCGCGCAAGTGGAGCGAGCCGGTCGAGCTGATGGACATCGTGCGGGCGGCGCTCGGCGAGGTCGAGAGCTACGACCGGGTCAGCATCCAGGTGGAGTCGGACGTCGCCATCGCCGGGCAGGCCGTCACCGACGTCGTGCACCTGCTCGCCGAACTGGTCGAGAACGCGGCGTCTTTCTCCTCCAGGGACACCAAGGTCATCATCTCCAGCAGCCGCATCGACGGCGGCAGCCTGATGTTGTCGGTCACCGACCACGGCATCGGCATGAACCAGGAGGAGCTGGGCGGAGCCAACTGGCGGCTGGCCAACCCGCCCGTCGTGGACGTGTCGGTGTCGCGGCGGATGGGGTTGTTCGTGGTCGGGCGGCTGGCGCTGCGGCACAACATCCGGGTGCAGCTCAGGCGGCAGGACATCGGCGGGCTGACCGCGATGGTGCTGGTCCCGCCCATGTTGCTCACCGCGATCCCGGGGCCGATCCCCGGCGCGGGGCAGCGGCACCAGGTGCCCAGGCAGGCGTCCTTCCCCGCCCAGCCGATGGCCGGGCCGCCGCTGACCGGGCCCCCGCCCGGGCATCCGTCGTTCGACGCCGTCGCGCCCGAGCCGTTGTCCTGGTTCACCTCCAGCAACACCCACTCGGTCGAGCAGCCGCCACTGGACCTGATCGGCCGTGGCCCTGCCAGGTCGTCGTTCGCCGATCTGGGCCCTGCCGGGTCGTCGTTCGCCGATCTGGGCACGCCGGGATCGTCGTATCCGACCCCCGCGGCGCCCTCCAAGGACGAGTTCCTGCCGATCTTCGCCTCCGTCGAGGAGAGCAGTTGGTTCAGCAAGGCGGCCCCGACGGCCGACCACCGCGAGGAGCCCTGGGCCTCTCCCGCCGACCAGGGCTGGCAGGCCGCCGGCGCGGTCGCCGAGCCCGCGGGGAACGGCACCACGAACTCCGGCTTGCCGAAGCGCACGCCGCGCGCGAATCTGGTACCGGGCACCGCCAATCCGCAGCCGCCGCCTGTTCCCGCTCCTCCGGTGTCCCCAGACCGCCTGCGCAACCGGCTGGCCAGCTACCAGCAGGGCGTGCGCAAGGGTCGCGCCGAGCTTGAGGAGGACTCATGAAGGAGCTGAGCCAGGCCGCCAGGGACGTCAACTGGCTGGTCACCGGCTTCGTCGAGGAGGTCCCCGGCGTGGCGCACGCCGTGGTCGTCTCGGCCGACGGACTGCCCATGGCCTTCTCGCGCGGCTTCCCTCAGGACCGCGCCGACCAGCTCGCCGCCATCTCGGCCGGGCTGGTGAGCCTGACAGCGGGATCGGCGCGGGTGTTCGAGGGCGGCGGGGTCACGCAGACACTCGTCGAGATGGAACGCGGCCTGATGCTGGTGATGTCGATCAGCGACGGATCCTGCCTGGCGGTGCTGGCCGCACCCGACTGTGACATGGGCTTGGTCGCCTACCAGATGACGATCCTGGTCGAGCGTGCGGGGCAGGTGCTGACGCCTGCCGTACGGGCGGAGCTCTCCGCCGCGCGTCCGTGGTGATGGGAGTGAACCTTGGCATCGTGGCATAACGGGGATCCGGAGCCCGAGCGTAGTTCGCTCGTCCGGATGTACGCCGTAACCGGCGGCAGGACCACTCCGCGCACGGAGCTCGCCATGGAGGCACTGGTATCCTCGGCCACCTCGGCACAGCTCGGCACGACGTACACGCGGGAATACCGCGCGATCAGTGAGTTGTGCCGGCAGGTGCGGTCCGTGGCGGAGATCTCCGCGCTGCTCAGCGTCCCCCTGGGGGTGGCGAGAGTGGTGGTCGCCGACATGGAGGCGGACGGGCTGGTCAAGGTGTACCAGCCGCAGCTTGATGCGGGTCTTCCCGACAAGGACCTGCTCGAAAGGGTACTAAGTGGACTTCGCAGGCTCTAGCCGCCTCACCTCCACGAAGATCGTCGTGGCGGGCGGGTTCGGCGTAGGGAAGACCACGTTCGTGGGCTCCGTGTCCGAGATCATGCCGCTGACCACGGAGGCGGTGATGACCGACGCCTCCGAGGGCATCGACGACCTCGGGCACACCCCCGGCAAGACCACCACCACCGTGGCCATGGACTTCGGGCGGCTCTCCCTCGACCAGGAGCTGATCCTCTACCTGTTCGGCACGCCTGGGCAGCACCGGTTCTGGTTCATGTGGGACGACCTGGTGAAAGGCGCGATCGGGGCCGTGGTGCTGGTGGACTCGCGGCGGCTGGCCGACAGCTTCCCCGCCGTGGACTACTTCGAGAACTCCGGGCTCCCGTTCGTGATCGGGCTGAACGGCTGGGACGGGGAGTTCCCGCACATCGAGAGCGAAGTGCGGGAAGCTCTGACGCTCTCGGCGCACGTGCCGATCGTGCGCACCGACGCGCGGGTGCGGCCGGCCGTCAAGAGCACGCTGATCACGCTCGTCGAGCACGCGCTCACCGTACGGGCCTACTGAGCCCTTATTGGGCCCTTTCTGGGCCCCTACTGGGCCGTCCACCAGTAGGCGGCGATCAGCTCCGCCACCAGCGTCTCCGTGAGCAGGGCGACGTCCGGGTCGTCGTCGTGCGCGTACCGGACGGCCGCCGCGGCGTCCTTCACCTCGGCGCCCACGGTGATGACCAGCGACTCGCGCTCGCGTACCCAGTCCATGGCCTGCTCGTCGTAGCGGGAACCGGGGAAGAGCAGGGCGCGGTAGTCGAGCGTCTTGGTGAGGTAGACGTCCACGTGCGACCAGTCGCCGCTCTCGCAGGCGTCGGCCCGGCGGCGCGGGCCCTCGCGGAACATCAGCGCCGACTGCTCGGCCGACGACAGGCGCTCGGCCGGGGCGATCGTGTGGACGCCGTCGGGGCCGTCGAGCAGCTCCAGGGCCAGGGGCAGCCACTCGTCCCGGCGATCCAGCAGGTCGGCCGTCGCCTCCGCCGCCCTGGTGAGCAGCTCAGGCAGGTCGCGGCCCCTTCCCGTGAGCCTGTACTCCAGGACCAGGAGGAGGGCCAGGGTGTGCTGGAACGTACGGCAGGCGACGCCGCCGCGCTCCTCGCCCGCGCGCATGTCGACCACCAGGTCGGCGGCCTCGGCCAGGGGTGAGTCCGGTCGGTTGGTGAGGGTGGCCAGGTAGGCGGGGCCGCCCGCGTACCGGGCGACGGCGTCCAGCGTTTCCCTGCTCGTGCCGGTCGCCGAAATCGGGACGACCAGGGTGCCCGCTTCCGGCGGGAGGCTCGCGGCGGCCGAGGCGTACTCGGCGTGGGCGTACACACCGGCGGCGCGCAGACGCAGAGCGGCCACGCCGGCGGCGTAACGGGAGCTGCCCATGCCCAGGAACAGCACCTTTCCGATGCCCCGGGGGAGCTTCTCGAACGGGTCTTCCGTCCTCAGCCCGTCGGCCAGTTCGGTCAGGTAGGCCGGCTTGGACTCCAGGTCGGACAGGTAGAGCTCGGAATTCACGCGTAATTCTCCTCGGGGTACCAGGTGCGCAGGACGCCCATGGGGGCGTAGCGCCAGCGGGGGAGGTGGCGGGCGGCGTAGATCAGCTCGCGGCACTCCTGCTCCACCTCGAACGGGCGGATCAGCCTTTCGTCCAACAGGTCCGGTCGCTGCCTTTCTTCCAGGCGGGCCTTGTAGGCGGCCAGCAGTTCGGCACGGGCCCTTCTTGCCCAGGTGGCTGCTTGGCCGGGTGGGGTGCCTCTCCTCTTGATCGCCACCTGGGCGACGTGCTCGAGGCTCGTGGTGAGCTGGGCGATGTCCCTGGCCGCGGGTTGGTGCGGGTCTTCGCCGGTGATGGTGGGGTTGCCGTCGAAGTCGATGATCGCGTAGCCGTTCCGCCACTTGAGGATCTGGCCCACGTGCAGGTCACCGTGAATCCTGATCAGCGGGGATTTCGCCGGCACCACGGCCGGTTCCCGCAGTGCGGCAAGCTCCTGCCTCATGTCCTCGACCCTGGTGGCCAGCCATTCGCCGTCCTCGCCGTCGGTCAGCCGCAGAGCTTCGGCCAGCGCCGCCTCCGCCCTGACCGCCGCCGGGCTCCCCTCCGCACCGGCGCTCGATCGGTCGACACCCCTGCCGAGGTCGGCCTTGTCCAGGGTGGAGAGGGCCAGGGTGGAGAGGGCGAGGTGGAGGTCGGCGGTTAGGTGGCCGAGGTGGGTGGCGAAGGTGGTGGTGCCGGAGGCCGTGTCGTCGACGCACCATTCCCAGCCGTCCCTGGCTTCAGGAAGGTAGCCCGTGATCAAGGCCAGGAGGTGGTCGCGGCCGTTCAACAGGCCTGTCAGAGCGGCGTAAGGAGGTGCTGTGTCGTTGAAGCCGGCCTCAACGAGGTGGGCGAAGACGTCCGGGGTGGGGTGTGGCAGGGGCAGGGGAGGGGTAAGCCACTTCACCACCACCTGTTCCCCCACCACCACGGAGTAGTTCGTCTGGTCCACGTGCGCGCCGAAATCACGTTCACCTGGGGCCCCAGTGTGGAGATCTCCAGGGCCGTACGAGAGGGTGGGCAGCGGGAGGAAGCGTCGTACCGAGAAGGGCGGCGGCACCTCCCCCTCCAGCCGCTGCAGCAGGGCGGCGGTGAGCCCTCGATCTCGGGCGGTGAGTGGGCTCTCACCCAGAGAGATCAAGCGGCGACTTATTGAATCCCAATTCAACAGATCGACCAAACTTCCAGGTAGCAATGTCATAAAAAGTCTTGCTCATGTTGATTCGGGCTGCAACACTCCTGGTCTGGTCGGCTGTGTCCGGTAAGGTCGCGCGACCCCCCTTACACCTCAAATTTCAGAAGGAGTAGCGGCCGTGTCCCGTTCCCGGTTCACCCGTCGTCTCCCGGCCGCCGTCGCGGTGGCCGGTCTCGCGCTTGCCGTCGCGGCGTGCGGCGGTGAGTCGTCGTCAGGCTCCAACGGCTCGACGGTGGCGGCGGCCGACCAACTCAAGCCCAACGCGGACCTGTCGAAGCAGTCTCTGCAGATCACGGTCTGGGATGGTTACACGCCCGAGACGCTCCCGCAGAAGGTCAAGGACAAGCTCAAGGTCAAGGACGTGCAGATCCAGCTGCACGACACCAACGAGATCGCGATGAACAAGCTCACCGCCCCCGGCGACAGCGGCATCGACGTGGCGTTCGTGTCCGGCCAGTACGCCCAGGCGCTCAACGAGCAGGGCCTGCTGGAGCCGATCCACCCCGAGCTGATCCCCAACCTGGCCAACCTCTACCCGGAGGCCACGCAGCTCTCCTACGACAAGGGCAACAAGTACTCGGTGCCCTACACCTGGGGCACGACCGGCATCTGCTACCGCACGGACCTGGTGAAGGCCAAGCCGACGAGTTGGAACGATCTCCTGAAGCCCCCGGCCTGGGCCGAGAAGAAGGTCACCATGATGACCACCGAGCGCTGGCTGGCCCTGCCCGCGCTCAAGGCGCTCGGCTACTCGGTCAACACCGACAAGGACGACGAGATCGCCAAGGTCCGTGAGCTGCTCATGGCCCAGAA
Source organism: Nonomuraea insulae (assembly GCF_042656245.1). NCBI lineage: Bacteria > Bacillati > Actinomycetota > Actinomycetes > Streptosporangiales > Streptosporangiaceae > Nonomuraea > Nonomuraea insulae. Next base: position 58,215 of record NZ_JBHSPA010000068.1, read on the forward strand.
GCCGCACCTGCTCACCTACGACGACACGACGTTCGGCGACCGCCTGAAGTCCGGCGAGGCCGTCATGGTCGAGGCGTGGGACGGCTGGTGCCCGACCACGGACCCGAAGGGCAACATCGCGTTCCAGGTGCCGAAGGAGGGCAGCGACCTCTGGGTGGACACCATGGTGATCATGAAGTCCTCCAAGAACAAGGAGGCGGCGCACGCCCTGATCAACTACATCCTGGACCCCTCGATCCACAGCTGGGCGGCCGAGAACATCAACTACAAGGTCCCGAACAAGGCGGCCATGGAGCAGGTGAAGATCGCCAAGGGCTCCCTGCTCGACATCCCGCCGGCCAAGCTGCTCGACGGTGAGTCGATCATCGACCTCGGACAGGCGTCCACGAAGTACACCCGGCTGTCGTCCGACGTTCAGGCGAAGTAGTTGTCGTTGCAGTGAAGTCAGAGGCCAAGACCCGGCCGGTGTCCCGTTCTCGGGGGCGCCGGCTGGGCGCGTTCGTGTTCCTGTCGCCCGGCTTGACGTATCTGCTCGTGCTGCTGTTGGTGCCGCTGGCGCTGATGATGAGCTACACCGTGTTCCAGCGAGGCCGGTTCGGCGGTGTGGTCTACGAGTTCACGATGGAGAACTTCGCCCGTCTGGCGGATCCGCTCTACGTGGGCGTGGTCGTCGAGTCGCTGAAGATCGCGGCGGTGACGACGGTGATCGCGTTGCTGGTCGGCTATCCGACGGCGTACCTGATCGCCCAGCTCCCGCGTAAGTGGAAGACGATCGCGCTGGTCGCGGTCGTGCTGCCGTTCTGGACGAACTTCATCATCCGCGTCTACGCCTGGGTCATCCTGCTGAGCGGTCCCGGGCTGATCAACAGCGGGCTGAAGGTGTTCGGGCTGGGCCCGCTGGATCTGCTCTACAACGAGGGCGCGATCGTGGCGGGGCTGGTGTACTCCTACCTGCCGCTGATGGTGTTGCCGTTGTTCGCGGCGATCGAGAAGCTCGACCCCCAGCTCAGGGAGGCCTCGGCCAACCTGGGGGCGGCGCCGCTCACCACGTTCCGCAAGGTCACGCTGCCGCTGTCGCTGCCGGGGGTGATGACCGGCTGCCTGTTCGTGTTCGTGCCGAGCTTCGGCAACTTCGTCATCCCCGAGCTGCTCGGCGGGAGTAAGTCGATCATGGTGGGCAACCTGATCCGCCAGCAGTTCCTGTCGGCGCGCGACTGGCCGTTCGGCTCCACGCTGGCGCTGGCCGTCATCGCGGTGCTGATCGTGCTGGTCGTCGTGCAGGCGTGGGTGGCGCGCCGTGCGTAGATCAAAGCTCCTGTACGTCCCGTTCTGGGCCACCTACGCCTTCCTCTACCTGCCGATCATCGTGCTCGTCGTGATGTCGTTCAACTCCGGCGACTCGGCGTACAGCTACGAGGGCTTCAGCCTCAAGTGGTACGGCGAGCTGGCCAAGGACGAGCGGGTCCTGGACGGCGTGGTGAACACGCTGATCGTGGCCACGGGCGCCACCGTGATCGCCACCGTGCTCGGCACGCTGCTGGCCGTCGGGCTGGTCAGGCACACCAAGTCCAAGGTCCTCGAAGCGGTCTCGCTGATGCCCGCCGTGCTGCCCGACCTGGTGCTGGCCATCGGGCTGCTGGTCTTCTACGGGATGATCCAGCTCACGCTCGGCCTGTACTCGGCGATCCTGGCCCACGGCGTGTTCGCCATGGCGTTCGTCGCGGCGGTGGTGCGCACCCGGCTGAGCGGCGCCGACACCTCGCTGGAGGAGGCGTCGCGGGACCTGGGCGCCGGGCCGGTGGCGACGTTCATGAAGATCACACTGCCGCAGCTCATGCCCGGCATCGTTGCGGGGGCGCTGCTGGCGTTCACGTTGTCGCTGGACGAGTTCGTGATCGCGTTCTTCACGATCGGCAACAGCGACCAGACGCTGCCGATCGTCATCTACTCAATGATCCGTTTCGGGGTGACCCCGAAGATCAACGCGCTGGCCGCGATCCTGCTCCTCGTGAGCTTCACGGCGGTGATCGCGGGGCAGCGCCTGACGAAGATCGGGGAATCTCGTGCTCAAGATTGACGGGGTGTCCCGCAGGTTCGGCGAGGTCACCGCGCTCGACGAGGTGTCGCTGGAGATCGGCCAGGGCGAGTTCTTCGCCCTGCTCGGCCCCTCCGGCTGCGGCAAGACCACGCTGCTGCGCATCATCGCCGGGTTCGAGACGCCAGACGCGGGCACGGTCACGCTCGACGGCGAGGACCTGCTGGCCAAGCAGCCGAACCGGCGGCCGATCAGCCTCATGTTCCAGTCGTACGCGCTGTTCCCGCACATGACCGTGGCCAAGAACGTGGCCTACGGGCTGGAGCGCGAGCGGCTGCCCCGGCAGGAGATCAAGCAGCGCGTCGGCGAGGTGCTGGAGACGGTCGGCCTGTCGGCGCACGCCTCGCGCAAGCCCGCGCAGCTCTCCGGCGGGCAGCGGCAGCGGGTGGCGCTGGCTCGTTCCATCGTCAAGCGGCCCCGGTTGCTGCTGCTCGACGAGCCGCTGTCGGCCCTGGACAAGAAGGTCCGCGCCGACATGCAACTCGAGCTCAAACGGCTGCAGCACGAGGTGGGCATCACGTTCGTGGTCGTCACGCACGACCAGGAGGAGGCCATGTCGCTGGCCGACCGCATCGCGGTCTTCGACAGCGGCTCCGTGCGCCAGGTGGACGAACCGATCTCCCTGTACGAGCGCCCGCGCACGCCGTTCGTGGCCGACTTCGTCGGCGCCAACAACCTCTTCCAGGGCACCGCCAGCGGCCTCGACGGGATCAAGAGCGCCGAGTTCGGCATGCTGGCGGGCACGCCGCTGACGGATCTGGAGCCGGGAGCCAAGGCGCTGCTGGCGGTGCGGCCGGAGAAGCTCGTGCTGGCGGAGGGGAACGCGACCAGGGGCCTGTCCGGCAGCGTCCTAGACGTCAGCTTCTACGGTGGCGTGTCGCACCTGTCCGTGGACGTCCCCGGGCACGTCAAGCCGGTCCTCGTCGCCGTACAGGGGGCCAGCTCGGTACGGCAGGGCGCCAAGGTCAAGGTGCGCTGGGAGGCCAAGGACGCGGTGATCATGGCGGCCGATCAGTGAGCCAGGTCGTTGCCCGTGGCCGTGCGGGCGTAGGAGAGGATCAGCTCGGCGGCCTCCTCCGGGCCGATCAGCGGGTGCCTGGCCGTGATGCGGTAGCCGTAGGCGTCCTCCAGCGCCACCAGGTTGCGCGCGATCGTCTGCGAGTCGGTGCTCAGCCTGAACACCCCCAGAGCGGCCCCGGTGTCCAGGATCGCCTGGTACATCGACACCTGCCGATCGTAGAGCGAGGTGAGCAGCACGCCGTAGACCCGGTTGCGGCCCGCGGCCCCGCCCAGCTCGTTGAGCAGGCGCACGTCCGGGTCGAGCGGCCCGGTGGGCAACCCCGACCTGATCGTGAGGACCAGCTTCTCGGCGGGGTCGGTAAGTGTGGCGAGCTGGCGCAGCCGCTGCTCGTAGAAACGTTCCATGCCCGCGTGCTGCGCCTCGACCAGCAGTTCGCTGAGGTCGGGGTAGTGGTAGAGCACGGCGCCCGAGGTCAGACCGGCCTCCTCTGCGACGTGCGAGAGCTGTACACCGTCGATGCCATGACGGATGATGGCCCTGCGTGCGGCCTCGATCAAGTCGATGCGCCGGTCACTGCGGCTTTTACGCTGAGCCACCCCCACCACCCTCACCCATTAGGCCACTGTTCAGTTAGCCGTGACCATAGTGCCCTTAACTTGACCTTCACGCTAGATCCCTTTTTGAATTCATCTTCAAATTGACGAGTTCCCCCGGAGTCTCGATGTCTCTCACGATCCTGTTCATGCCGGAAAGCGCCTACGGTCCGACCAACAACTGCATCGGCATCGGCGACATCCTGCGCCGCCGCGGCCACCGCGTCGTCTTCGCCGCCGAGTCGTCGTGGAAGGGCAAGCTCGAAGCGCTCGGCTTCGAGGAGGACCTGGTCGACCTCGCCCCGCCGGCCGAGGAGGAGCAGGACCCGGGCCAGTTCTGGAAGGACTTCATCCGCGAGACCGCGCCCGAATACCGCAAGAGCACGCTGGAGCAGCTCGAGACCGTCACCAAGCCCATCTGGGCCGAGCTGGTCGACGGCGCCAAATACTGCGAGCCGCAGCTCAAGGCCATCATCGAGCGGGTGAACCCGGACGTGATCGTCGAGGACAACGTGCTCACGTTCCCGGCGCTGCTCACGGCGGGCAAGAAGTTCGTCCGCATCGTCTCATGCAACCCGCTGGAGGCGCGCGGCGAGGACGTCGCGCCGGTCTTCTCCGGTCTGCCCGCGGGCGACCGCTCCGAGTGGGACGCCTTCAAGGCCGAGTACGACCGCACCCACCGCGAGGTCTGGACCGCCTTCAACGAGTGGTGCGTGGAGCAGGGCACCGCCCCGCTGCCCGACCTCGACTTCATCCACGAGGGCGACCTGAACCTCTACGTCTACCCGGAGATCCTCGACTACGTCGACGCCCGCCCGCTGGGCGACACCTGGCACCGTCTCGACTCCTCTGTGCGCGAGACGGAGGAGGACTTCGCGCTGCCCTTCGAGCGCAGGAGCTCGCGACGAGAGAGCGACGAAGGAGCCAACGAGGAGCGAAGCGGGCGCGACCATGAGCACGAACGAAATGATGGAGCGCTGATCTACTTCTCGCTCGGCTCGCTGGGCTCGGCCGACGTGGAGCTGATGCAGCGGGTGATCGACGTGCTGGCCACCACCCCGCACCAGTACATCGTCTCCAAGGGCGCCCTGCACGAGGAGATCAAGCTGCCCGCCAACATGTGGGGCGCGGAGACCGTTCCGCAGACTAAGATCATCCCACTGTGTGACTTGGTCATCACCCACGGCGGCAACAACACGACCACCGAGACGCTGCACTTCGGCAAGCCGATGATCGCGTTGCCGCTCTTCTGGGACCAGTACGACAACGCCCAGAGGGTCGACGAACTCGGCTATGGTGTCAGGCTCTCGACCTACACCTTCACCGACGAGGAACTGAAGGAGGCGGTCGCGCGGCTGCTCGGCGACGTCGAGCTTCGTGCGGGGCTCGCCGCCGCGGGTGAGGAGATCCGGCGCCGCGACGGCCTGCGCAAGGCCGCCGATCTGATCGAGCAGCTCGGCCAGTAGCACGACCCTGAGAGATGAAGTCTTCCTGATGCGTGAACTGATCAACCCTGCCACCGGCCTCCCATGTGCCGAAATTCCGGACACGTCGGTTGAGGGCGTGGCGTCGGCCGTGCGCGCGGCCCGCGTGGCGTTCGAGGAGTGGTCCCAGACCACCCCGGCCGAGCGCCAGCGGGTGCTGCTGCGGCTGGCCGACCTGGTCGAGGCCGACGCCGACGAGCTGACCAGGCTGGAGGTGGAGGAGACGGGCAAGCCCGCGGCGGTATTCAGGGACGGTGAGCTGCCCTTCGCCGTGGACAACCTGCGCTTCTTCGCCGGGGCCGCCCGCTCGCTGGAGGGCTCCGGGGCCGGGGTGTTCAGCCCCGGCTACACCTCGGTCCTGCTGCGCCGGCCCGTCGGGGTGGTGGGGTCGATCGCGCCGTGGAACTTCCCGTTCGTGATGGCGGTCTGGAAGGTCGGCCCGGCGGTGGCCGCGGGCAACGCCGTGGTGATCAAGCCGGCGCCGCAGACGCCCCGTACGACGTTGCGCCTGGCCGAGTTGTTCGCCAAGGCCGGCGCGCCCGACAACCTCGTGCAGGCGGTCACCGGCGACGCCGAGGCGGGCCAGGCGCTGGTCACCGATCCCGGCGTGGACATGGTGAGCGTCACCGGCTCCACCGAGACCGGCAGGGCCGTGATGAGCGGCGCGGCGGCCACGCTCAAGCGGGTGCACCTGGAGCTGGGCGGCAAGGCGCCGGCGCTGGTGTTCGAGGACGCCGACCTGGCCGAGATGGCCCATGGCGTGGCCATGGGGGCGACGTACAACTCCGGTCAGGACTGTACGGCCGCCACCCGCGTGTACGTCGCCAGGGAGGTCTACGACGACGCCGTGGAGGCCATCAAGGCAACTCTTGCCAACATCACCGTCGGCGACCCCTGGGACCCGGCCACGGACATCGGCCCGCTCATCTCCGCAGCGCACCGGGACCGGGTGCACGGGTTCGTCACGCGGGCCGGGGGTCGGGTGTTGCACGGTGGAGCCCCGATCCGGGGCTCCGGCTTTTTCTATCCGCCGACCCTCGTGGCCGATGTCGCACAGAGCAGCGAGATCGTGCAGGGTGAACTCTTCGGACCGGTCCTGGTCGCGCTCCCATTCGACGGCGAGGACGAAGCGGTCCGGCTGGCCAACGACACTAGATACGGGCTCGCCTCGTCGGTGTGGTCACGTGACGTGGCCCGCGCGATGCGCGTCTCCCACCGGCTCGACGTGGGCGTCACGTGGGTTAACGACCATCTGCCCATCGCCAGTGAAGCTCCGCACGGCGGGGTGAAGGGCAGCGGGTTCGGCAAGGACATGAGCCAGGAGGCAGTGCAGGAGTATTCGGTGACGCGGCACCTGATGGTGAAGCACGCGGCGCCGGCGGAGCGGGATTCGTTCCGCCCCGCCTGAAGACGTGTTGGCGCTATGCTGCCCAAAGTGCCTCTTTGGGTGCATGAGATGGGATATGTTCGGTTGGCCGATCTGGTACGGGTTGTGTTCCAATTACCCAGCCGGACAGAATCCCATGCGCCCCACGCGTGTCTGATTTTCTTCGAGCACGTACCGGCGAGAGGTTGCGAGACTCAGTGAGGACGAAAGACCCCAGACACACCAGGTCGGGGGAGTACACAGGCGGACGGTTCCGGCTGGCGAACTGGCGTGTGCGCTCCAGGCTGGTCGCGCTGATCCTCATTCCCACGGTCGTGGGTGTGCTGCTCGCCGGCATCCAGCTCGCCGACGCCATCGGCACCAGCGCCGAATACCGCCGGCTCAGCCAGGTGGCCGAGCTGGTCCAGCGCATCGGCGCGCTCAACGACGAGCTCGGCAAGGAACGCACGCTCACCGCCTGGTACGTCGCCGACCGCCGCAAGGGCCAGCGCTTCGTGCAGCTCAAGACGCAGCGGCAGGCGACCGACAAGGCCAAGAAGGACACCCTCTCCGCGGCCACGGCCATCGACGCCTCGCACTCGGTCCGTGTGCAGGAGGGCGTCGCGAACATGCGCCGCTGGCTCGACGGCCTCGACAGCCTGCGTGCCACCATGGTCGGCAACGTGCCCGCGCGCGCCTCCGTCGGCACGTACAGCACGATGATCGAGGTCTTCTCCTCCATCCAGGGAGACCTGGGCGACGGCGTCAGCGACGACGCCCTGCAGGGTGACGTCGCCGCGCTCAACTCGCTCCAGAACGTCAAGGAGGAGGTCTCGCGGCAGCAGATCATCCTCATCGTCACGCTGGTGCAGCGCAAGATCGACAGCGCCGACTGGTCCGACTTCCTGGGCTCCTGGAACAAGCAGCAGGCCGAGCTGGCCGCCTTCGAGCAGGAGGCGAACCCCGCGGACCTCAAGGCGTACCAGCAGGGGGTCAAGGGCTCGGAGGTCGACCTCGCCGACGCCATGCGCCAGCGCGCGCTGGCGCAGGTGAGCGACGGCAACCGGATCACCGACCTCGACGTCACCACGCCCACTCTGGTGCGCGACCTCAACAACTGGTACGAGAGCACCACCGTCGCGACCAACGCCATGCGCAAGGTCGAGGACGGCCTGGCCACCAAGATCGTGGCCAGCACCCGCGAGCTGAGCGACACCGAGCAGCGCAGCGCCATCATCTCCGGCGCGCTGATCCTCGTCCTGCTGCTCCTCGTCCTGGTCATCACCACCCGCGTGGCCGGTTCGCTGGTCCGCCCGCTGCGCCGACTGCGGGCCGAGGCGCTCCAGGTCGCCACGACCCGGCTGCCCGACACCGTCCGCATCCTGCGCGAGTCCGGCGATGGCGCCCACGTGCCGGAAGTGCCGTCGGTCGGTGTCAACACCCGCGACGAGATCGGTGAAGTGGCCCGGGCCTTCGACGAGGTCCACCGCGAGGCGATCCGGCTGGCCGGCGACGAGGCCAAGCTGCGCGCCAACGTCAACTCGATGTTCGTCAACCTCTCCCGCCGCAGCCAGACGCTGGTCGAACGGCAACTCCAGCTCATCGAGGGCCTGGAGCAGGGCGAGGAGGACGAGCAGCGGCTCGCGAACCTCTTCCGCCTCGACCACCTGGCCACCCGCATGCGCCGCAACAGCGAGAACCTCCTGGTCCTCGCCGGCCAGGAGGCCGCGCGCAAGTGGAGCGAGCCGGTGCCGCTGGTCGACATCGCCCGCGCCTCGTTGTCGGAGGTCGAGAACTACGAACGGGTCCAGATCCAGATCCCGTCCGGCACCCTCATCGTCGGCCCCGCCGTCACCGACGCCGTCCACCTGCTCGCCGAGCTGATCGAGAACGCCGTCTCCTTCTCCCCGCGCGAGAGCAAGGTCGCGGTGACCAGCGCGGTCGCCGAGGGCGGCGTGATGATCTCGATCAACGACCTCGGCATCGGCATGAACCAGGAGGAGCTGGGCGAGGCCAACTGGCGTCTGGCGAACCCGCCCGTCGTGGACGTGTCCGTCTCGCGGCGCATGGGCCTGTTCGTGGTCGGCCGCCTGGCCCTGCGGCACGGCATCCGCGTCCAGCTCAGCATGCGGGAGACCGGCGGCCTGAGCGCGCTGGTGATGATGCCCGACATGCTCATCAGCAACGGGCAGGGCCTGCCGCAGCAGGGCGGGCAGTACGAGGCGTTCACCACGTTCGACCCGAGCATGTTCGGCCAGCCCCCGGCGCCGAACGGCGCCGGCGGCAAGCACCCCTCCTTCGACGACATCCCCGGCCAGGTGGTGGACACGCAGTGGCCGGGCTCGCTGCCCGTGCCGGGGACCGGGAACTGGCCCTCGTTCGGCGAGCAGCAGCAGGCGGCCTTCGGCGAGCAGCCGTTCGCCGAGCAGTCCTTCGGGGAGCAGCCCTTCGGGGAGCAGCAGCCCTTCGGGGAACAGCAGCCTCCGCGGGCCGACGAGCCCCGCTGGCCGTCGTTCGCCGACGACTCCCCGCCCGTGCAGCAGCCGTTCGGCGAGCAGCCGCAGGATGCTCAGCCGTTCGGCGAGCAGCGGTGGCCGTCCTTCGCGGAGGAGGCCCCGGCGCCGCCGCAGCCCTTCGCGGACAACAGGTGGCCGTCGTTCGCCGAGACGCCGCCGCCCCTCCAGGAGGGCGACGAGCCGCGCTGGCCGTCCTTCTCGACCGAGCCGCCCAAGCAGCAGCAGTCGCAGGAGGACCCGAACTGGTCCTCCTTCGCCGACCCGCTGCCGCGCCGCTCGTTGTTCGAGGCAGAGGACACACCGAGGACGCAGCTCGGCGACTCCTACCGCTCCCCGTTCGGGGAGGAGGCCAGGCCCGCCGAGCACTACGAGCAGAACGGGAACTCGCAGTACAGCCCGTTCGGCCCCGGCGACTACTCCTCCCAGGACATGACCGGGCCGCTCCCCATCGTGCGCAGCTCGCCGATGGAGGAGCAGAGCGAGGAGTTCCTGCCGATCTTCTCGTCGGTCGGCTCGGACTGGTTCCGCCGTCCGGACCCCGAGGTGCTGCAGTATCAGGAGCCCGAGAGCGAGCCGGAGATCACCGCGATCCACCCGGCCGTGCCCGCCGACCCGCCCCCGGCGGCGCCGCCCATGGTCGGTGGCACGCCGGACAAGCCAGGGCTGCCGCAGCGCACGCCAGGCGCCTCGGGTGCCGGTGCGACCTGGTCGTCGCCCGCGGACTCCGGCTTCCAGGCCGCGCAGGCCGCCGCCCAGCCCCAGCAGGCCGGTACGACGGCGTCGGGTCTGCCCCGCCGCGTTCCCAAGGCCAACCTGGTGCCCGGTACGGCCAGCCTCGCCGAGCCCCAGGCCCAGTCTCCGGCGCCGCAGATCTCACCCGAGCGGTTGCGCAGCCGGCTCTCCAGCTTCCAGCAGGGTGTCCGGCAAGGCCGGGCGTTCACCCGCGGAGATGAGAACGAGGAGGACAAATGAGAGAAATGAGCCAGGGAGCGCGCGGCATAAGCTGGCTGATCACGGACTTCGTGAACAACGTGCCAGGCGTCGCCCACACAGTCGTGGTGTCGTCTGACGGGTTGCCACTGGCCTTCTCCGAGGGTTTTCCCAAGGATCGGGCCGACCAGCTCGCCGCGGTGGCCTCGGGCGTGATCAGCTTGACCCAGGGAGCCGCGCGGGTTTTCGAGGGCGGTATGGTGTCCCAGACCGTTATCGAAATGCAGCGTGGGCTCTTGATGATCATGTCGATCAGTGATGGATCCTGCTTGGCGGTCCTGGCTGCTCCCGACTGTGACATGGGGCTGGTCGCGTACCAGATGACCCTGCTCGTAGAGCGGGCCGGTCAGGTGCTGACTCCAGCCGTACGCGCGGAGCTGCAAGCGACTCGCCCCCGCTAGTTTGGGCGGTGACAGGAGATCATGGTGTCAGGTCAGCAGGGTTGGGCTGGTGATAGCACTCCGCCGCATCCGGCGGCTCCCCGTCCGCAGAAGCAGAGCTCCCTGGTACGGCCCTATGCCGTGACCGGGGGGCGCACCGCCCCGCGGATGAAGTTCGCCATGGAGGCACTCGTGTCCTCTGTGACGTCGGAATACCAAGATATTTCCCTACTAAGTCCGGAGTATCAGGCGATCATTCAGCTGACCCGGAACGTCCGGTCGGTTGCCGAGATCTCCGCCCTTTTACGCCAGCCTCTTGGCGTGGTCCGGGTGCTGATCGCCGACATGGCGTCGGAGGGCCTGATCCGCGTGCACCAGCCTGCGCTGGACGCGGGAAAGCCGGACCTCAACTTGCTCGAAAGGGTGCTCAGTGGACTTCGCAGGCTCTAGCCCCGGCCTAACCTCGACGAAGATCGTCGTGGCCGGGGGCTTCGGCGTGGGGAAGACGACTTTCGTGGGAGCGGTCTCCGAGATCCTGCCGCTCACCACGGAAGCGATCATGACGGACGCCTCGGCCCATGTGGACGACGTCTCACTCACGCCGAACAAGACCACCACGACCGTCGCCATGGACTTCGGCCGGGTCTCGCTCGACCGTGACCTGATCCTTTACCTGTTCGGCACGCCCGGACAGCACCGCTTCTGGTTCATGTGGGACGACCTCGTCAAAGGCGCCATCGGCGCGGTCGTCCTCGTGGACACCCGCCGGCTGGCCGACAGCTTCCCGGCCATCGACTACTTCGAAGAGGCCAAGCTGCCGTTCGTGATCGGCATCAACGGCTGGGACGGCCAATTCGCGCACGCGGAGGACGAACTCAGGGAGGCCCTGTCGATCGGCGGCCACACCCCGATCATCAGACTGGACGCCCGGCAACGCGAGTCGGTCAAATCCACCTTGATCACCTTGGTGGAACACGCCCTGACCCGCCACATGCACACTCCGGTCTAGCGACCCCCGCGCCTTCCGGCGTCATCGCAGCCCACCCCTCGCCCCATCGAGGTGGTGGGCTGTCGAATGCCCGCCTGCCTCCGCGCCCCTCCCCGGGGATTCCGAGCTCACAGCCGGGACAACAGCTCGGCCTTCTTGGCCGGGAACTCCTCCTCGGACAGCACCCCCGCGTCCCGCAGCTCACCCAGCCTGGCGATCAGCTCGGCCACCTCGCTCCCGCGCACCGGCTTCGGCGGTGCGGAGGCGAGGATCGTGGCCAGCATTGCTGCGGCGAAGGGCAGTGAGGTGTGCGTGGCGCCCGTCCCATCCTTTGAACGAACGCGGCACCCGCACACCACCCGGCCGCGCTTGGCCGGCGCGAGCGTGACGGCGGCGATCGCCGGGGGGAGAAGCCGCGATCAGACGGTGGCGTGACCGCGGACGAGTCGCCCCACCTCCGCGCGCAGATGCACGAAGTCCGGGTGCTCCCGCGTGGTGATCTGATCGCGTGGCCCGGGCAGAGCCACCTTCAGGTCTCCCACCACGTGAGCGGGCGCCTTGGACAACACCACCACCCGGTCGCCCACATAGACGCTCTCGTCGATGTCATGGGTGATGAGCACGATCGTCATCTGGTGGTGGCCGCGGACCTTGAGCACCAGGTCCTCCAGGTCCTCCCTGGTCTGCGCGTCCACCGAGCCGAACGGCTCGTCCATGAGCATCAGCGTCGGCCGGTACGCCAGCGCCCGCGCGATCGCCACCCGCTGCTGCATGCCGCCCGAGAGCTGGAACGGGTATTTGCGCCCCGCGCCTTCGAGGCCCACCGACTCAAGGGCCTCCTGGGCGGCCTCGCGGCGCTGGCGCTTGTCCATGCTCTTGCGGCGCAGCGGCAGGGCCACGTTGTCGGCGACCGACATCCATGGGAACAACGAGCGGCTGTAGTCCTGGAAGACCACGGCGAGGTTGTCCGGCGTCTGGCGGACCAGATTGCCCTCGACCCTGACCTCCCCGCCGGTCGGCGTGATCAGGCCGGCGATGGAGCGCAGCAGCGTCGACTTCCCGCAGCCCGAGGGACCGACGATGCAGAGCAGCTCGCCCTCGGCGACGCTCAGGTTGAGTCCGTCGATGGCGTGGTGCGCGTTGGGAGTGCCGCCGCCGTACACATGGGAAAGGTTGTCTATCTCGAGCACTGGATTTCCTAGGGGGCGAGACCGCGGACGCTTTTGGGGTTGAAATGACTCTAGCGGAGCGGTAATTGCTGGACATGTCAGTCAGGTAAACCCATTCAGGGCGTGATCTTACTCTTGCACGATCCCGGCTGCCATGGGAGCCACAGCCTCATACGCTCCACGATTCACGTTCGTTCAGCGCCCGCACATCGGCGTCGGAGATGCGGCGCTGCGCGTCCGCCATCGCCGACAACTCCTGCTCCGTCAGCACCTCGCCGATCTCGCCGAATCCATCCGGCGCCCGCGCGGCCACCAGCCTGATCGTCTCCTCGATGGGCAGCGCCCGGTGCGCGAGGACCAGCGCCGACGTGGGCGGACGCCGCTCCTCCTCGTACGCCTCCAGGGCCCGCGCCGGATCCCCGTACGTCGCCAGGCACCGGGCCAGGACCCGCGCGTCCAGTACGGCCTGGGAGCCGCCGTTCGAGCCGATCGGATACATGGGATGGGCGGCGTCGCCCAGCAGCGTCACCCGGCCCTGGCTCCAGCGGGGCAGGGGGGCGCGATCCACCATCGGATATTCGAGGATTCGTCCCGTGGTGGCGAGCAGCGCCCGGATGTCGGCGGGCGGATATTTCCAGGACGAGAAATGTGCTGACACGTCGGAGAGCATGCCCTCGCGGGCCCAGTCGGCGTCCGGCACGATCCCGGGCTCGGTCACCTTCACCTCGGCCACCCAGTTGATCAACCGCGGATTGCGGGCCGAGATGTGATAAGTCACAAATTTAGCGGTCATATTCGAGCCACCGACGAGTACCGTCGCGCCGTCGAGGATCGGATCGGCCTCCGCCACCCCGCGCCACATCCTGATCCCCGCCCACAGCAGCGGGTCGTCGCAAGGCCGCAGCCTGGCGCGGACGGCCGACTGCACCCCGTCCGCGCCGACCAGCACGTCCACCCGCTCCCGCAGCACCTGCCCGCCCCGGCGGAGGGTGACGAGCACCCCGTCGCCGTCCTGCGCGAAGTCCTCGAACCTGACCCCCGTGCGCACCGGCCCGACCCGCTCCTCGACGGCCACGAGCAGCGCCATCTGCAGTTCGCCCCGGTGGATGCTGTATTGGGGCCAGCGGTAACCCGCCGATCGGCCGCGCGGCAGGGCGAGGATGACGTTGCCGTGGCAGTCGGCGAACGTCATGAAGCTCGTCTCCACGGCCAGCCCCGCCAGTGCGCCGCCGAGGCCCAGCTCGGTCAGCTCGCGTACGGCATGGGGCTGCACGTTGATGCCCACCCCGAGGGGCCGCAGCGTGCGGGCGGCCTCCACGATCACGCATTCCAGCCCGGCGGCGTGCAGGCTCAGGGCCGCGCTGAGACCCCCGATGCCACCGCCCACGATCATCGTCCGCACGATGTCTCCCCCACGGGGGGACTCTAACCCGCGGCCCCGCCGGGTAAGCCGGCTATTCCTTTCTGCTCTGGGCTAGCCGGTGAGCTGCTGGGCCGAGCGGTGCCAGGCGAGGACGCGGCGCTCGACGACCAGGAACAGCTCGTTGAGCAGGTACCCCAGCACGCCGAGCAGCACGATCCCACCCCACATGGCGGGCAGGTCGAAGGTCGAGTAGGCCTCCGTGAGCTGGAAGCCGATGCCGTTCGTGGTGCCCGGGAGCAGCTCGGAGAAGACCATGACGATCAGGGAGAGCGACAGCGCCAGCCGCAGCCCCGCGAACATCTTGGGCAGCGCCGAGGGCAGGATCACCCGGAAGAGCCGCTCCGCCCGCGACAGCCGGAACGCCTGGCACGTCTGCAGGTGCAGCGGCTCGACCGAGCGGGCCCCGTCGGCGGTGTTGAGCAGCACCGGCCACACGATGGAGAACATGATGAACGCGAGCTGCATCCCCAGCCCGAACCCGAACACCACGAGGAACACGGTCACCAGCGCGGGCGGCGGGATGGCGCGCAGGAACTGCAGCACGCCGTCCAGGTAGTCGTAGACCCGGGCGGACAGGCCCACCGCCAGCCCGAGCACGACCCCGCCCGCCGCGCCTCCCGCGAAGCCGAGCGCCATCCGGCCCAGGCTGGGCAGGATGTTCCCGGTGGCGGCGTCGGTCAGGAAGAGCGTGGAGGGCGGCCCCGAGAACCACATCGCGTGCATCCGGGTGACGATCGTGCTGGGTGAGGGGAAGAACGGACTGCCCGCCACCCTCGTGGCCACCTCCCAGGCCAGGACCAGCACGACCAGGACGATGGTCCGGAACATCGCCGTGCGCATACCCCGGTCGCTCATCCAGGCTCCCCCCGCTGCGCGTGATGCCAGCGGAACGCCCGCCGCTCGACGGCCACCAGCAGCGCGTTCACCGCGACGCCGAACAACCCCACCCAGAACACCCCGGCCAGGATGTCGGTCATCCGCGCGGGCACGGCGATACCGGCGAAGAAGATGAACACGCCGATGCCGTCGCCCCGCCCGGCCACGATCTCGGTGCTGACGGTCAGGATGAGCGCCACCCCTGCCGCCAGCCGGAGGCCGGTGGTGATGAAGGGCGCCGAGGACGGCAGGGAGACACGCAGCAGCACCGACAGGGGGCCGAAGCCGTAGGAGCGGAGGGACTCCTTGGCCAGGGGGTCGACGCCGCGCAGGCCGTACATCGTGTTGTAGAGGATGGGCCAGAGCGAGGCGTAGACCACGAGGGCGACGCGGTGTTGCAGGCCGGTGCCGATGACCAGGGCCACCAGCGGGATCAGCGCCACGGACGGGATCGGCCTGAGGAACTCCACCACCGAGCGGGTGGCGGCGTCGATGACCGGCACGCTGCCGAGCAACAGCCCGAGCGGGACGGCGAGCACGGCGACGATGCCGAGCCCGATGGCCCAGGCGAGCAGGCTCGTCAGGGCGTGGGCACGGAACGCCGGGTCGAGCAGCAGCGTGACCGCCCGCCCGACGATCTCCGTGGCGGGCGGGAGGAATTCGCGATCGGCCAGCCCGGTCCTGCTGACCAGCTCGATCAGGGCGGCGAAGGCGAGAGCCCCGGCCGCCCGGCGTGACCAGCGAGTGGCGGCGGACGCCGGGCGGGGGCGGGACAGGGTTTGTGCGCTCACCCTGACGTGGTGGGCGACATGAGCGACTCGACGTTGATGGCCTTCGTCAGCCACTTGGCTTCCAGCATCCAGTCGGCCACCCGCTGGAGGCGGACCGGGTTGTCGTTGCTGGAGAAGTAGGGGAAGGTCACGGTGGCCGCGGTGGCCGCGTTGATCTGCGTGAAGGTCGGCAGCACCTTGGCCACCACCTCACGGTTGTTCTCCATGAGCTTGGCCGCGTTGTGGATGGCCCGCTGGAACGCCGCGGACACCTTGGGGTTCTTGTCGTACCACTCCTGGCTGCTGACGTAGCCGGAGATGGGGAACTCGGCGGCGGGCCCGGAGGCCGGGTCGAGGATCTTGCGCGCGCCCATGGTGGAGGTGGCGGCCGTGACCATCGGCTCGCCGAGGTAGGCGGCGTCGATCTGGCCCTGCTTCCACGAGGGCATGATGTTCTGGAAGGTCACCTGGACGTACTTGATGGTGGCCGGGTCGACGTTGTTGGCCTTGAGCACCTGGGTGAGCGCCAGCTCCTGGAAGTTGTGCAGGACGTTGACGTTGATCGTCTTGCCTTCCAGGTCCTTCGGCGTCTTGATGGGCGAGTTGGGCAGGGCCATGATGCTGAGCGAGTCGGGGGCCGCGCGAGAGCCCTCGGCCAGGATGCGCAGCTTCAGCGTCTGCTTGTCATGGGCGGCGAACATCGAGACGTAGTTCCCGAACATCGCGTCGATCTCGCCCTTGATCAGCATGGGGATGGCATCAGGCGCGGCCTGGACGATCTGCGGAGTGACCTCCAGTCCCTCCTTCTCGAAGAGCCCTTGGTCGATGGCGACGTAGAGGGCGGCGCTGTCGATGGCCGGCAGGGTGGCGACCTTGATCTGGGTCTTCTCCAGCCCGCTGCCGGATGCGGACGGCGGGGCGCTGGCGGTTGGGGAGCCGCCGGCGCTGCACGCCGCGGCGCCGAGTGTCAAAGCGAACCCGATGATGGCGGCCCTGGCGGAACGGCCAAGCCTCATGTCAGGGACTCCTTTCGGATGGAGCCAGGGGGGGACCGGGTGGCTTTTTGCTCCCGGGGGCTGTGTGCCTGACGCACAACAGGGATTGACGGTAGCACCAAATGGGTGGGCATTATCGTGAAGATGACACTTGTGGTTGCAATGTCTGTTTGTCGCTATATCGTGAAAATTTGACGACCCAAATGTTTGTCCGGTTTGGGATTGGAGGTAACTGCCGGGACTTCGGGTAACCCCTGGTGCCCCGTATTCGATCTTTTCGGCGAGTCAGGAAGTGGCTCGTGGAACGGTCCCTTATTGCCTGTTTTCCCTGGTAGAAGGCCATCTACCGATTCGGTCGCTTTTTTCGGACATATAGGGCTAAAGGCCCCAGAGGGGCACTAGTAGTGGTTGGCCCTTGTCGATCTGTGTGCTTATCTCGATGCACATATTGCCTCACCTGCATTATCTGAGCTGGTCACCTGAGAATTCCCTCAAGGGCGAGAGGTTGCGAAGGCAGTGAGAACGCAGAACGCTGAAGCTTCCGCCGACCGCGAGCCGCACGGCCATGAGAAGCGACGGCTGTCCAAACCGACCTCGCGCAGGTTCGGATTGGGTAACTGGCATGTGCGATCACGCCTCATAGCGCTGATCGTCGTTCCCACGGCCGTCGCCGTGGGCCTGGGTGGGCTGAGCGTCGTCACCTCGCTCAGTGACGCCAACACCTACCAGACTCTCAGAGAGGTCGCCGAGCTCAGCCAGCAGCTCGGGGCCGTGACGCAGGAGTTGTCCTTCGAGCGCGACGAGACCGCCCTCTACATCGCCCAGGGCCGGCCCCAGAATCGCGAGGCGCAGCTCAACACCACCTACAGCGGGGTCAACGGCCTCATCGACGAGGCCAAGAAGCGGGCCCTCGCGCTGGGGGAGAGCCACGGCGAGGCCGTACGGCCGGTGCTGCGGCGCCTGGAGGAGATCCCGACACTGCGTGACACGGCGGTGAACGGCAAGATCCAGCCCCTGCCGATGATCAGGAAGTATTCGGAGATCATCGCGGCCCTGCTGCAGTTCCACGACCAGGTCGGGCAGGTCGCGGTGGACGACGAGGTGGCCGACAGCGCCGGCTCGATGGCCGCCATCGCCCGGGCCAAGGAGCAGGCGTCCAAGCAACGCGGCATCCTGGCCAGTTCGCTGAACAACAAGAACTTCGACAGCGGCGAACTCGACGCGCTCACCGACGCCAAGTCGCGTGAGGAGAGCGAGGAGACGCTGTTCAGGACCCTGGCCAACCTCGACCAGCTGGAGCTCTACCGCAACACCGTCGTGGGCAGGGACATCGACCAGACCGACCTGTTCCGGCTGCGTGCGATGGCGCAGGCGTCCGAGGGCAAGGAGCTGAGCATCGGGGCGCGGCCCGAGCGGGATGTCGCCACCTGGTTCGAGGTCAGCACCGGCAAGGTCGACGCGCTGCGGAACGTGGAGAAGGCGCTGTCCTCCTCCGTCATCCTGCGCGCCCGCGGCCTGGAGGAGAGCGCCAACCGCTCCGCCATGATCTCCGGCGGCCTCATCCTGCTGCTGCTGATCGTGGTGATCTCGATCATCTCGCTCATCGCCCGCTCGCTGATCAGGCCGCTGCGCAGGCTGCGCCGCGAGGCGCTCGACGTCGCCGGGCAGCGCCTGCCGGAGACCGTGCGGCAGTTGCGCGAGAGCGGGGACGGCACGGTCGGCCCCGTCGTGCCGATCGGGGTGGACACGCACGACGAGATCGGTGAGGTCGCGCGGGCGTTCGACGAGGTGCACCGTGAGGCGGTGCGGCTGGCGGGCGAGGAGGCCCGGCTGCGCAGCAACGTCAACGCGATGTTCGTGAACCTGTCGCGGCGTAGCCAGACGCTGGTGGAACGGCAGATCACCCTGATCGACGGGCTGGAGCAGGGCGAGCAGGACGAGCAGCGGCTCGGCAATCTGTTCAAGCTCGACCACCTGGCCACCCGTATGCGGCGCAACAGCGAGAACCTGCTGGTGCTGGCGGGCCAGGACCCGCCGCGGCGGTGGAGCCAGCCGGTCAAGCTGGTCGACGTGGCCAGGGCGTCGTTGTCGGAGGTCGAGAACTACGAGCGCGTCGTGCTCCAGGTGCCCGACGGGGTGTCGGTGGCCGGCCAGGCCGTGAACGACGTGATCCACCTGATCGCCGAGCTGGTCGAGAACGCGCTGTCGTTCTCGCCGCGCGAGACCAGGGTGACCGTCTCGGGCAGCCGGATCGACGGCGGCGGCGTGATGTTGTCGATCACCGACTCCGGCATCGGCATGACCCAGGAGGAACTGATCGCGGCCAACGAGCGGCTGACGGACGCGCCGAGCGTGGACGTGTCGGTGTCGCGGCGGATGGGCCTGTTCGTGGTGGCCAGGCTGGCGCACCGGCACGGCATCCGGGTGCAACTGCGCCCGCACGCCTCCGGCGGCCTGACCGCGATGGTGCTGATCCCCGAGAACATGCTGGGCTCCCAGGCTCCGACCTTCTCCGGCATGCCGTCCTTCTCCGGAAACCAGCCACCGTCGTTCTCGGACAACCAGCCGTCCTCCTTCTCCGGAAACCAGCCATCCTCCTTCTCCGGCAATCAGCCATCCTCCTTCTCGGGCAATCAGCCGCC
The DNA here is from genome assembly GCF_042656245.1 of Nonomuraea insulae. Lineage (NCBI taxonomy): Bacteria > Bacillati > Actinomycetota > Actinomycetes > Streptosporangiales > Streptosporangiaceae > Nonomuraea > Nonomuraea insulae. Next base: position 77,523 of record NZ_JBHSPA010000068.1, read on the forward strand.
GGCCTTCGCGGGAGCGGGCGCGGGCGGGCCGGGCGGGCCGGGCGGCGGGCCGAGAGGGGACGAGCCGTACTCGGGGCCCAGGGGAGACGAACCGTACTCCGGCCCGCACTCCGCCCCGCCCCCCACCGACTGGCCGCAACCGACGTTCCAGATGGGCCCCGGCCACCCGTCGTTCCCCTCCAACCCCGAGACGGGCGGCAACTGGTCGACGCCACCGCCCGCCTGGCAACCCGACCCCTCGGCCTGGCCCGCCGAACCACGCGGCGGCGGCTTCGAGAGCGGCGACGTCTGGGCGCCGCCCCGCGGCCCCGCCTGGAACGGCGAGCGGGGCCTGCCCAAGAGACCCGTCCCCCAAGCGCCACCCGGCGGCTGGAACCAGGACACCAACCCGCCGCAGCGGCCGGGGTTCGACTTCCCCGAGCCCGCCTCCGGCGCGACGGACCCCATGCCGGCGGCCCCGCCCGCGTCCGCCGGCGACGACTACCTGCCGATCTTCGCCGCCGTGGAATCCGCCTGGTTCGGCCGCGACGCGAACGGCGCGAGCTGGGGATCCGCCAAGGCGGACGCGGGCTGGAGCGCTGCGGAGGCAGTAGTGGAGCCGGTACGTGACGGTGCGACGGCGGCGGGACTGCCCAAACGGGTGCCCAAGGCCAACCTGGTGCCCGGCTCGGCGGACACCGCCGCGTCCCCGAAGGGCGTCACGCCGATGCCCTCGGTGTCCCCGGACCGGATCCGCAACCGTCTGTCCAGCTTCCAGCAGGGCTTCCGTGCGGCACGAGACGACATCAGCGAGGGCAGGGCCTTCCCCTCCCCGAAGGACAACGAAAGGGAGGAGCGCGCATGAACGACCTCAGCCACGCGGCACGCGGAGTCGACTGGCTGATCACGGACTTCGTCAGCACGGTCCCGGGTGTGGCGCACGCGGTGGTGGTCTCGTCCGACGGTCTGCCGCTGGCGGCGTCGTCGGGCTTTCCGGCTGACCGGGCTGATCAGCTCGCCGCGATCGCGTCAGGTTTGGTGAGCCTGACGCAGGGCGCGGCCAGGGTGTTCGAGGGTGGTGCGGTCAACCAGACGATCGTGGAGATGCAGCGCGGGCTGATGCTGATCATGTCGGTCAGTGACGGCTCGTGCCTGGCGGTGCTGGCCGCTCCGGACTGTGACATGGGGCTGGTGGCGTACCAGATGACGTTGATGGTCGATCGCGCCGGTCAGGTGCTGACCCCGGCTGTGCGCGCGGAGCTGCGCGCCAGCCAGATCAGGTGATGTACGTGACAGACCCCAGATGGAACAGCGGCGGCTGGGCCCCCCCACCTCAGCCCCAGTCGCAGCTGAATCCCGACCCCGCTTCGCCCGTCCGCCCGTACGCGGTGACAGGTGGACGGACGGCGCCGCGGGTCAAGCTGGCGATGGAGGCCCTGGTGTCCTCGGCGACCGCCGAGCAGCGGGAGTTCTCGCATATCACGCCGGAGTACCAGGCGATCAGCCAACTGTGCCGGCAGGTCCGGTCCGTGGCAGAGGTGTCGGCTCTGCTGCGGATCCCGCTCGGCGTGGTACGCGTGCTGATCGCTGACATGGCCGCCGAAGGTCTGGTCCGCGTGCACCAGCCACAGCTGGATGAGGGTAGGCCGGACGTAAATCTGCTCGAAAGGGTGCTCAGTGGACTTCGCAGGCTCTAGCCCCGGCCTCACCTCGACGAAGATCGTGGTGGCTGGAGGTTTCGGGGTGGGGAAGACGACGTTCGTCGGCGCGGTGTCGGAGATCATGCCGTTGACGACGGAGGCGGTGATGACCGACGCCTCCGCCGGAATCGACGACCTGGGGATGACGCCGCTGAAGTCGACCACGACCGTCGCCATGGACTTCGGCCGGGTCTCCTTGGACCGTGACCTGATCCTCTACCTGTTCGGCACGCCCGGACAGCACCGGTTCTGGTTCATGTGGGACGACCTGGTACGCGGCGCCATCGGCGCTGTCGTGCTGGTCGACACGCGCCGTCTCGCCGACAGTTTCCCGGCCATCGACTACTTCGAGGAGGCGCAACTCCCGTTCGTGGTGGGCGTGAACGGATGGGACGGCCAATATCCGCACAGCGACGGGGAAGTGCGCGACGCGCTGACACTGGCCCCGCACATACCGTTGGTACGGCTCGACGCCCGCTCCAAGGACTCGGTCAAGAGCGCTCTGATCAACCTGGTCGAACACGCGCTCACGGTACGGATGGCCGTGCCGGGCTGGGGCGGCTGAACACATCCGACCCGCCGGTGCGTTGACGCGCGGCCGATCACATGATCACAATGGCTCCCGCCGAGCATCGCAGGAGCACCATGTCCCGTGGCCGCACCGCATGAACGTGACGAACCCGATCACCGGGCAGGCCGACAGGCCCCTCGCCCCGATCCCGCCCGACCGGCTGGCCGCCGTGGCCGCCGGGTTGCGCGAACTGTCCCCCTCCTGGCTGAGCGCCGATCGCGGCGCGGTGTTGTCCCGGTTCGGCGCCGCGCTGGCAGACGACGACGCCCTGCTCGCGGCCCTGGTGGCCGACACCGGCAGGGTGGGGGAGTCGCTGCTGGAGCGCCGGCTCGTGGCCGGCCTCATCGACCGCTGGGTACGCCTGGCGCCCGCCCTCCTCACCCCGCCCGCCGAACACTCCGCCTCCCTGCCCGGCATCGTCGTGGCGGGGGACGCGGTGCCGTACGAGCTGGTGGGGGTGATCAGCCCGTGGAACCTGCCGCTGCTGCTCGCCCTCATCGACGCCGTCCCCGCGCTGGCCGCCGGCTGCGCGGTGCTGGTCAAGCCGAGCGAGGTGACGCCCCGCTTCATCGAGCCGTTGATGCGGCTGGTCCCCGACGAGTTGCCGCTGCGGATCGTCGAGGGCGACGGCGGCACCGGGGCCGCGCTCGTGGACCTGGTGGACGCCGTGGTGTTCACCGGCAGCGTCGAGACGGGACGTCAGGTGGCGCGGGCGGCGGCGCGCGCGTTCGTGCCGGCGTTCCTGGAGCTGGGCGGCAAGGACCCGGCGATCGTGCTGGCCGGGGCCGACCTCGACCGGGCCGCGTCGGCCGTCCTGTGGGGCGGCACCGCCAACGCCGGGCAGTCCTGCCAGTCCATCGAGCGTGTCTACGTGGCCCGCGAGGCACACGAGGAGTTCCTCGCCCGGCTCGTGGTCAAGGCCACGCAGGTGGGCCTGACCTGCGAGGGAGGCCCGATCGGCCCCATCATCGCCCCCGGCCAGGAGGACGTGATCGCAGCCCACCTCGCCGACGCCGTGGCCAGGGGCGCGAGGGTGCACACGGGCGGCCGGATCGAGCGGCACGGCGGTGGCCACTGGTGCCGTCCGACCGTGTTGTCCGGGGTCGATCACACCATGCTGGTCATGACGGAGGAGACGTTCGGCCCTGTGCTGCCGGTCATGGCCGTGGACGGGCCCGCCGAGGCCGTCGCCCTGGCCAACGACTCCGTGTACGGGTTGTCGGCCGCCGTCTTCGCCGCCACCGAGGAGCAGGGCCTGGCCGTCGCGGCCCAGCTCCGGGTCGGCGCCGTCAGCATCAACGACGCCGCCCTGACCGCCCTCGTGCACGAGGGCGAGAAACACTCCTTCCGCCTGTCCGGGCTGGGCGGCTCCCGCATGGGTACGGCCTCCATCAGCCGTTTCCTGCGCCGCCGGGCCTTCCTGGTCAACCGATCCGAGGCCGCCGACCCGTGGTGGCACACGACGAAGGAGTAGCCCGGATGGGACTGCGCGCCGACATGCCGCTGCTGGCCAGGCACGAGGGCGAGTGGGAGGGCGAATACCTCCACCTCGGCCCCGGCGGCGCCCTGCTCGACCGGCACCGGGTACGGATGACCTGCGCGATCGCCGACGACGCCGTCTACCACCAGACCAACCGCTACACCTGGGACGACGGGCGGACGGAGGTGCACGAGTTCCCCGGGACGTACCTGGGCGGCGGGCGGTGCGGGTTCGACACCGAGCGGCTCAAGGGCGTGTTCTGGGAGCTGGACGAGAGCACGATCTATCTCACGTGGCAGTTCAAGGGGCAGGACATGCGGCTGTTCGAGCTGATCGTGCTGAGCGAGGACGGCGACTCCCGCAGCAGGGTGTGGCAGTGGATCGAGGACGGGGTGTGCGTGCGGCGTACGCTGATCGACGAGCGGCGGGCCGGCTGAATGACCGCCTTCACCGCCCTGGCCCTGCAGGTGGAGACCGTGGCCGGGGGCGATCTCCCGGCCGCCGTGGACCGCATCGGCGCCCAGGTGGGGGCCTCGAAGGCATGGCTCGGACCGGACCTGCGCCTGGTGGTGCTGCCCGAATACGTGCTGACCGGCTTCCCCATGCGGGTGAGCGTCGCCGAGTGGCGGGACCGGGCGGCGCTCGACCCCGGAGGCGCCGAATACCGCACGCTCGGGGCCGTCGCCGCCGACCACGACGTGTTCCTGTGCGTGAACGCCTACGAGCGTGACGAGCACTTTCCCGACCTGTTCTTCCAGGCGACGGTGATCCTGTCTCCTTCCGGTGAGGTCGTCCTGCGCTATCGCCGGCTGCACTCCATGTTCTCGCCCACGCCGCACGACGTGTGGGAGCGCTACCTGGAGATCTACGGCATGGACGGGGTGCTCCCGGTGGCCCGCACCGAGATCGGCAACCTCGCGGCCATCGCCTCCGAGGAGATCCTCATGCCGGAACTGGCCCGCGCTCTGGCCCTGCGCGGCGCCGAGATCTTCTGCAACCCCACCTCGGAGGCCTCATCCCCGCAGCTCACCCCCAAGGCCGTCGCCCGCAGGGCGCGGGCGGTGGAGAACCTGGCGTACGTGGTCGCGGCCAACAGCGGCGGCCTGCGCGGCATCGCGATCCCCGGCGACTCCACCAACGGCGGCTCGGAGGTGATCGACCACCGGGGACGCGTGCTGGCCCAGGCCGGGCCGGGCGAGTCGCTGGTCGCCGCCGCCGAGCTGGACCTCGAAGTGCTGCGCCGCGCCAGGCGCAGGCCCGGCATGGACAACCTCCCCAGCCGGGTCAAGACCGCGCTGTGGGCGGAGGAGTACGCCCGCTACGACTAGTCGGTCGTCCTGGCCCGGGTGTGCCAGCCGAGCATCGCCCGCTCCACTCCCAGGAACGCCGCGTTGAGCACGATGCCGAGCAGCCCCAGCAGCACGATGCCCGCCCACATGGCCGGGATGTCGAACTGGCTCTGCGCCTCCAGCATGCGGTGCCCGATTCCCTCGCTGCTGCCCACCAGCTCAGAGATGATCATCATGATGAGCGCCAGCGACACGCTCAGCCGCAGCCCGGCGAAGATCTTCGGGGCGGCGGCGGGCAGGATGACGCGGGTGAGCCGGTGCCAGGCGCTGAGCTGGTAGACGACGCCGGTCTCGATGTACTGGCGGTCCACGTGCCGGGCGCCGTCCATGGAGTTGATCAGCACGGGCCAGATGACGCCGTACACGATGGAGGCCAGCTCCATCGGCGTACCGATCTTGAACAGCACCAGGAACACCGGCAGCAACGCGGCGGGCGGCACCGAGCGGCCGAAGTGCAGCAGCGGCTCCACCAGGCCCGACAGCCAGGACGAGCGCCCCAGCGCCACCCCGATCAGCACCCCCGCCACGCACGCCATCGCCCACCCCGCGAACAACCGGGCCAGGCTGGGCAGCACGTCCGCGAGAGCCTCGTCGGTGAGGAACGCCCGCGCCACCGGCCCCGAGAACCACATCTCGTGCAGCCTGACCACGATCTGCGACGGCGGCGGGAAGTACGTGGCCCGCACGGACCGCGTGACGAACTCCCAGGCCAGCACCGCCAGGGGCGGCATCCAGTACCACGCGATCCGCCGCACGACGCTCACGCCCTCTCCCCCGTCCGCGCGTGGTGCCACCGGAACAGCCGCCGCTCACCGGCCGTGAACAGCAGGTTGGCGGCCAGCCCTATCGCTCCGGCCCACACCGTGGCCGCCAGCACCCGGTCGAGCCGGTTGGCGCTGCCCGCCAGCGACTGGAAGGCCCCGATCCCGCCGCCGCCGGGCGCCAGCAGCTCCACGCTCACCGCCACGATCAGGGTGACCGCCACCGCGATCCGCACACCGGTGGCGATGAACGGGGCCGCGCTGGGCAGGCTCACCCGCAGCACCACCGACAGCGGGCCGAATCCGAAGCCGCGCAGCGTCTCCTTGGCCAGGGGGTCGACGTCGCTCAGGCCGTACATGGTGTTGATGAGCAGCGGCCAGGAGCAGGTGTAGACGACGAGCGCGGTCTTGGCGTCGTGCCCCTCAGGGAACAGGAACATCGCCAGCGGGATCAGCGCCACCGACGGGATCGGCCGCAGGAACTCCACCAGCGGCCGGGCCGAGCGCTCCATGAACGGCACCGTCCCGAACAGCAGCCCGGCGGGCACGGCGATCGAGATCGCGATCGCCAGCCCCAGAAGGCACGGGCCGAGCGTGGCCAGCACGTCGGCCCTGAACCGCGCCTCCAGCGGCAGCGCGGCGGCCGTGGCGAGCACGTGCGACACCTGCGGCAGGAAGCTCGGGATCAGCCCGATCCGCCCGGCCAGCTCGGCGGCGGCGAGAAAGCCCGCAACCCCGATGGCCCCGAGCATCCCGCGCCCGAACATCCCGCGCCGAAGTGCCCCGCGTCCGAACATCCCGCGCCCGTGCTCGTGCGCCTCGGGACCGGGCACGGCGCCGACCGCGCCGTGCCCGGGTCGCCGACGGATCATTCGCCGACTGACGCGAAGAGCTGCCCCACGTCCGCCTTGGCTTTCAGGTAGCCGTATCCGTGCATGAGGTCGGCCAGCTTCTGCACGCTGGCCTTGTCGGCCTCCATCGTGAAGGCGCCGACCTTCATCCTCGCCGCCACGTCCGCGGGGATCTGCGTGTACGTCGGCACGACCTCGTCGACCGCCTTACGGTCGGTGCCGGCGACCTGCTGGGCCTTGGCCAGCGCACGGTGGAAGGCGGCGGCCGTCTTCGGGTATTTGGCCAGCCACTGCTCGGTGACGCCCCAGCCGTCGATCGGCACGCCCTCCGTGACGCCGCTGACGGTGTCGACGATCTGGGTGGCGCCGTTGTTCTTCGCCGCGCTCAGGAACGGCTCGACCAGCCAGGCCGCGTCCACCGTGCCCGTGGACAGGGCGCCGAGCTGGTCGGCGAACGGCACGGGGACGAACTTGACGTCCTCGGTCTTGAGCCCGGCCTCCTGCAGGTGGGCGTTGGTCACCGTCTGCCCGAGCGCCTTGAGCACGTTGACCGCGACCGTCTTGCCCTTGAGGTCGGCGACCGTCCTGATCGGCGAGCCCTTGGCCACGACCACCGCGGAGATGCCCGGGGCGCCTCCCATGGTGTGCTGGAACAGCTTGAGCTTGGCCGCGCCCGAGTCGTTGATCGTCATGAGGGCCACGTAGCTCGTCATGAACGCGTCCATGCTGCCGTTGACGATCTTCGGCATGACCGCCGTCGGCGCCTGGATGATCTCGGTCTTGACGGTCAGGCCCTCCTCCTTGAAGAAGCCGCGTTTCTCGGCGATGAACAGCGACGCCGAGGACGGGACCGGCACGATGCCGACCAGGAGCTGGGTCTTCTCCAGACCGCCGGAGGACGCGGCACCGGTCGTGCCGCCCTCTCCTCCTCCGCCCCCGCACGCGCTGAGCGTCAGCGCCACTGCCATACCCGCGACTACGATCCTGGTCAGTTGCATCGCCACTGCCTTTCTGAGTCCGGTGGTCTGGTGGAGGGGTTCAGCGGCGCCCGGCCCATACGGGCTCGTCGGGCAGCGCCACTTCCAGTATCGGGACGCGCCCGCCGGAGTTCATGGTCACGCGGAAGTTGATCGTGACGGCGTCCCAGGTGTGCAGAGCCGCGAAACGGGAGATCTCGCCTACGGCTCCCCACAGGAGATCGGCGGGCCCCGGCATAGGTGCCTCCCAATGCGCGCGACGTGATCGTAACCCACATCCGGCCGCGTGACAGGTGGGTCAAATGCGACCCTTGTGGCGGTTCTGGGCCTTTCGTGGCAGGCTCAGTCGCGAGCTCATCTGATCATCGGTCCACCCCCTAGCGCCCCGAGGACGTCTGATGAATGCCAAGGAGTACATGGCCGGCCTGTTCGATCGTGCGGCCGGCACCTATGAGCGGGTCGGCGTGGCGTTCTTCGCCCCCGTCGCCGCCGAGTTGGTCCGCCGCGCCGCCCCCGGGCCCGGTGATCACGTCCTGGACGCGGGTTGCGGCACGGGCGCCTCGCTCGTCCCCGCGGCGCAGGCCGTCGGCCCCACCGGTCGCGTGGTCGGCCTGGACCTCGCGCCCGGGATGGTGGCGGAGGCCACGGCCGAGATCGAGCGCCACGGCCTGAGCCAGGCGACGGTCCTGCTGGGCGACGCGGAGCGGGCCGAGGAACTGCTGCCCGGTGAGCGCTTCGACATCGTGCTGGCCGGGATGATGCTCTACTTCCTGCCGGACCCGCTCGCCGCCGTGCGCTCCATGGCCGGATTGTTGAAGCCCGGCGGAAGGCTGGCGGCCAGCCTGCTGGTCAGGTCGAGCCCGGCGGAGGCGGAGTTGCTGGGGCTGGTGGAGCGGGCGCTGGAGCCGTACACGACGGGGGCGGGAAGTGCTCCCTTCCAGCACAAGCTGGGCGGGCCAGAAGAGATGGTCAAGTTGTTCGAAGAGGGCGGCCTGAGCGACGTCGCCTGCGCCGATGTGACGTTCGAGGTTCCCATCGCGGCCGGTCAGGTGTGGGATTGGCTCTGGTCGGCTGCCCGCAGGGCCGCGCTGGAGAGCATCCCGGAGTCCCTGCGCGGCGAGGCCAGATCAGCCCTGGAGGCGTCGCTGCCCCAGGACGGCTTCGTCCTGGAACGCACGGTGCGCTACACAACAGGACGCCAGTAAGAGAGCCATGCAAGAGAGACGGAGAAGATGAGCACGACCGCGAACACCGACCCCCTGCTCGACGTGGTACGCGGCGGTGTGACGATCTACGACCTGGGCAGGCCGCTCTTCGCCGGCATGCCCCAGTCGCCCAATCACCCCGCCTACACCCACACCCTCCCGCGCCGGCACGGCGACAAGGTCCGTCCTGACGGGGGGTCGGCCGCCAACGACCTGATCTTAATGGGCACCCACGTCGGCACCCACATCGACGCGCTCGCGCATGTGTCCCAGGACGGCAGGTTGCACGGCGGGGCCGACGCGGCCGAGGCGTGCGTGGCGGGCCGCTACCCCGAGCACGGGGTGCACACGATCGCGCCGATCGTGTGCCGCGGCGTGCTCCTGGACGTGCCCGCCGCGCTCGGGCTGGAGGGTTGCGCGCCCGGTTACGAGATCACCCCGGCCGACCTGGACGAGACCGTCCTGCGGCAGGGCGTCGAGCCCGCCTCCGGCGACGTCATCCTGGTCCGCAGCGGGTGGGGACGCCACTTCGGCGACCCCGACCGGGAGGTCTACATCGGCGGCGAGTCGGGCGTGCCCGGGGTGGGCGAGGCCGGGGCCCGCTGGCTGGCCGGGCGGAGTCCGCACGCCGTGGGGGCCGACACCATCGCGTTCGAGCAGCTGGCGCCCGGGCAGGGGCACAGCGTGCTGCCCGCGCACCGGGTGCTGCTGGTGGAGTCCGGCGTCTTCATCGTCGAGGCGATGGACCTGGACGGGCTGGCCCGCGACGGTGTTCACGAGTTCACGTTCGTCCTGTCGCCGCTGGCGTTTGTCGGCGCGACCGGCTCGCCGGTGCGCCCGCTCGCGCTGGTGCCGGCCCGGGAGGTCTCCCATGGCTGAGCCGACCCTCGCCGGGCGCCTGGCCGACTTCGCGGTCGACGCCACACTGCCGGACGCAGTCGTGGACAGCGTGCGCAAACGGGTGCTCGACGTGATCGGGCTCTGCGTGGCCGCACACCGGCTGCCGACCAGCACCGCCATCCTCGACTACGTACGCGACCAGGGCGGCCGCCCCCAGGCGCACGTCGTGGGCGGCGGCCCGCCGGTGCCCGCCGCGCTGGCCGCCCTGGCCAACGGGGTGCTGGCCCACTCCCTCGACTACGACGACACCCATCTGCCCTCGGTGCTGCACCCCAGCGCCCCGGTCATCCCGGCCGCGCTCGCCGCCGCCGAACTGGCCGGCGCCTCGGGCCGGGACACGATCCGCGCGATCGCCGTCGGCCTGGAGGTCTGCGTACGGCTGGGCATGGCGGGCTACGACCCCGAGGCAGGCAACTCCACCTTCTTCGAGCACGGCCAGCACGCCACCTCGATCTGCGGCACCATGGGCGGCGCCGTCGCGGCCGCCATGCTGCTCGGCCAGACCCGTGACGGTGTGCTCGACGTCCTGGGCGTGGCCGCCTCCACGGCCTCGGGCATCATCGAGGGCAACCGCACGGGCGGCACGGTCAAGCGGCTGCACTGCGGGTGGGCCGCGCACTCGGCGGTGACGGCCGCGGACCTGGTACGGCGCGGGTTCACCGGCCCTCCGACCGTCCTCGAAGGGCGGTTCGGCTTCTTCGAGGCGTTCCTGCACGGCCGCTTCGCCGCCGAGGAGATCACCAGGGACCTCGGCACCGCGTGGTCGGTCCCCGGCATCTTCTTCAAGCCCTACCCGGCCAACCACTTCACCCACGCCGCGATCGACGCCGCGATCGGGCTGCGCGAGCAGGGGCTGGACCCGGCCAGGGTGGAGAGCCTGACGCTGGGCGTCCCCGCCCCCGTGATCCGCACGATCGGGCAGCCCATCGAGGCCAAACGTGCCCCGGAGACGGGCTACCAGGCGCAGTTCAGCGGCCCGTACGCGGTCGCGGCCGGCCTGCTCGGCGGCGGCGGGCTCGGCGTCGGCCTGGCCGACTTCACCGACGAGCTGGCCCGCGACCCGCTGCGCCGCGAGCTCATGGCCAAGGTGGAGGTGGTGCCGGACGACCGCGCGACGGAGATCTTCCCCCACCAGTTCCCCGCCGTGCTCCGCGCCCGCGACCTCGACGGCCGGGAGTGGCGGCAGGAGGTGCTCGCCAACCGCGGCGGCCCCGATCGCCCGCTCTCCGCCGCGGAGCTGGCGCTGAAGTTCCGCGACAACGCGGCGGGCCGCCTGTCCGAGGCCACCGCCGACGCCGTGGCCGGCCTCACGGGCCGGCTGGAGGACGTGGACGACATCGGCGAGCTGCTCCGCCTGGTCGCTGAATTCCAGCCGCGTTTCAGCTGAGTTCTATCCGTGCCCGGCCTGCCGGTGCCAGCGCAGGACCCGGCGCTCGGCCAGCACGAACAGCGAGTTCACCAGGTAGCCGAGGATGCCCAGCAGGGCGATCGCGGCCCACACCCCGGCGCCGTCGAAGCTGCGCTGGGCCTGCAACAACTGGTAGCCGATGCCATCGGTGCCGCCGATCAGCTCGGTGATCACCATGAGGATCAACGCCAGCGACAGGCTCAGCCGCAGCCCGGCGAAGATCTTCGGCGAGGCGGCGGGCAGGACGACCAGCCGCAGGCGCTGAGCCCTGCTCAGGTTGAACACCGTGGCGGTCTCCGTGTACATACGATCCACCGACCTGGCGCCGTCGATCGAGTTGAGCAGCACCGGCCAGATCACGCCGAACACGATCGTGGCGAGCTGCGTGGCCAGCCTCGCCTCGAACAACACGAGGAACACCGGCAGCAGCAGCGGTGGCGGGATGGACCGGCCGAACTCCATCAGCGGGTCCACATACTGCGTCGCGGTCCTCGATCGTCCGAGCACCACGCCCAGCAGCACCCCGAGCACCGCGGCCAGCACCCAGCCGCCGAACATCCGGCCGAGGCTCGGCAGCAGGTTGTCGACCGCCACGTCCGTGAGCACGTACGGGCCGGAGAACCACAACTCGTACATGCGGGCCACGATCGTCGTGGGCGGCGGGAAGTCGGTGTCCGCCACCGCGCGGGCGACGAGCTCCCAGACGACGAGCGCGAACGGGATCACCCAGAGCCTGGCGACGGCCTTCACGACCCCTCCGTCCGCACCCGGTGCCAGTGGAAGAGACGGCGCTCACCGGCCAGCAGCGCCAGGTTCGCCGCCACCCCCAGCAGCCCGGCCCAGAACGTGGCCGCCATCATGAGGTCCATCCTGTTGCCGCTGCTCGCCACGTTCACGTAGACACCGATCCCGGCCGCGCCGCCCGCCACCAGCTCGGCGCTGACCGCCAGGACGAGCGCGATCCCGGTGGCGATCCTGACGCCCGTGGCGACGAACGGGGCGGCGCTGGGCAGGCTCACCCTGGCCAGCACGGCCAGCGAGCCGAAGCCGAAGGAGCGCAGGGTGTCCTTGGCCATCGGGTCCACGTCGTGCATGCCGTACAGGGTGTTGATCAGGATCGGCCAGATGGAGGCGTACACGATGACCGAGACCTTCATCAGCTCGTCCACCGGGATCAGCAGGATCGCGAGCGGAATGATCGCCACGGACGGGATCGGCCGCAGGAACTCCAGGATCGGCCGGATCGCGCGCTCCACCGGAGGCAGCGCGCCGAGCAGCACGCCCACGGGCACGGCCACCGCGATCGCGATCAGCAGGCCGAGCGCCCAGTTCCCGAGCGTCGTGAGCACCCCCTTCAGGAACGCGCCGTCCGCCAGGACCTCCCAGGCGCCCGCCAGAACCTCGGACGGCGCGGGGAAGACCAGGCCCTCGCCCAGGCCGAAGCGGATGACCAGCTCCCCGGCGACGAGGAACCCCGCGACGCCGGCCGCGCCGCGGAGCAGTCGGGAACCGGTCATCAGCCCGTGGTGCTCGCGATGACCGACTTCACGTCGATGGGGCTGGTGAGATACTTGTACTCGAGCATCAGGTCGGCCACCTTCTGCAGCCGCGCCGCGTCGAGCGTGGTCGGGTAGGCGCCCAGCTTGATCGCCGCCGCCGTCTTGGCGTCGATCTTCGTGTACGTCGGCAGGATCGCCTCGATCTCCTTCCTGTCGGAGGAGGCGAGCTGCTGCGCCTTGGCGATCGCCCGCTGGAAGGCGGCCAGCGTCCTCGGGTTCTCCTTGGCCCAGTCCTCGGTGGCCATCCAGCCCGCGATCGGCAGGTCCGCCGTCGCCCCCGTCATCGTGTCGGCGATGGAGCGGAAGCCCAGCGCGTTCTGGTTGGCCGTGATGAACGGCTCGGTGATCCAGCCCGCGTCCGCCTGGCCGGAGTTGATCGCGTTGCCCATCTCGGGGAACGGCTTCTCGGCGAACTTGACGTCGTTCTCGGTGAGCCCGGCGGCCTTGAGCTGCGAGGTCACCGCCAGCGTGGCGATGTTCCTGAGATTGTTGACCAGGACGGTCTTGCCCCTGAGGTCGGCCACCGTCTTGATGGGGGAGTCCTTCGGCACCATGATGTCGAAGGTGTTGGGGGCCGCCTGGTACATGTCCGCGACCAGTTTGATCTTCTTGCCCTGCCCCACGGCCAGGAACGTCGAGACGTAGTTGGTCTGCGAGATGTCCAGCGCCCCGCTCTCGATCTGCGGCAGCGCCGCCGCCCCGCCGGTGATCGTGACCGGCTCGACCGTCAGGCCCTCCTCCTTGAAGAAGCCCTTGGCGTTGGCGATGTAGAGGGAGGCGGGGTCGGGAATGGGCAGCGCCCCGACCTTGATGGTGGTCTTCTCCAGTCCGGTGCCACTGGCGGCGGGGGTGGCCGGCGAGTTGCCGCCACCGCACCCGGTGAGCGCGAGAGCGATGGAGAGCCCCAGGACGACTGCCCGGCGGTGTGGTCTGCGGGTCATGACTTCTCCTACCAGGGGGTGAAAGGCTTGCGGAGAGCGACCTACGTCACTGGGCCGGAGCGTACCGGAGTAGTGATCAAAAAGAACACCGCCGTACGGCCGGAGCCGTACGGCGGTGCGGGTGTCTAGCTTGTCAGGCCGGCCGGGACACGTACCGCCCCATGGGAGAGCCCACCACCTTGCCGGACTCCAGCACGTGGTGGCCGCGCACGAACGTGTCAGTCACCCGGGCGGTCAGCTCGAAGCCCTCGAACGGGGTGTACTCCTGCGTCGACTCCGAGTCCTGCGCGCGCACGGTCCAGGTGTGCGCCGGGTCCACCAGGCAGATGTCGGCGTCGAAACCGGGCGCGATCGTCCCCTTCGTCCGCAGCCCGAACCGCTTGGCCGGGTTCCACGAGGTCAGCTCGGCGATCCTGCCGTACGACAACCCCCGGCGGCGCCCCTCGGTGACCAGGCCGGGCAGCAGGTACTCGGCGCCGCCGAACCCGGACTTCGCCAGGAACACGTTGTCGCGCGGTTCGCCGAACTTGACCTCGTCCCTGCAGCAGGCGTGGTCGCTGACCACCCAGCTCACGGTTCCGTCGAGCATGTACTCCCACAGCGCCTCGACGTCCTCGCGCGGCCGGATCGGCGGGTTCACCTTGGAGCCGATGCCGTTGGCCGTGTCCACGTCGGCGAGCAGGTGCCCGATCGTCACCTCGCGCCGGAAGTCGATGTGCGGGAACGTCGCCGCCATGCGCACGGCGGCGTCCATGGCCTTGCGCGATGACAGGTGCAGCAGGTTGACGTTGGCCAGCCCGGTCTCGTGCGCCAGGTAGGAGGCGATGAAGACGGCCAGCCCCTCGGAGTGCGGGGGCCGGGAGGCGCTGTAGGCGGCCAGCCCGCTCAGGTCCCCGGCCTCCTCGACGAGCTTGGTGTAGGCCGTCATGATCTCGGCCGTCTCGCAGTGCAGCGACAGAGAGATCTCCTCGGCCAGCTCGGGCAGCCGCTCCCTGGCCGCCTGCACGCCGCGCATCACGAACTCGAAGTGCGCGTAGTCGTAGCGCTCGCCCTCGGGCAGCATGAGGAAGGAGCTCTGGTCGTCGGACCGCCCGTGCAGCCCGTGCCCGCCGTAGAACATGAAGATCTTGAACGACGGCACCCCGAACCGCTCGACCAGCTCGGGCAACTCGTCGATGTGCCCGCTGGACATGGGCGCCAGGTGGAACCCGTAGTCCACGTAAGCCCTGCCCTCGGCCTGCCTGAGCACCTCGGGGAAGAACTCGGCGTAGGGGCCGCCCCTGTTGAGGTAGTACTGCCCGGTCCGCATGTACGTGAGCGCGGTCGTGACACCGCCCTGGGCGCTGGCCCGGCTCTCGGATCCGGTGTCCTCCGGCAGGGGGTTGTAGATGCCCCAGTGCTGGTGGGCGTCCACGACGCCGGGGAAGGCCAGCTTGCCACCCCCGTCGATCACCTCGCCGACGGCCGGCAACCCGGGCTCGACGCGTACGACGCGACCGTCGGCGATGGCGATGTCAGCGTCGACCGGCTCGTCCCGATCGTGGGTCACGACCTTTACGTTCTTCAGCAACAGCTCGGTCACAGGGGGGAACTCCTAAGCGATGCGGTGAGCGTCGCGGTGCCAGGCGAGCACGCGGCGCTCGACCATCAGAAACAGGGTGTTGAAGACGAAGCCCAGCACGCCGAGCACCAGGACTCCGGCCCAGATGGCCGGCATGTCGGCGTTGTTGCTGGCCAGGTTGAGGAGGTAGCCGATCCCCTCGGTGCTGCCCTTGAGCTCCGAGATGACCATCAGGATCAGCGCCAGCGACACGCTCAGCCGCAGGCCGGCGAAGATCTTCGGCGACGCCGCGGGCAGGATGATCCGGATGAGCCGGAGATGCGCGGGCACGCCGAACACGGTGGCGGTCTCGATCTTGAGATTGTCGAGGGTGCGCGCGCCGTCGATGGAGTTGAGCAGGATCGGCCAGATGATGCCGAACACGATGGTCGCGAGCTGCACCTGCGTGCCCATGGTGAAGAGCACGAGGAAGAGCGGGAGCATGGCGGGCGGCGGCACCGCCCGGCCGAACTCGATCAGCGGCGAGAGGTAGTCGGCCAGCGTGGCGGACCTGCCGATCGCGACGCCGAGCGCCACGCCCACGATCACCGCCACGATCCAGGCCGAGATCACCCTGACCAGGCTGGGGCCGAAGTTGTCGACGGCCTCTTCGGTGAGGATGAACGGCCCGGAGAACCACATCTCGTACATGCGGGACACGATCAGGGTCGGTGCCGGCAGGTACGGGATGTCCAGGGACCGCGCGAGCGCCTCCCAGCCGCCCAGGATGACGGGGACCAGCCACAACCGCTTGACGATGGTGAGTATCACGCTGCCCGCCACTTGAACAGTCGTCGTTCCACGCGCACGAGAAGGATGTTGACGACGAGACCGATGGCCCCGGCCCACAGGAGGGCCGCGATGACGTCGATCATCGCGTCCGCGCCGATGCCCGTGCTCGCCTCGATGAGGAAGCTGCCGATGCCGCTCGAACCGCCCACGATGTACTCCACGCTGATGGCCAGGATGAGCGTGATGGAGGCGGCCAGACGTACACCCGTCGCGATGAAGGGGGCCGCGCTCGGCAGGGAGACCCGCCAGATCACCGCGCCCCGCCCGAAGCCGAACGAGCGCAGCGTCTCCTTGCCCACCGGGTCGACGTCGCGCACACCGTACAGGGTGTTGATCAGGATCGGCCAGGAGGCGGAGAAGACGATCAGCGCGACCTTGACGTTGGTCTCCCCTGCGAAGAAGAACAACGCCAGCGGGATCAGCGCCACCGAGGGGATGGGACGCAGGAACTCCACGAACACCCGCGTCATCTCCTCCACGACTGGGACCGTTCCCAGCAGCACCCCGATCGGGACGGCGATCAGGACGGCGAGCGGCAGCCCGATGACGGCGGCGATGAGTGTGCCCATCAGATCTTCGAGGAAGATGGGATCGACGGCGAGAGAGACGGCTCTCACCAGCGTGTCCACCGCCGGCGGCAGCCATCTGACCAGCCCGGACATGCCGAGTATCTGCCAGATGAGCAGAAAGCCCGCCACGCCGGTGGCGTGACGGGCGAACTTGATCAGCTTGTCGCGGGCGAGCGGGTTCCGCTCGCGCCGCGTCATGGTGAGTGTGCCCATCATCCCTGAGAGGCGCTGTAAATCATGGGGCTGACGTCCATCTTCTGCTTGAGCATGCCCGAGTCCAGCATCAGGTCCGCGACCCGCTGGATGCGCTGCGCGCTCAGCGTGGTCGGGTAGGCGCCCAGGTTGATCGTGGCGGCGGTCTCCGCCGGGATCTTCGTGAACGTCGGCAGGACCTTCGTCACCGCGCTGCGGTCAGTGGCGGCGATGTTCTGCGCCTTGGCCATGGCCCGCTGGAAGGCGGCGAGTGTCTTGGGGTTCTCCGACACCCACTTCTCCGTGGCGGCCCAGCCGGTGATCGGCAGGCCGTCGGTCGGGCCGGACATGGTGTCCAGCAGCATGGTGGCGCCGAGCTCCTTCTTGGCCTGGCTGACGTACGGGTCCGTCATCCAGACGGCGTCCACGTCGCCCTTGTCGAGCGAGGAGAGCCAGTTGGTCGTCGGGATCTCGACGTACTGGATGTCCTTGGCCGGGTCGATGCCGGCGATCTTCAGGTGGGGGTTCATCGTGAGCGTTCCGAGACCGACCTTGGCGTTGACGCCGATCTTCTTGCCCTTCAGACCGGCGACGTCCGTGATGGTGGAGCCCTTCTTCACCATCACGCCGAACGCGCCCGCCGCACCCTGGTAGGAGTCGGCGATGTACTTGAACTTCTCCGCGCCCGACGCCTGGATCGTCAGGATGGTGGCGTAGCTACCGAGAATGACGTCCATGGAGCCGTTGGAGAGCTTGCCGAGCACCATCTGGGGAGCCTGGATGGGCTCCTGCTTGACGTTGAGGCCCTCTTCCTTGAAGAAGCCGCGCTCCATGGCGATGAACAGGGGGGCGGAGTCCGCGCCGGGGTACTGGCCGATCAGCAGGTCGGTCTTCATGTCGGAGGCGGCGGTGGTGCCGCCCGCCTCTTCGCCCGAGCTGGAACACCCCGTGATGACGAGGGAGGCGACGAGCCCAATCAGAGCTGTACGCCCTAATGCACCGAACCGCATTGCGGGTCTCCTTTGAACCGAGGGGGGTGAGTGCGAACGGGAGTGTTCAACGACGGTGGCACCCTAGCGCAGGCAGGGGTTCTCCCCGCAGCTACTACACCGGAAATTAACGAGATATATGACGATATAGGGCGATTCATACCCGTCTGTCCGAATATCTGGGATGCCAGGCTCTTGACGTGGGGGTCATGGAGCAGGTGTTGTGTTTTGGGAAAAATGTCGGATTACGCGGTTACTGCGATCTTTGCGGTATTGGCCGATCTCCTGTTGATGTGCTCCAATTAGCTCTCGCCCCAAGGGTGCGTCGGCGTCACACTGCGAACACCGGCATACGTGATCTTTCGTGCACCAGACCATCCCAGGAGAGGTTGCGGAGGCAAGTGAAGAGTGTTGTCCCCTCTGTGGGCGGGGATCAGGGCTTAATAGAACAAGCCCCCCGAAACGCGTCCCATACACCACAGGCGCCGGCTTCAGGCAAGACAAAGGCCGGCAGCCGGAGGGCGGGGGCTCGCTTCTCCCTGCGCAACTGGCGGGTGCGTTCCAAGCTGGTGGTCCTGGTCGTCATCCCGACGATCGCCGCCCTCACGCTCGGTGGCCTGCGGGTCACCACCTCGATCGCCACCGCCAACGAGTACGCGCAGGTCAACGAGGTCGCCGTGCTGGCCAGCCGGCTGACCGCCCTGGCTCACGAGGTGGAGACCGAGCGAGACGTCAGCGCCAAGTTCGTCGCCCAGGGACGCCGTGGCGGCAGCCCGGCGGACGTCGCCTCCCAGTACGAACGCGTTGACAAGCTCGTCGTGGAGGTCAGGAGCGGCGTCGAGGCCCTGGCGGCCGGCGACACCCCGCAGTCGGCCGAGGCACTGCGCATCAAGAACCGTCTCGACGAGCTCCCCACCTCGCGGAAGACCGCGATCGAGTCCCAGCTCGACGTGAACTCGGTCATCAATCTCTATGACCGGTCCATCTCGGACCTGCTCTCGCTGAACGACCAGATCGACCGAGGCGCGGTCGACGAGGAGCTGTCCGCCAGCGTCGCCGGCTTCGGCGCCCTGTCCAGGGCCAAGCAGTACGTCTCCACCCAGCGCGCGCTGCTCTCGGCGGCCCTGGCCAACCGCGCGTTCAACAAGGACCAGCTCGACGCCTTCAACGCCGCGCGCGCCCAGAAGAACAGTGAGCTCACCACCTACCGGGCGCAGGTCTCGCTCCAGCTGCGCCAGCTCTACGACGACACCGTCAGCGGCAAGGCCGTCGACCGCGCGGAAATCCTCTCCGCCAGGGCCCTGGTCCTCCAGTCGGCGAGTCTCCCGCTGGCCGACCGCCAGCTCGGCCTCACGCGTGACGGCGAGGCCTGGTTCGACGCCATCACCGAGACCATCTCCGGCATGCGCAAGGTCGAGCAGCAGGTCGCCGACGCCATCGTGCTGCGCAGCCGCACCCTGGAAGGCGCCGAGCAACAGAGCGCCATCATCGCGGCCGGCGCCATCGTGCTCCTGCTCATCCTCGTGCTGCTGGTCACCGTGGTCATGGCCCGCTCGCTGAGCGGCCCCCTGCGCAGGCTGCGCAGGGAAGCCCTGTTCATCGCCGGTCGACGCCTGCCCGACACCGTCCGCCAGCTCCGGCAGACGGAGACGGTCTCGGAGAACGTCGACGTCGAGCCCATCGGCGTGGCCTCCAACGACGAGATCGGTGAGGTCGCGCGGGCGTTCGACGAGGTGCACCGTGAGGCGGTGCGGCTGGCGGGCGAGGAGGCCCGGCTGCGCAGCAACGTCAACGCGATGTTCGTGAACCTGTCGCGGCGTAGCCAGACGCTGGTCGAACGGCAGATCACCCTGATCGACGGGCTGGAGCAGGGCGAGCAGGACGAGCAGCGGCTCGGCAACCTGTTCAAGCTCGACCACCTGGCCACCCGCATGCGGCGCAACAGCGAGAACCTCCTGGTCCTCGCCGGCCAGGAACCGCCACGCCGCTGGAGCAAGCCGGTCAAGCTGGTCGACGTCGCCCGCGCCTCCCTGTCGGAGGTCGAGAACTACGAGCGCGTCGTCCTCCAGGTCCCCGACGGCGTCTCCGTCGCCGGTCAGGCCGTCAACGACGTCATCCACCTGCTCGCCGAGCTGGTCGAGAACGCGCTGTCGTTCTCGCCTCGCGAGACCAGGGTGACCGTCTCGGGCAGCCGGATCGACGGCGGCGGCGTGATGTTGTCGATCACCGACTCCGGCATCGGCATGACCCAGGACGAGCTGGTCCAGGCCAACGACCGCCTCATCGACGCGCCCAGCGTGGACGTCTCGGTGTCGCGCCGCATGGGCCTGTTCGTGGTCGCCAGGCTGGCGCACCGCCACGGCGTCCGGGTGCAACTGCGCCCGCACGGCTCCGGCGGCCTGACCGCCATGGTCCTGATGCCCGAATCGCTCCTCGGCTCCCAGTCGCCCGCCTACCCCGGGAACCAGGGCATGCCCGCCATGGACCCGCGCCAGCAGCAGCAGGACGAGGGCTTCGGCTTCGGTCAGCACTCCACGCCGCCGCCTCCCGTACCCCAGTGGGGCGGCGGGGGCGACTACCGCCCGGGACCCGGGCACCCGTCCTTCCCCTCCCAGCCGTCCATGCCGAGCATGCCCAGCATGGACACGGGCTGGCCGTCCAACCCGCGCGGCAACGGCGCCGCCGGTGGTGGCGGTGGCGGCGGTGGTTACGACAGCTCCGACGTCTGGGTTCCCTCGCGCAACCCTTCGAGCGCGCCGGCCAGCTGGACCAACAGCACCCCCCACACCCCCCTGCCGCAGCGCCCCACCGGCGACGACCGCCAGGACATGGGCGTGAGCGGCGCGAGCGGCGTGAGCAGCTGGGCGGACTCGAGCCCGACGAACATGGACCTGCGGCGCCCCCGCTACGACATGCCGGAGACCGAGTCCGCGGCCACCGGCCCGATCCCCGTCGTGAAGCCCGCCTCGGCGGGAGACGAGTACCTGCCCATCTTCGCCTCGGTCGAGTCCGCCTGGTTCGAGCAGAGCGCCGAGGGCGAGGCCACCTGGGGATCCGCCAAGGCCGACGCGGGCTGGAGCGCGGCGCAGGCCGTGGTGGAGCCGGTACGCGACGGCGCCACGGCGGCGGGACTGCCCAAACGGGTGCCCAAGGCCAACCTGGTGCCCGGCTCCGCGGACACCGTCTCGGCGCCGAAGGGCGTCGCGCCCATGCCGGCGGTCTCGCCAGACCGGGTACGCAGCCGTCTTTCGAGCTTCCAGCAGGGATTCAGGGCAGCACGAGACGACATCAGCGAGGGCAGAACGTATCCCTCCGGTCCGAGAAGTGTTGAGAGCAGGGATGAACGCGCATGAACGACCTCAGCCAGTCGGCACGTGGCGTGGATTGGTTAATCACCGACTTCGTCAGCACGGTCCCAGGCGTGGCGCACGCGGTGGTCGTCTCGTCCGACGGTCTGCCATTGGCGGCGTCGTCGGGCTTTCCGGCTGACCGGGCCGACCAACTGGCCGCGATCGCGTCCGGACTCGTGTCCCTGACGCAGGGCGCGGCCAGGGTCTTCGAAGGTGGTGCGGTCAACCAGACGATCGTGGAGATGCAGCGCGGGCTGATGCTGATCATGTCGATCAGCGACGGCTCGTGCCTCGCGGTCCTGGCCGCCCCGGACTGTGACATGGGGCTGGTGGCATACCAGATGACGTTGATGGTTGACCGCGCCGGTCAGGTACTGACTCCGGCCGTGCGCGCGGAGCTGCGCGCCAGCCAGACCAGGTGATGTAGGTGACGAATCCCACGTGGAACAGCGGCGGATGGAACAGCGGGGGCTGGGAGCCGCCGCCGCCCCCGCCCTCCAGCTCTGACCCCGCCTCACCGGTACGGCCTTACGCCGTCACCGGTGGGCGGACCGCGCCCAAGGTCAAGCTGGCGATGGAGGCACTGGTGTCCTCGGCGACCGCCGAGCACCGGGAGTTCTCCCACATCACGCCCGAGTACAAGGCGATCAGCCAGCTCTGTCTCCAGGTCCGGTCCGTGGCGGAGGTCTCCGCGCTGCTGCGGATCCCGCTCGGCGTGGTACGTGTGCTGATCGCTGACATGGCGGCCGAGGGCCTGGTACGGGTGCATCAGCCGCAGCTGGAGTCGGGTAGGCCGGACGTCAACCTGCTGGAAAGGGTGCTCAGTGGACTTCGCAGGCTCTAGCCCTGGTTTGACCTCGACGAAGATCGTGGTCGCCGGCGGATTCGGGGTGGGCAAGACGACCTTCGTCGGGGCGGTGTCGGAGATCATGCCGTTGACGACGGAGGCCGTCATGACGGACGCCTCCGCCGGAATCGACGATCTGGGCATGACCCCGCTGAAGTCGACCACGACCGTCGCCATGGACTTCGGCCGCGTGTCCCTGGACCGCGACCTGATCCTGTACCTGTTCGGCACGCCCGGACAGCACAGATTCTGGTTCATGTGGGACGACCTCGTGCGCGGGGCGATCGGCGCGGTCGTCCTCGTGGACACCCGCCGCCTGGCCGACAGTTTCCCGGCCATCGACTACTTCGAGGAGGCCCAGCTCCCGTTCATCGTGGGGGTGAACGGGTGGGACGGCTCCTACGCGCACAGCGACTCCGAGGTGCGCGACGCCCTCACGCTGGCGCCGCACATCCCGATGGTGCGGCTCGACGCCCGCTCCAAGGACTCGGTCAAGAGCGCTCTGATCAACCTGGTCGAGCACGCTCTCACGGTTCGGATGGCCGTGCCAGGTTGGAGCGGCTAGCGGAGCGGATAGTCTGGAGTCTTAGACGTACATTCGCTTCGAGGACTGGCCAACCACGTGTTCGAGACGCTTTCCGACCGCCTGACATCGGTCTTCTCCTCCCTCCGTTCCAAGGGGCGGCTGTCCGATGCCGACATCGACGCCACCACCCGTGAGATCCGCATCGCCCTGCTTGAGGCCGATGTCGCGCTGCCGGTGGTCAAGGCGTTCGTCGCCCAGGTCAAGGAGCGCGCCCGCGGTTCCGAGGTCTCCCAGGCGCTGAACCCGGCGCAGCAGGTCGTCAAGATCGTCAATGACGAGCTGATCGGGATCCTCGGCGGCGAGACCCGCAGGCTTCGCTTCGCCAAGACCCCGCCCACCGTCATCATGCTCGCCGGCCTCCAGGGCGCAGGTAAGACGACCCTGGCGGGCAAGCTGGCCATGTGGCTGCGCGAGCAGGGCCACGCGCCCATGCTCGTGGCCGCCGACCTGCAGCGGCCCAACGCCGTCCAGCAGCTCCAGGTCATGGGCGAGCGCGCCCAGGTCGTCACCTACGCGCCGGAGCCCGGCAACGGCGTCGGTGACCCGATCGAGGTGGCCCGCCGCTCGATCGACGAGGCCAGGCGGCTGCAGCACGACATCGTCATCATCGACACAGCCGGCCGCCTGGGCATCGACCAGGAGATGATGAAGCAGGCCGCCGACATCCGCGACGCGGTCTCGCCCGACGAGGTCCTGTTCGTGGTCGACGCCATGATCGGCCAGGACGCGGTCACGACGGCGCAGGCGTTCATGGAGGGCGTCGGCTTCGACGGCGTGGTGCTCACCAAGCTCGACGGCGACGCCCGCGGCGGCGCGGCGCTCTCGGTCCGGCACATCACCGGCCGGCCGATCATGTTCGCCTCCACCGGTGAGAAGCTGGAAGACTTCGACGCCTTCCACCCTGACCGGATGGCCTCCCGCATCCTCGACATGGGTGACATCCTCACCCTGATCGAGCAGGCCCAGAAGACGTTCGACGAAGACCAGGCCGCCAAGATGGCCGGCAAGCTCACGTCGGGCGAGAACTTCACACTCGAGGACTTCCTCGAGCAGATGATGATGGTCCAGAAGATGGGGCCCATCAAGAACCTGCTCGGCATGATGCCCGGCATGGGGCAGATGCGCGACCAGATCAACTCCATCGACGACCGCGACCTCGATCGCATCGCGGCCATCATCCGCTCGATGACCCCGGCCGAGCGCCAGGACCCGAAGATCCTCAACGGCTCCCGCCGCGCCCGCATCGCCGCCGGTTCCGGCGTCACGGTGAGCGCCGTGAGCAACCTGGTCACCCGTTTCTTCGACGCTCAGAAGATGATGAAGCGGATGGCGGGCGGGATGGGCATCCCCGGGATGCCCGGTGGCCGGGGGAAGTCCTCCAAAGCCCAGAAGAAGGCGAAGAAGGGGCGGCGCGTCAGCGGCGACCCGCGCAAGGCGGCCCTCGGCAAGGCGCCGTCCGAGCCTTCCTCCGAGCCGGCGAAGGAAGGCGGGGTGCTGGGCAATCTGGGTGGCAAACTGCCTCCAGGGATGGAGCTCCCGCCCGGCTTCGACCCCTCCAAACTGCGGCTTCCCGGCCAGAAGTAGCCGTTCGGCGCACCGCGGGGCCGGCCGTTGCCGGATCTTTGCGGTGTGCCGGTGGCTACGGGTCGTGGGCAGTGCCGTCGATCTGGCACAATGACATGTTGGAACACCGTGACCAGGCGGGTGCCCTCTCACCTCCCGCAGGTCACGCCTGTCCCTGGAGCGTCGCCCCGTCGTGCCCCACTCGGCGAGGTCGTCGTTCACCCACGCTCGAATGCAGGAGAGACCACACCCGTGGCAGTCAAGATCAAGCTCAAGCGGCTCGGCATGATCCGCAACGCTCAGTACCGAATCGTCGTCGCCGACAGCCGCACCAAGCGTGACGGCCGGGCGATCGAAGAGATCGGCCTGTATCACCCGAAGCAGGACCCGTCGCGCATCGAGATCAACGGTGAGCGTGCGGCTTACTGGCTGGGAGTCGGCGCGCAGCCGACCGGGCCGGTGCTCAAGCTGCTCAAGCTCACCGGTGACTGGCAGAAGTTCAAGGGCGAGCCCGCCCCTGCACCGCTCAAGGTCGCCGAGCCCGCGCCCGACCGTCACGCCCTCTACGAGGCCGCGGCCAAGGAGACGCTGTCCGGTGGCGACACCGGCACGGCGGCCACCACGCCGCCTAGGCGCGCCAAGAAGAAGGAAGAGCCGGCCGAGGCCGCCGCTCCCGCCGCGACCGCTCCCGCGGCCGCCCCCGCCGAGACCAAGACCGAGGGCGAGGCCTGACGTGCTCGAGGAGGCCCTCGAGCACCTCGTTAAGGGCATCGTCGAAAATCCCGACGATGTCCGGGTCCGCGCACGCCGCATTCGCAGCGGGCGCGTCCTGGAGGTCCGGGTGCACCCCGAGGACCTGGGCAAGGTCATCGGACGCGGCGGGCGCACCGCCAAGGCGCTGCGCACAGTCGTGAACGCCCTGGCCGACGGGAAGTACGTACGGGTCGATCTGCTCGATCTGCACGAAGCAGTCCGTTAGCGTCAGGTTTTCGCGCGCCCTCATCGGCTTCGTTCCGATGGGGGCGCTCGTGTTGAGAGAAGGCAGGTTCACGTGCAGCTGGTCGTCGGCCGGATAGGCCGTCCGCACGGGGTACGCGGTGACGTGACCGTCGAGGTGCGCACCGACGATCCCGAGCTGCGCTTCGTCGCCGGCAGACCGATCGCGACCGACCCCGCTGACCGGGGTCCGCTCGTCATCACCGGCCTGCGCTGGCACAAGAGTGTGCTGCTGCTGACCTTCGAGGGGGTCGTCGGCCGCGACGCGGCCGAGGAGCTGCGCGGCACCATGCTCGTCATCGACTCGGCCGAGGTGGAGCCGTCCGACGATCCGGACGAGTTCCACGACCACCAGCTCATCGGGCTGGCGGTCGAGACCGTCTCCGGCGAGCCTGTCGGGGAGGTGGAGGACGTCCTCCACCACGGCCAGGACCTCCTCGTGGTGCGCCGCAAGGGCCAGGACGACGTCCTCATCCCGTTCGTCAGGGCGCTGGTGCCCGAGGTCGACGTGGAGGCGGG
This sequence comes from Nonomuraea insulae, assembly GCF_042656245.1. Classification (NCBI taxonomy): domain Bacteria; kingdom Bacillati; phylum Actinomycetota; class Actinomycetes; order Streptosporangiales; family Streptosporangiaceae; genus Nonomuraea; species Nonomuraea insulae. The sequence goes on from NZ_JBHSPA010000068.1 coordinate 103,207, forward strand.
CAAACTGGTCGTGGATCCGCCCGAGGGGCTGCTGTGATGCGGCTCGACGTCATCTCGATCTTTCCCGAGTACTTCGCGCCGCTCGACGTCTCGCTGATCGGCAAGGCACGTGAGCGCGGGACGCTCGACGTACGCGTGCACCAGCTCCGCGACTGGGCCCACGACGTGCACAGGACCGTGGACGACACCCCGTACGGCGGGGGGCCTGGCATGGTCATGAAGCCCGAGGTGTGGGGCGAGGCCATCGACACGGTCGTCGGGGGCGGCTCGCCGCGGCTGATCGTGCCGACGCCGAGCGGGCGGCCGTTCAGCCAGGAGCTGGCGCAGGAGCTGGCGGGGGAGCCGTGGCTGGTTTTCGCGTGCGGGCGTTACGAGGGCATCGACTCGCGGGTCATGGAGGAGTATTCCTCGCGGCTGCGCGTGGAGGAGGTCAGCATCGGCGACTACGTGCTGGCCGGTGGCGAGGCCGCGGTGCTGGTCATGGTGGAGGCCGTGGGCCGGCTGCTGCCGGGCGTGCTCGGCAACGCCCAGTCGGCCGTGGACGACTCCTTCGCGCCCGGGTCCATGCGGAACCTGGTCGAGGGTCCCGTGTACACCAAGCCGCCGGTGTGGAGGGAGCGCGAGGTGCCCGCCGTGCTGCTGTCCGGACATCACGGGAATGTCGCCAGATGGCGACGGGACGAGGCGATCCGGCGTACCGTACGGAACCGGCCGGAACTGGCCGCCACGCTCGACCCCTCGACGCTGGACAAGCACGACAAAAAGCTCCTTGAGGAGCTCTCGTTTCGCCTCCAGCCGGAAGATATGGCAAACTGAATCGCTGCCAACCGTCACTTGGTTGGTCCATCATGCCCGGGAAACGGTCCCGGGTTCATCAATTCAGCAAGCGCGTCCGCCGCGAGCCATGGCCGGGTGGACCTCCGCGTGCTCGCGAGGACTTGAGGACAGCTCTCATGCACACGAAGATCCAGGAGCTCGAAAAGGCGACCCTGCGCGGCGACGTGCCGGCTTTCCGCCCCGGTGACACGCTCGAGGTTCACGTACGAGTCGTCGAAGGAAGCCGCTCCCGCATCCAGGTATTCAAGGGCTTCGTGCTGCGCAGGCAGGGCAGCGGCGCTCGCGAGACCTTCACGGTCCGCAAGGTCAGCTACGGCGTCGGCGTCGAGCGGACCTTCCCCGTGCACAGCCCGGTCATCGAGAAGATCGTGCTCGTGACCCGTGGCGACGTGCGCCGCGCCAAGCTCTACTACATGCGCGACCTTCGCGGCAAGGCCGCCCGCATCCGTGAGAAGCGTGAGACGACGCCCGCCAAGTAGCCGCGTCGTTTTCCGATGGCCCGCGCATCGCGCGGGCCATTCGGCTTTACAGGGGCGTTTCCTTTATGTGGAGCGACTCGGGAGTGGGTGTAACGTCGGTCGAGGCTTGTCGAGCCGATGCATCATCTAGGCTCGTCAGCGATGACTAGCGAGAGCCAGGAGCACGGCGCGGCGCGCCGCCCTGTCAAGGACGAGGTGGACGTGGTCGCCGAAGAGACTCAGAAGCCGGCCAAGAGCGACAAGAATGAGAAGAAGGGGTCGTTCTGGAAAGAACTTCCCGTTCTCATCGTTGTAGCCCTTGTGCTGGCCCTGATCATCAAGACGTTTGTGGTCCAGGCCTTCTACATTCCGTCGGAGTCGATGGAGAACACCCTGCTGACGAACGACAGGGTCCTGGTCAACAAGCTCGTTTACCACACTCGCGACATCGAGCGCGGGGACGTGGTGGTGTTCTCGGGAGTCGACTCGTGGGACGGCGAATTCCAGATGGAAGAGCCCTCCAACGCGGTCGCGGCGTTCTTCCGGTGGGTCGGCACGGCGTTCGGCATCGTGCCCGGCGAGAAGGACTACATCAAGCGGGTCATCGGCGTCGGGGGTGACCACGTCAAGTGTTGCGACTCCAAGGGGCGCATCACGGTCAACGGCACGCCTATCGAAGAGGAGAGTTATCTCTATCCGGGCGACGTGCCGTCCGACAGGTTCTTCGACATCACGGTGCCGCAGGAGCGACTGTGGGTGATGGGCGATCACCGCTCGGTCTCGCTCGACTCCCGCTCGCACACCGGCGATCCCGGCGGCGGCTCCATTCCCGTTGGCCAGGTCATCGGGCGGGCCTTCGTGATCGTCTGGCCGTTCAACCGGTTCTCCTCGATCGACATCCCCGCCACGTTCGCCCAGCCCGGGCTCCAGGCTCTTGGTGAGCAGGTGCCGCTGGTCGCCGGGTTCGGGCTGGCCGTACCCTTGGTGCTGGTTCGTCGGCGCCTGCGCAGGAGGCGATGATGGTCACCAAGAAGGCGGAGGGCGTGGGGAAAGAGAAGAAGAAGGGCGGCTTCCGAGAAACCGTCCTGCTGCTCATCCTGGGCGTCGGCATCGCGCTGCTGCTGCAGGCCTTCGTGGTCGGCTCGTTCTACATCCCGTCCGTGTCGATGGAGAACACGCTGCTGGTCAACGACCGCGTCTTCGTCAACAAGCTGGCGGGCGCGCCCGAGCGCGGCGACATCGTGGTGTTCAAGGGCTGGAACGGCGAGGACACCATCAAGCGGGTCATCGGCATCGGCGGCGACAAGGTGGTGTGCTGCGACAAGCAGAAGCGCATCACGGTCAACGGTACGGCGCTGGACGAGTCCTCCTACCTCTACCCTGACGATTTCGCTTCCGGCGATAAGTTCGACGTCACGGTGCCCGCCGGGAAGGTCTGGCTGATGGGTGACCACCGCAGCGCCTCGGCCGACTCGCGGGCCCACATGGGGGAGCCTGGAGGCGGCTTCATCTCGGTGGATGCGGTGATCGGCAAGGCCGTCGTGCGCTACTGGCCGCTGTCGCGGGGCTATCTCTTCTCCCGTCCCGACATTTTCGACAAGGTCAAGTAGAGGGGGCTTTCAGTCGCGGGTTGCGGCGAATGGGGCGTACGCTTCCTGTGTCATGACAGTTGCGTTCCGCCCTCGACCGAGCGTCGTCCGGCGCGATTCCGGACTCTACGCCTATGAGCGGGCGCTCGCCCGGCGAGGCCTCACCCCCATCGCGGGCGTCGATGAGGCCGGTCGCGGCGCGTGTGCCGGGCCGCTGGTGGTCGCGGCCGTCATCCTGCGCAAGCAGATCGACGGCCTGGCCGACTCCAAACTCCTGACCCCGATGGTGCGCGAACGCCTCTACGACCTGATCATGCCCGTCTCCCATGTAGGCATAGTGATCATCCCACCTGGGGAGATCGACGCCAAAGGTCTTCACAAATGCAACGTTTCAGGAATGCGGCGAGCTGTCGCACAGTTGCCCTGTGACCCGGAGTACATCCTGACGGACGGCTTCCCGGTGCCGGGGCTACCGGCGCCGTCGCTGGCCGTGTGGAAGGGGGACCAGGTGGCCGCATGCGTGGCTGCCGCGTCGATCGTGGCCAAGGTGACCAGGGACCGCCTGATGGTCGCGCTGGACGGGCGCTACCCGCAGTACGGCTTCGCCGAGCACAAGGGGTATGTCACACCAGGACACCGGCTGGCGCTGGAAACGCACGGGCCGTGTCCTGATCACCGTTACTCCTTCGTCACGGTGGCGAGGGGGATGGGTGAAAATGAAATGGGGGCCGGGGTTGCCTGAGCAGGCAAGCCGGGGGACCGGTACGACAGGAGGACCGCGATGAGCGCAGAGGATCTCGAAAAGTACGAAACCGAGATGGAGCTGCAGCTTTACCGCGAATACCGCGATGTCGTCGGTTTGTTCACATACGTGGTGGAGACTGAGCGGCGGTTCTATCTGACCAACTCGGTCGATCTCGACGTCCGCACCGCCGAGAACGGCGACGTCTTCTTCGATGTGAAGATGCAGGACGCTTGGGTGTGGGACATGTACCGGCCGGCGCGGTTCGTCAAGAACGTGCGGGTGGTGACGTTCAAGGATGTGAACGTGGAGGAGCTCGCCAAGGCGGACCTGGAGATGCCCAAGGAGGGCTTCTCGGGGTAGCCGGCTGCGGGGTGGTCTGGATCTGGGCTGGTCGGTCGAGCCGGGGGTTTGGGCGCGGCCGTCTGGCTGGGTGAGGCTTCGTGCCTGGGGCTGGTAGCGCGTTGGGCTTGGTGGGGCTCTGGGGGCTGCTCCGAGGGCTGCTCCGAGGGCTGCTCTGAGGGGCTCTTCACTCCGGCCTTGTCCCGTGTACGGCTTTTGGTGTCGCCTGGTCTTGCCTTTGCGTCCTTCTGGGGATTGGTGCTCGGCTTCTGGTGCGGCTGTGAGGGATTTGCTGGTCATGTGAGGGCCACCCCGCGGACCCTCACGTGTTGTGCCGCCGTCCGGTCCTTCAGGCCGCTTGCAGCGGTGCTTATGCGAGCCTCTCCGCTCACTCCTACGGGTCCCATCCGCTCACTCCTACGCGGTCCCATCCGCTTACTTCATGCGGTCCCATCCGCTCAGTCCACAGGGGTTGTGCGCCTGTCCCAGCTCGAGTTCCTGCCTCGGCCCCCAACGCCCAACCGCCAGACTCTGCCCTGTCAGCGTCTCGGCCCGCCAGCGTCCCACCTGCGTCGACTCCCGGCCAACCTCGGCCTGCGTCGATTCCCAACCCTGGCCCCATCTCGCCAGGGCCCTGGCTCGCTGGCGTCTCAGCCTGCGTCGGCTCGCGACCCAACCTCGGCCTGCGTCGGCTCCCGAGCCTCTGCCCCATCCGCCCTCGCCCCGGCCATGCCCTCGCCCCGGCCATGCCCTCGCCCCGGCCATGCCCTCGCCCCG
>NZ_JBHSPA010000069.1:0-25759 GCF_042656245.1 Nonomuraea insulae
GCCGGCAACATCATGCAGGGTGCCCGTGGCGGCATCGACATCCCCACCGATGAGATCGACAGAGTCAAAGCCCACCTCGCCCGCTACTACGAGAAGATGGGCGACAAACCGCCATGGGACCGCTGACCTGCGGCCGGCAGGAGCGGTTATGAGCGAACTGCGGCACAGTGATCCTGGCGAGCCGGGAATCATTCGGCGGCGCAAGGGGCGCGAGTTCCGGTACTCCCACGCCAGCGGACAGCCGGTGCGCGACCGGCGGACGCCGGCCCGGATCAAAGCGCTGGTGCTGCCGCCGACCTGGAGCGACGTATGGATCTGCCGCACCGCCGACGGGCACATCCAGGCGGTCGGCACCGACGCCGCGGGCCGGCGGCAGTATCGCTACCACGACGTGTGGCGGGCCGAGCAGGATCGCCTCAAGTTCGACCGGGTGGCCCAGATGGCCAGGCGGCTGCCACGATTCCGCGAGCAAGTGGCCGATCACCTCGGCCGGCGTGGCATGCCCCGTGAACGCGTGCTCGCCGCGGCGGCCCGGATGCTCGACATCGGCTTCTTCCGGGTGGGCGGTGAATCGTATGAAACCTTCGGCCTGGCCACGCTGAGGACGGAACACGTCATCTGTGACGAGGGGCGGGTGGTGTGCTCCTATCCGGCCAAGGGCGGCAAAGCACGCGAGGTGGAGATTCGCGACGCCGACGTGTGCAAGGTGGTTGCCGCGCTGCACCGCACCGGCGAGAAGGGTGATCTGCTGCGCTACCGGGCGGACGGAACGTGGATCGACGTGCGCAGCGATGACATCAACGACTACCTGCGCCAGACCATGGACTTCGAGGTGACGGCCAAGGACTTCCGCACTTGGCACGCCACCGTCCTGGCGGCCGTCGGCCTTGCCGTCTCCGCGCGGGCCCGGAGCAGGACCGGACGCAGACGGGCGGTGACCAGGGTGATACGCGAGGTCGCCGACTATCTGGACAACACCCCGCCGTGGCCCGAGCCTCCTATGTGGACCCTCGCGTGATCGAGGCATATCAGCGGGGCTGCACCATCGGCCATTCCCTGACCGAGCTCGGCTCTGAGACCGAGGAGGGCCAACTGGCCACCCACGGACCGATCGAACGCGCCGTCCTGTCCCTACTGCACAGCCCTGCCGCACCAGCAGGTCAACCCCGTTGATCAACACCCAGAAGTGAGGCGCTACCCGACTGACACGAGGAGCGCCTGCGGCGCCGCCTGTTTCATGCGGGTGCGCAACCACAGGAGCTGGGTCGCGGTCTCGGTCTCACACCGCCCGACGACCTGGGCCAGCTGAGTGTCACGCGCCCCTTGCGCTGCCTGCCCGGGTGCCGGCGAACAGGACGGAGTGCAGTCTTTGCGGTTCGTCGGGGGCGTCCTCGGCATTACGTTCGACGAACGGCGCCAGCCGGCCCACGTGATCGACGCGGAGCAGGTCAAGCTGGAGCGCCCGGAGGCGAAGTCGAGAACGAATGAGCTTGACCTGCGACGACGGATGTCCACCATCTAAGCATCGAGGTAGGGGCCGCTAGGCGTTGCCGTTCGGAGATGATTGCCAGGAGGGTGGATCTGTCCGAGCCGACTTTCTCGTCGGGTCTAGATGATCAATTCCAAGGGATGCCCGCGGAGAGTGCGGGGTGGTCGGCGGCCGAAGCCACCGCGAGACGGTCAGGCGGCGGGCTGGCGGCCCTGGTTGTCGAGGTGGCAGCGGGCGGTCAGGCGTCAGGGTCGACTTCGGGGTGCGTGAACCGCACGGGCTTGCCCAGCGACCGGGCGTAGGCGAGTTCGGCTCGGGTGCTGTCTCCGATGTAGTCGCCGACTATGAGCACCTCATCAGCGAGCCGGATCTTCGCCCGGTGCAGATCGTCGAGTCGAGCCTTCAGCGCGTCGGCCTCGACAGGATCGGACCAAAGTTCGTGCGGCGACTTCATGTCACAGCCCGGTTTGACGACAATCTTCCCGGCTTTGGTCTCCCGCAGATCGGCCTCGGTCATCTCGGTCATGAAGCGGGTGGAGCCGCAGATCACGACGATACGCGGGAGGCTCAACAGCTTCTTCGCGTCGGCGAGCTTCTCCTCGGGGGTGAGCAGTTGCGGGTATGACACTGCTTCCTCCTGGTGGTGTGGTCCAAGGGGTGCCTGCGGAGACGAGAACGAGGGTTTCCAAGATCGTTTTGTGACGAACGACGTGGACACCCTCGCGACAGCACTCTATGCGACGACCGACGACATGCTGAAAGAGCATCCCGACCTGGCGCTGTGGCGCCCGCCGGTCGGCATTACGCCCCGCCTGAGCGATGCCGAATTGGTCACCCTCGCCATGATGCAGGCCATACCCGGCTACAGCGGTTGCGTGGGCGGATCCGGCGGCATCACGCGAGGCTGGATCCGGGCCAGGTGGCTCCGCTCAGTACTGCCGCTGCTCCCCCTCTGGGGTGGCCTTGAGGCCGGCCACGGTGTGGGCAAGACGTTCGACTTCGAGACGGAGGAGAACACGCTGGCAACGCATGTCACGATGCCGAGCGATACGGTCTTCCTGGTCGTCGTCGGAGCGGCCGCGCACTTCTCACGCGCGGTGCCGGGGCCCTTCTGACTGATCGGGCGCCCACCGGTCGTGTGCGAGCGGCCACGTAGAGCCCTCCCAGGTGTGGGCGTGCTCGAGGGTTGTGCGCAGGTCTGCCCGCCGCCACTGGACCGCGGCCGCTTCGGCGCGGCGGTCAAAGCAGCACTGCGGACCCTGCACCGATCCGACCAGCTCGCCGCGAACCCGCTCATCGCCTCCGCACTGGCCGCCGGCACCGACCGGCTACGCGCCACGATCGAAAAACGCCGTCGCATACCTCGGCAACCAACCCAAAGGACCTGCACCTACCGCCGCAACCGACCAGCCCATCCTCAACTTGAGCGTCCGGCAACAGCGCCTCCAGCTCTTCGATCACCGTCGGCAGCTCACGTTCCCGCACTTGCCGCCAGCGCGGCAGCATGAAGTGGAGCCGGCGGACTGGCTCACTCCGCGCCGGTTCCGCTTGGGGGGCAGCCCACATATGCCCAGAACCCACATTGGGGGCAGGCCAAGTACGCCGGAGAGGGGCAGCCGCTTGACACAAAAGGGATCAGACGAGGACGTGCCCACCGTCCACGGTGAGGACCGTCCCGGTGGCGAATGGCTCTGTCATCAGGAACACGTAGGCTCGGGCGATGTCCTCGACCTCGCCGACCCGTCCCACCGGGATCGCGGCGCCGACGCCGGTGTACATCTACTCGCGCTCCTCTTCCCCCATCCCGGACCACAGCGGGGACCGTACGAAGCCGGGCGACACGGCGTTCACTCTGATGGGTGCGAGTTCGACGGCCAGCGCCTTGGTCAGCGCCTCGATGGCACCGCAGATGCTCGCCGCGACCGCCCAGCCCGGGCCGGGCCGGTCCTTGGCGGTACCGGTGGTGAGGGTGATCGAACCCTCCTTGCGCAGGTACGGCAGCGCGGCGCGGACCGCCCCCAGCGCGCCGAAGTAGCGCAGCGCGAAGAAACTCCGTGCCGCGTCCAGGTCGAGCGTGTCCAGCGGCATCAGCGTCAGCGGCTCACCGGCGGTGTAGACCAAGTGGGTGAACTCGCCAAGGTCGTCGAAGAGCCGGCCCACCGCCGGGGCGTCGGTGAGGTTGACGACGCGGCCGTCGCAGCGGTCGGGCAGCCGGGCGAGTGCGTCGTCGACGCCGGCCCGCCGGCTGGAGGCGACCGTGACCACGGCGCCCTGTCGCGCGGCCGCCTCCGCTGTGGCCAGCCCGATGCCCGAGGTGCCGCCGAGCACGACGACGCGTTGATCCTGCAGATCCATGACTCTGTCCTTTGGATACGGGGATTGCTACCCCTCTACGATGGGCCAGGCCCATCGCCGCAGTCCAAGACCCTCTACCCCGCCTGTAATACCCTATAGGCATCAAAGGCGGGAGGATGCGCTGGTGGACGTCGACCTGCGGAAGCTGCGATATTTTGTTGCGGTGGCCGAGCGGCTGCATTTCGGGCGGGCGGCCGAGGCACTCCACATCGCGCAACCCGTGCTGTCCCGCCAGATCCGGGCACTCGAGTTCGAGCTCAAGGTTCAGCTCTTCGTACGCACCAGGCGGGCCACCGAACTCAGCCCTGCTGGCGAGCAACTGCTCGCCGACGCCGGCCCGCTGCTGGCCTCGGCCGAGGCGCTGCGCCGCCGCGCCACTCGCGCCGCACGCGGCGCCGACAGCTTCACCGTCGGATTCATGCCCGGGTTGATCGTCACTGCGGCAGTGCGGACGCTGCGCGAACGTCACCCCGGTCTGACCGTGGAGGTGGTGCGCACGACCTGGGACGACCAGACCGAGGCCATCCACGACGGGCGGGTGGACATCGGCTACGTGCGCCTGCCGATCGACCAGCGCGGGCTGCGGGTCCGGCCGCTGATGAGCGAGCCGCGCGTCGCGGTGCTGCCCACCGGCCACCGTCTCGCGGGCAAGGACATGACGGACATCGCCGACCTCGCCGACGAGCACCTCCTCCAAGACCCCGATGCTGTTCCCGAATGGCGCGACATCGCCACCGAGCTGCGGCGGCCGGGAAGGCGTCGTACTGGGCCGGTCTTCCACGCTGTGGAGGAGAAGCTCGAACACGTCGCCGCGGGCCGCGGCGTCGTTGTCCTGCCGCTGTCGGTGGTGACCTTCTACACCCGGCCGGATGTCACCTACGTCCCGGTCACCGACATCGCGCCGAACCAGGTGTGCCTGGCCTGGGACAGCGCCCGCCGCAACCCCCTGATCGGCGAGTTCGCCACCATCGCGACCGACCTCGTGACCGATGGCCAGTGACCTGTCCGGTGACGCCTCGCGTACCGTCACCGACGCCGACGTGCTGCGCCGCAGCCTGCTGTTGTGCGTCTACGGCCTGGGCACCAACGTCGGGATCAAGCGGGTCGCCGACGGCGTGGCCGCGTCCGCCACGGCCGAGAACGCCGATAATGAAGCGGCGCTGCCAGGCATTGCGAGTGCCGAAAATCACGTCCGACGGTCTCACCTGCAAGTATTTGAGAGCAAAGATCATCTCTTAAGCGGGCGCTCAAGCGATTTTGTGCAGTCGGTTGCTGATCGTCGAGAGCAACGCCACCGCGGGACAGTCGTGCATATACGCCTGGTACGTGCCAGGCTCGATGTGACGCGCCGACTTCGCCGTGGTCGTCATCTGTTTCTCCTACCCAGGAGCGTGCCTGCTTCCGAATCGATCGGAACTCACTTGTTCATCGGCCGTGAAATACCGGTGTCGCTTCTCGGCGAAGGCCCGCGGGCCTTCCTTCGCGTCGTCCGAACCGAAGATCGCGGCGATGTGTGGCTGTTCGACGGCGAAAGCCTGCAATTCGGACATGGCGGCCGTGTTGCGCAGGGTGCGTACGACCGCCTCGACCGCGAGTGGGCCGTTGGCCGCGATCGAGGCCGCGATCCCCTGCGCGGTCTCCAACGCCTTCCCGTCGGGCACGACGTGGCCGACGAGGCCCGGTTGTTCGGCTTCGGCCATGTCGATGTGCCGACCGGTGAGCATGATGTCCGCCGCGACCGTGTAGGGAATCTGGCGGGAGAGCCGGTCGACGCCGCCGCCCGCTGGGTAGAGCGCCCAGCGAACGCGCGAGTTCGTCAGCGGCCGATTCGAGCCGGTCGGCGGTGGCGCGCATTGCCGCGCGGCGGGCCGCCTCGTCGTCCTTCCAGCTCTCGTACGCACGTTGGGCCGCGCCGAAAACGTGGTCGAGCTGATCGGCCCCGACCGATGGCGCGTGCGCGAACACCTTGCCGGTGGCCGGATTGATCACCCCGAAGGTAGCCGATGTGGACAGATCTCTACCGTCGACCGTCGCGCGGTATCGCCTCGTTGCGCTGCCTGCTCATGCGCTGCCTTCCATCGCGATGGCTCAAGTCGCCGTCCGGAATCAGGACGGGTTTGATCGTCACCCCCGACAGTGAATCGGCTTCGGCCTCGTTGATCTCGGCGAGTGGATAGGTGCGGATCAGCTTGTCGAACGGGAATCTGCCTTCGCGCCAGAACTGGAGCAGGATCGGGATGAACTCCCCCGGGACCGCGCTGCGGTATCCAGGCGCCCCTTGTGCATGTCGACCGCGACGATGTCCTCCGCGCCGGCGGCCATCACCGCCGCGAGCCCCACCCCACCGGCACCGTCGATGTTCTCGAGGCCGAACGGGCCATTGGGGGTCCGCAACACAGCGGCCTTGGTCGTCACCATCGCGTCGTTGCCTAGCTGACCGTGACCGGAAGGCGTTTGATGCCGTTCATGCCGCCGCCGATCAACTGGACCGGCTCGCCGACCTCCATCTTGGGCAGCTTGGTGAGGATCTGCCGGAACAGGGCCCGCAACTGTGCCTTCGCGACGCCGGCTCCGATGCAGTAGTGCGCGCCGCCACCCCCGAACGCGATGTGCCGGGTCGGCGGGCGGGTGATGTCGAAGGTCTCCGGATCGGAGAACACCGTCGAGTCCCGATTGCCCGAGCAGTAGAGCAGCCCGACCTTGTCCCCCGCGGTGATCTCAACCCCCCGGATGGTGACATCCCGGGTCGCGGTCCGCGCGAAGGTCAGAACCGGTGTCGCGTAGCGCAGGAACTCCTCGATCGCCCCCATGATCCGGCCGTCGAAGTCCTCGAGCAGCCAGTCCCGCTGCTCAGGGTGCTGAACCAGGTTGACGACGGTGTGGCTGGTCGTCTGCTTGGTCGTGTCGTTCCCAGCGACGCTCAACAGGAGCATCATGACGCCGATGTCCACGTTGTCGAGCTTGCGCCCGTCGACATCCGCGGTGACGAGCCTGGTCATGATGTCGTCCTTGGGATGCGCACGCCGGGCATCAGCCAGCTCGGCACCCATTCCCATCAAGAAGGCGACCTGCTGGTTCCCCCAATCCTGCGGAGTCACGCCGGCGGGCAGTTTGGTCAAGGTTTCAGGATCGCCGCGCTCGACGAGATTGTTGCCGGCCTCCGCGAACGCGGTGATCTGGTCCTCCGGAATGCCGATGAGATCCGCCACGGTCAGCATCGGGAGTTTCGACGACACCTCGGCGACGAAGTCGAACGAGCCCGCTCCGACAACGCGGTCGACGATCTGCTCGGCCCGCTGCTCGATCTGCTCGGTCAGCAGCCCGATCGCCTTCGGCGTGAAGGCCGAGCTGAGCACCTTGCGGTACGCGGTGTGCCGCGGCGGGTCCAGTTCCAGAAGGGACGCGGGCAACGGCGACCCTCCCTCAGCGCGAGGCGAGAGATAGGGCAGGCCGAGCTCGGAGCTGAACTGGTCGTGGTTGCGGCTGACGAAGCTGATGTCCTCGGCCAGCGCCAGCGCCCAGAATCCCGCCTCGCCGTGGACGGAGGCGGGCACGTCCCGCTCCTCCAACGGCAACTGCCAGCTCACCGGCGCGTTCTCGCGAAGCCACCGGAATGTCTCCTCGCGTTCGGCGAAGGACGAGTTCCAGAACTCGGCACTGGAGATCTCCCTGTCGCAAACAGGTGAGTGCGGCGTGCGGTGCAGTTTCATGTGTGCTCTTTCGGCTACGGTCGACGATCCGTTCAGCGCCGGATCGGACGTTGTCCCACAGCTCCGAGGGGACCCCTGACAACATCAACCTAGAACGCCGTTTCAGATCTTGCAACATGAATGTCCATGTGAGGCGGATATATCGGACGCGATCAGTCGCAAACATGAAACCAGCTTCTATCGACGACAGAGGCGTCGTCGCCCCGGATCAGGCCGAAGCGTGCTGCGAGCGAGACTTTCGCGACGAAGCGGCACGCCGGGCACGCGTGCTCAACAGGACGTCGGCGACACCTTCGACCTGGGGCAGCGTTTCCGCAAGGGTGGCCCGTCCGTTGGACATGCGATTGACCGCGTCGACCAGAACACAGCCGATCGCGAGCCGGATGTAGGAGAGGTCATCGCGGGGTTCCGCCGCGAGCAGGTGATCGAACGCGGCATCGAAGGCGTTACTTCCCTGCCCGATCACTTGCTGAACATCCGGATCGGACGAGGCCGTCACCTGCATCATGAGCGCGGCCATGCCGGGAGCTCGATCGAACGCCTGTAGGACGCGGCGCAGGAAATCCTTCATCAGCGGCAGGGAATCGACGTTCTCATCGCGCTTCGACGACATGATCCTGCGCGTGACTTTGCCCTGCCACTCGAAGAATGCGGCGGCCAGGAGGTGGTCCTTCGAGCTGAAATACCGGTAGACGGTGCCCAGTGCGACCCCGGACCGGTCGGTCACGTCCCGCATCTGGATCGAGGTCGTGCCGGATTCGGCGACCAGCGCGATCACGGTCTCGATGAGCCTTGCCCTGCGGGCGAGCTGACGACTCGTCATCATCTCGATCGGGACCGGGACCTGCGAATCTGCGTCGGCCACGGCAGTATTTATATCACGCACCATCGTCTCGACCGCTCGACGAACGCAGGGTCTCCCGGATGACGCGGCGCAGGAGTTTACCGGTTTCCGTGCGCGGCAGCGTCTCGACGAACTCGTACCGGCGTGGGCATTTGGCCCGGGTCAGCGACGAGCGGCAGTGCGCGTCCAGTTCGCCGGACACCTGTTCGCTGTCATGATTCCCGTCGGCGAGCTGGACCACGGCAACGACTTGCCTGCCGCGACGGCCCCTCCCGGCGCGCACAGAGTGCACGAGTTCGGCCGTTACGAAGCATTCGTGCAGTTCGACCAGGTCGAGGTCTTCCGGCGACACACCGGCATGCTCATACGCGTGGTCGGCCGCCAGCCTGCTGAGCGTGTTGACGTCCGGCAGGACCTGGCGTTGGCCACGTTGTACACCGGCGCTCCGGTCTGCCCGATCTGCTTCTGCAGGTTCTGGCCGAAGTTCGCGGCACCGCCGAGGAGATTGCCGGCACCGAGGATGCCGATGTCGTTGATGCCGACACCACCGATCGGGAAGGTCGTCAGCCGCAGCTTCATCCCGATCCGCACATGGGCCGGATCAGGCGCGGAGTTGACGACCACGCCTGGGACAGTGGTCCCGGCACTGCCGCATTGTGGGCTGGCTGACGTTACTGGCCCGGAGACTGCCGGCGGCACTGCGCGCCCCGACTGGTGACGCCGGGACGCTGCCGCGCTGGCACCGGCCTCTGATCGCACGGCACTGGACCCACCCGAACCGGAGGATGGGACGGCCTGCGACCGATCCGGCGGTCGTAGCGTTGATCCAGCAGATGGCGCGGGAGAATCCGCGCTGGGGTTACGAGCGCATCCGAGGCGAACTCATCGGCGGCCGGCCGGTCGAACACCGGCCACGACCGCTGCTCGACATGACGCAGCAGCGCCTTGACGTACAGCTGCTGCTTGCCGCCGAATCGGAGCAGACCAGGCCGGTGCTCTCCAGCACTCGACGAGATCTCCGAACGGGCCTCCGCTCCCTTCGGGGCCTGATGACGCTGACGGTCAGGGATCCGCTTGAGCCCGATAGCTATGACCTGGTCATTTCTCGGAAAGGCGGACCTCTTGGCGAGGGTGTGGACCAAGGTGTCGCGTTAGCGTCGGCGGCGTGGAGATCGACGTGGTGCTGCCCTGCCTGAACGAGGCGGCGGCCCTTCCGTGGGTGCTCGGGCGGATGCCGGACGGCTTTCGCCCGATCGTGGTCGACAACGGCTCGACCGACGAGTCCGCGAAGATCGCGGCCGGGCTCGGTGCGATGGTGGTGTGCGAGCCCCGGCGCGGGTTCGGCGCGGCATGCCATGCGGGGCTGGTCGCCGCAGTCTCGGACGTCGTTTGCTTCATGGACGCCGATGCGTCGTTGGACCCCGGTCAGCTGCCTCGGGTGAGCGGACCTGTCGTGTCCGGTACGGCCGACCTCGTCCTCGGCCGCCGTGTTCTCCGGCCGGGCGCGTCATGGCCGGTGCACGCCCGGCTCGGCAACGCGGTGCTGGCTCGGAGGCTGCGCCGCCGTACCGGTGCCTCGCTGCACGATCTGGGGCCGATGCGAGCGTGCGGACGTGTCGCGCTGCTCCGGCTGGGGCTCGTCGACCGGCGTTTCGGTTATCCATTGGAGATGGTGCTTCGTGCCGGGGCGGCGGATTGGCGCATCCGCGAGACGAAGGTGGACTATCTACCCCGCGAGGGCAGGTCGAAGGTGACCGGCACGGTACGCGGCACACTGCGGGCGATCAGCGACATGCGCCGGGTCATGGCCCGGCGGGAGGGGGCGGCGTGAATCCAGCGAACGGCCGGGACATCGAGGTTGCGGCGGTGACCCCGCGGTCATGCTACGCAGCCGCGCTCGCCGGGCTCAGGGCGGCGCTATGACGAGGGTGCTGGTGACCGGTGCGGCCGGGTTCATCGGGAGTCATGTGGTCGAGGCGCTGGAGGCGAGCGGCTACGAGGTGGCCGGACTCGACCTTCGGTCCGGCGACGACGTTCGCGACTCGGCCGTTCTCGATCGGCTGCTGCCGGAGGTCGACGTGGTCGTGCACCAGGCGGCCAAGGTCGGGCTCGGCGTGAACGTGGCGGACCTGCCGGACTACGCCTCGGTCAACGTGTACGGGACGGCCGTGCTGCTGGCGGCGATGGCGGAGCACGGTGTCGGACGGCTGGTGCTGGCGTCCTCGATGGTGGTCTACGGCGAGGGCGCCTACGAGTGCGCGCGGCACGGCCGGGTACGGCCCGGTCCTCGATCCGCCGCGGACCTGTCGCGAGGGTCCTTCGAACCCCGCTGTCCCCGATGCGGTGAGAGCATGGCCTTCGCCGCCATCGACGAGGACGCGCCGGTGGATCCGCGCAACGCGTACTCCACCACCAAGCTGGCGCAGGAGCATCTGGCCGCCAACTGGGCGCGCGAGACCGGCGCGATGGCGACCGCCCTTCGCTACCACAACGTGTACGGCCCCAGGATGCCGAGGGACACACCGTACTCGGGCGTCGCGGCGATCTTCCGGTCCGCGCTGGAGGCCGGTCGCCCACCGCGGGTGTTCGAGGACGGCGGGCAGATGCGCGACTTCGTCCACGTCCGCGACGTCGCCGACGCCAACGTCGCCGCCCTCACCCGCGGCGAGCCCGGAACGCTGACCGTCTACAACATCGCCAGCGGCGAGCCGCACACCGTCGGCGAGATGGCCTCGGCGCTGGCGGCGCAGCGGGGCGGCCCTGAGCCGGTCACCACCGGGGAGTACCGGCTGGGCGACGTTCGCCACATCGTGGCCGCACCACACCGGGCGGCGGCCGAACTCGGCTTTCGGGCGCGCGTCGGATTCGCCGAAGGGATGAAGGAGTTCGCCGACGCCTCGCTGGCCTGACCCCTCGGATGCCAGTCTCAGAGGGTCTGTTCCGGCGCCTTTGGCGGGTCGGGACATGACGCCGGACGGTGTGGCCGTCGGAGGGTCTGTTCCGGCGCCATGGGCAGGGCGGGACATGACGCCGGACGGTGTGGCCCGCCGCCGCTTCGCCGGCGCGGCCGTTCTCCTCCTCTGCCTGGTCTGCGTGCTCGCGCTGACGATCACCGGGGGCACGTTCTACACCGACCGCGCAGGCCTGCTCTGGCGGTACGCGCTCGCGTGGGCGCTCTTCGCCGCGGCGGTGTGGACCCTGCGCAAGGTACCGGGGCGCCAGGCAGCGTTCCTGGTGGTCACCGGAGGCCTCGCGGTGACCGCCACGGGCCTCCTCGCGCCTCCGGCCACCAGCACCGACTCCTACCGCTATGCCTGGGACGGCCGGGTGCAGGCGGCGGGCGTCTCTCCCTATGACCACGCCCCGGCCGACCCCGCGCTCACGCGGCTGCGCGACCGCTGGCTCTTCCCAGAGGGCGCCGGCTGCGATGGCCCGGACCGCTACCCGATCCCGTCCGGCGAGGGCATCCGATCGTGTACGCGGATCAACCGCTCCACCGTCCACACGATCTACCCGCCACTGGCGGAGGCGTACTTCTGGGTCGTGCACCGGCTCTCGCCCGAGGGGTCGCGGCACAAGCCGCTCCAGATCGGCGGAGCGCTGCTGGCGCTGGGGACGACCCTCATCCTGCTGACCGCGCTCCGGCCCAGGGCTCCCTCGCGGGCCGCCTGGTGGGCGTGGTGCCCCGCGGTTCCGATCGAGTCGGCGAACAACGCCCATGTCGACGCGCTGGGCGTCCTGCTCACCGTCATCGCCCTGATCATCGCGAACCGGCACAGAGCCGGCGGCGGCCTGCTGCTCGGCGCGGCAACCGCCGTCAAGTTCCTGCCCGCCACGGCCGCACCCGGGATGCTCTCCGGGCTCCTGGCCAGAGACGGGCCTCCCGCGCGGCGGCGCGCGATCGACGCCCTGGCGATCTTCGGGCCCGCCCTCCTCGTCGTGACGCTCGCGTATCTGCCGTACACGCTGGCGTCCCACGCGTCGGTCCTCGGCTATCTCTTCGGCTACCTGGGTGAGGAAGGCTATGCCGGCACCGGCGGCGACCGCCGCTACGCGGTGCTCCGTCTGGTCCTGCCCGATGCGTGGGCCCTGCCCGCCGCCCTCGCCGTTCTCACGGCCGTTGTCCTGCTCGTGCTTCGCCGGGGCGATGCCCACCGGCCGTGGCGTGGAGCCCTGGTGGTGACCGGTACCGCGTTCCTCGTCTTCACGCCCGGATACTCCTGGTACGCCCTGCTGGTCGTCGCGCTGGCCACCCTCGACGGCCGCTGGGAATGGCTCACCATCCCGCTCGCCGGCGCCGTGTCCTACCTGAGCCCTCAACCCGGCCTCGGAACTGCCGCCTACGCTGTCGCGGCGCTCGCGGTCGTCGCAGGCTGTGTCACACGCGTGCTGCTCAACGATCCGCCCTGCTCAGCACGGCGTGCCGCACCGCGTACAGGAGCCCTGAGACGCCGAAGAGCACCAGAGTGACCAGCAGCCACCGCGCGAGATAAGGAGAGGTGCTCAGGCCGACCGCCGGGCGATAGGTGCGCTCGGCGCCGCGGAGGATGAGCGGGAACCACACCACCAGCAGCAGTCCGGACAGCGCGGCCGGCACCCGCAGGTGATTGATCACGGCGGGCCGCCGCGTCCGGCGTGGGCGCGATACTCGCCTGGTCAGGGCCTGGGTGGCGGCGTCGGCCGCGGAGTACAAGGGATACAGCACCAGATCGTGCAGGATGATCGCGCCCACGAACCACGCGGCGAACCCCAGCCAGATGCCGGCGGCGACCACCCGGGTGGCGGCATAGCCGGCGACCACGAAGCAGGCCACCAGCACAAGAAGGTGCCACAGGGGGGCGCCGTAGACGTTCACCCGCCGGTTCACCGCCTCTCCTCGCGGAAGTCGAGTTCGCGCACCCATTTCGTGTTGTGCACACCAGGGGCGTTCGGCACGATGATCCGCGCCGGGTATCCGTGGTCGAGCGACAGGTCGGCGCCGTTCACCCGCAGCGCGAGCAGCGAGCGCGGGTCGGCCACCTGCCCGGCGCTGAGCGACGCCTGGCCGAAGTAGCCCACGCGCTGCAACGACCTGGCCGTGACTCCCGCCGAGCCGGGCGGCACTCCGGCCAGGCGGGCCAGGTCCGCGAGCCGTACGCCGGTCCAGGTCTGCTCGGTCGACCACCCCTCCACGCAGGCGATCGGAAGGGCGTAGGTGTGCAGCGGCATCGCCAGCAGGTCCTGGTGGGACAGGTGGAGCCGGTCCGCGCCGGCGACCACCAGCCGCCACCCCTCGCCCGTCTCCGCCGCGGTGATGCCCAGGCTCGCCGCCGTCTTGTTGATCTGGAAGTCGTTGGGCCCGGTGCCGTACTCCCGCCCGCGCGGCGCCAGCAACGCGGTACGGCGCAGCGGCCCGTCCACCGTCTGACCTACCGACAAGCCGAACATCATCACCGAACCCCCGCCGACGAACGCCAGCAGCCCGCGCCGGGACATGGTGGGCGGCGCCGGATCCGCGGCTACCAGGCCATCGGGGTCGGGCGGTTCCTGCCGCGTGCCTTTCAGGCCCGTGCGCAGCTCACGGCGCAGGTCCCGCGAGCGCACCGCGCCGATCGCCTTCGGCAGGCGCACGACGACGTGGACGACGAGCGCGGCCAGGAAGATCCACGCGCCGTACAGATGCGCCGGGTAGAAGGAGAACGGGAAGACGTAGAAGAGCTGGATGTTGAGGATCCCGGTGACGAACTGGAACACCGCGCCGCCCACCAGGAGCACCAGGCTGGCCCGCTCGACGGCCTCGGCGATCGAGCGCGCGGGCGGCCAGGCGAACAGCTTCGGGATCACCGACCACAGTTTGGCCAACAGCACCGGCACCAGCGTCAGCCCGACGATGACATGGGCGCCCTGGGTGAGCCGGTACATCCAGACCGGATTCGTGGGCCAGTCGAAGAGGTAGAAGCCCAGCAGGCCCTTGGTGGGGGTGGTGTCGTTTCCCGGCAGTCGCGGCTCGTAGGCGGCGTACGACAACAGACCGGTGGCCGCGACGATGACCAGCCCGACCAGCAGGACCAGGCCGAGCACTGACGTGAGCCACGGGCCACGCAGCGGGCTCCGCCAGAACCCGGGCCGGAACGGCCCGGGAGGCCCGCCACGCAACCACGCCGCCAAGCGCGTCTCCCCGCCGGTCGCGTCACGCCCACGGGCGCGTCTGGGCGGCGTATCCGGCATTGATCCCCCCGAAGCCGATGTCGGATGTTGCTGTCCTTACCGCTTACGTCGCCTTTCATGCCTCGTCACGGTACGCATTCGCCCATGCCCGATCGCCCCGGCCGGGGCGATTCCTTACAGAGTGCGGACGGCACCCGCTGCGGCGGCTCTGCCCGCTCCTCACGGTGACAGGCTCCGATGCATGAGCTTGATACGTGCCGTCGAGGCGTTCGGCGAGTCGTTGTCCGGCAGGTTCACCAGCCGGCTGCGCTCCGAGCAGGTGGCGGCGAAGCTGGGGATGTGGCTGGGGATCAGCTTCACCGTCGCCTTCGCCACCGGTCTGTTCAGCCACTTCACCCAGCATCCGCCTGCCTGGCTGCTGTGGCCGTCGCGGCCGGTCAACCTCTATCGGGTCACCCAGGGCCTGCACGTCATCGGTGGCATCGCCACGGTCCCGCTCCTGCTGGCCAAGCTGTGGACGGTCTACCCGAAGCTGTGGCAGTGGCCGCCGCTGCGCTCGGCCGGGCACGCCGCCGAGCGGCTGTCCGTGCTCCTGCTCGTGGCGGGGGCGCTGTTCCAGCTCGTCACCGGGCTGTTCAACATCGCCTACACCTACCTGTGGCCGTTCGGCTTCGTCCAGGCGCACTACTGGACCGCGTTCATCGTCTACGGCGCGCTCGTCATCCACGTCGTCAACGAGTGGGCCAAGGTCCGGCGGCACCTGTGGACGCGTGTGCGGGACCAGGACCGTCGCCGGTTCCTGTACACGATCGCCGCGGCCTCGGGCCTGGCGGCGCTGGCGACCGCCGGCGAGGCGGTGACGCCCTTGGAGCGGCTGGCCGTGCTGGCGCCGCGTGACCCGGACGCCGGGTCGCAGGGTGTGCCGGTCAACCGGTCGGCGGTGGCGGCCGGGGTGACGGCGACGAGCCGCGATCCGGCGTACCGGCTGGTCGTGATGGGAGCGGTGCGTACGCGGCTGTCGCTGAGCTACGACGAGCTCGCCCGGATGCCGCAGCACACGGTCAGGTTGCCGATCGCGTGCGTGGAGGGCTGGAGCGTGGAGTGCGAATGGTCGGGGGTACGTCTGCGTGACCTGATCGCCCTGGCCGGCGGCTCTCCGGAGTCGTTCCTGACGGTCGAGTCACTCGAACAGCGCGGCTACTACCGCAGCAGCGAGGTACGGCCACCGCACTGGAACGATCCGCTGACCCTGCTCGCGCTCAAGCTCAACGGCCGCCCGCTCGACGCCGACCACGGTTACCCGGCACGGCTGATCGCGCCCAACCGGCCGGGTGTCATGCAGACCAAGTGGGTCGCGAAGGTGAGGGTCGCATGAGGTGGATCGGCTACGTCGCCGGCGTCGCGCTGGTGGGGCTCGGCTTCGCCGGGCTGGTCATGGACAGCGATCCGATCGGCTGGGCGTGGTGGTTCGGCGGCGTCCTGGTGGCGCATGACGCGATCCTGGCGCCCGCGGTCCTGCTGGCCGGGCTGGTCCTGGGCCGCACGGGCCGGTGGGCGAAGGCGGCCGCGGTCGTGGCCGGCACGGTGACGCTGGCGACTCTGCCGACCGTGCTGGCCCTGGGCCGGCGGGCCGACAACCCCTCCATCCTCCCGCTCGACTACCTACGCAATCTGCTGCTGGTCCTGGCCGCGCTCGGGCTCGCCGCGCTCGTTCCCCGGCTCAGGGCCGGAACCGGGCTGCTCGGTCTGCTGCTCGGTCTGCTGGCCGGGCTGGTGGCGGGCCTGCTCGTGGCCTGCCTGATGACCGTCGTCGGCGTGATCGACGCCAGGCAGTGGGCGCTCTTCCTGGCTCACTCCGCGCTCCTCGGCACCGTGCTGGGCGGGGCCTTCGGCGCCCGGCTCGACCGCCTGGCCGGCGCCCTCGTCCGCGGGATGATCGCGGGGTTGATCGCCTGGGGCGTCTGGACGCTGACGCTGCTACCCATCCTTCTCGGCAACGCTCCGAGCTGGACGATCACGCCGGGCGACCTCCGGTCCCTCGTCGGCGAAATCCTGCTCGGCGGACTCACCGGCACGCTGCTGTCCGTCATGCTCAACCGCGTCCCAGGGCGAACGAGTGCCGTCCTGGACCGTGCTCGCCCTGACCGAATGGGCTGACGTCAGCATGTCGTAAGGACTGAGCACCCTGCGTCACCTTACTGTCGATCACGTGGCCCAAATCATCATCATCGCCAAGGAGCCGGTGGCCGGGAGGGTCAAGACCCGGCTGACCCCGCCGTACAACCCCGACCAGGCCGCAGCCCTCGCCGAGGCCGCTCTGCGCGACAGCCTGCTCACCGTCTCCGCGACACCCGCGAGCCAGCGGATACTCGCCCTGGACGGGCTGCCGGGCAGCTGGCTGCTCCCCGGATTCGTGGTGATCCCGCAGCGCGGCACGGGCTTGGACGAGCGTTTGGCGGCGGCGTTCTCCGACGCCTACCGGCTCCGGCCGGAAGCCGTCGTGCTGATCGGCATGGACACTCCGCAGGTGACTCCCGCTCTGCTCGGGGAGGCGGTGGAGGGTTTGGAGCGGCACGACGCCGTGTTCGGGCCTGCCGCGGACGGCGGCTTCTGGCTGCTCGGCCTGCGCGAGCCGGACCCTTCGCTGTTGCTCGGGGTGCCGATGTCGCATCCGGAGACCGGCAAGCTCCAGCTCGACCGGCTGGATCGGGCGGGACTTACCGTCCACCTGCTGCCCGAACTGACCGATGTCGACACTGCGGCGGACGCGGTCGCGGTGGCCGAGCAGGTGCCCTCCTCCCGCTTCGCCGCCACACTACGAGGGCTGGGCCGGTGATCGGGCAGATCTACGCCGACGCGCTCGGCGGAGCGCCCGCCGAGATCGAGTACGTCGACGGCACCCGTGTCGTGCTGGAGACCGCGCGCTGGTTCGAGCCGGTAGCCGGCGACGAGGCGCTCCTGAGCAGGTGCACCAGCCCAGCCCTGGACGTCGGCTCAGGTCCCGGCCGGCTCACCGTCGCACTGACCCGCCGTGGCGTTCAGGCGCTCGGCATCGACATCACCCCTCGCGCCGTCGCCCTCACCCGCAGAGCGGGAGGGTTCGCCCTGCTCCGGGACGTATTCGACGAGGTCCCGGGCGGTGGCCGATGGGCGACGGCGCTGCTCGCCGACGGCAACATCGGCATCGGCGGCAACCCCGAGACGCTGCTGCGCCGGGTCAGGCAATTGGTCCGGCCGGGTGGGAACGTCGTGGTCGAAGTCGCAGCACCCGAGACGAAGAGCCGGGTCGACCGTGTACGGCTGCGCCACGGCCCGCTCGCCGGGGACTGGTTCGGCTGGGCGACCGTGTCGGTGAGCGACATCCAGCGTGTCGCGCGTGCCGGCGGCTTCCCGGTCGTGGACTGCTGGACGGCTCACGGCCGCTGGATGGCCTGTCTGAGCTGAGGCTGCGTTCCTCAAAGGGGGTGCGCAGGTACGTAGCGGGGAGGCGACCATGCGCCGCCCCGCGGGATGAGGCTATCCGCGGGTCCATTGTCGGCCCTGCCAGGCCGGGTCCAGCGGGGTGTGGGCGATGTGGTTGGTACTTCGCCCACCGCTTCCGTGCGCTGGTCGGATTGACACCCACCGAGTACCGGCGACGCCGTCGAGCACCCCGGTCAGAACGGCGGCGCCGGCGGTCAGCAGGACGCCGCCGCGGGCCCTGATCGTGTGTTCAAGGAGGACGCCGCCCCCACGCGACTATTCTGATTCCCCTGCCGGGGCATCCGCGCTCGCGGCGCGAAGAAGCGCTGCCAACTGTTCCTGTTCTGCTTCGGTCAGTTCCTGGCAGCCCTTGTTCAGCGACTCAACCGTGAGGAAATCCGCTGAAGAGCCCATGGACACACCTCCATCCCTCAGCCGAGAAACACTTGATGCCCCATGGGCGGCCAGGGCGAACCCGATGAACGGTATGCATATCCCCGCTCGGCTTCCAAGGGGGAGCAAAGCGCAATTTGTCGCACACGAAGTAGCAGTCATCCATGCGTCATCATAATATGCGAGAAAAGTTCCTGGTGTAGGCGCCAATGCGGTGGTTACCATTCAGATATGGACGTCATGCGCAAGTCCGAGATATCCGGGGCTGCCAGACCGACAGGCCCCCAACCTCCCCAGCGCCCCTCACGGCCGATCCGAGAGGCACTATTTCCCGTGATCGTTTCCGTAATGGTCATGGTGATGATGCTGGGCTTCTACGACTACCTCAATACCAAAAGCGTCAACTCGCTTCGGCTGTTCATGGGAATTCCAGCCATCATTCTTGCCGTGCTGGCGCTCGTGATCACGGCACGACGACGCCAGGAGAAGAACGAACGCAGAGAGGAAGCGCTCCGCGAGCTGCGCTCGGCTGAAGGGGCATTGAAGAGTTCGGACCGCCTGGAACTCGGCAAGCTGTGGACGACAACTCAATCGCGGCTGAACTACTACCACGAGCTCGCCACCGACCATGCCCAGCAAAGTTTTCGCAACGCTCAGATCGCGGCCTGCACAGGATTCGCCCTGTTGCTGACGTTCGCCATAATAGCGGTGTACGCCGATGATCCGCAGTCCACCATCGTCAGCGGCGTCCTGGGCGCCATCGCAGCGGCGCTGGCCGGCTACATCGGCCGTACCTTCATCCGCTCCCAGGAGAGCGCGGCCAGCCATCTGCATGCGTATTTCGACCAGCCGGTCAAATTCTCTCGTTATCTTGCCGCAGAACGACTCATCGCCGAGATGATGGCACTGCAGCCTGAACAGCGTGCCGCCATCAGCGGCGAACTCCTGCGCACTATCATCGCGCCTGATGTGTTTTCAGGCACGTCATCTTCAGGCGGCACGTCACCACCTCCAGTTCCCGCACCTTCCGTTCCGCCACCTTCAGGCATGCCAAATGGTCATAACCAGCATCGGCGCTTGCATTGGCCTTTCCTGGGCCGGATGTGAGCGAAACTCCAAGCATGATCGATCCGACCGGCTACGGGGCGCGTACCAGGCCCACTCCCCGGTCGGCGATGTCCTCCTGAGGCCAGCGGCGCTGACGTCGGCGCCGGCCAGCGGTTCTACCTGCCGGCCGAGGGGTCGGCGCCGCCCGCTGGCGCAGGCCGGCCCGGCAGCCGCACCTGCAACGGCTCGGCCCCATGTTCGGAGGGCGGATGCGCGAGGGGCAGGAGCTGCGGTGATCGACTTCAGCGTCCTGGGCCCGCGAGGGGTTCACGCTCAACTCGCTCGGCTGCGTCTACGTCGACAAGGGAGAATACGCCGACGCACTGTCCTGCTTCAGTGAGTCGTTGTCCCGCTTCCGGCCAGCGCCAGCGCGCACGCGATCACCAGCGCCGTCGCGCCCGGCGTGCGACGCCCATAGCGGCCGGCCAGGCCCGGCACCTGCTCATGGAAGGTCTGCCGCGCGCACTCCAGGTTGATGCACACCAGGCGTCGTAACCTCAGCTCGATCACCATGGGCAGCCCGTCCACCGGACGATCGGCCAGGCGCCGCCGGTGATAGCCCGGCCAAGTGCGGCAAGAGCACGTTCACCATGTCACGGTTGCACACGGTTCACGGTCTCATCCAGAGCAACGGAGCGTGTATGGAACGGCACACATTGTCACCACAGGAATCTTGGCAGAGCCCTTGGAGTGATACCCCCGATTAGCAGGCGCCCGGCTGATCGAATCCGCTGGAGATGCGTAACCGAGCGAGCTGGGCGTCGACTCGGTCAAGGTCGTCGAGAACATGTGGGATCTCCGAGCGCAGGTCGTCGGCGGATTGGAGCAGCCGTTGCGCCGCTCTGAGGTCACCTCGGTCGGCAGCCAGGCGGGCGAGCGCGTCCGACGCGAGCACCTGGACTTCCGCGTCCCCGGCACTGAGTGCTTCCTCGAGTACCGACGCCAACTGTTCGGCGGCGCGTGCGCTGCCGGTTGCGGACGAGAGTGAGGCCAGCAGGCATCGGGTGAGTAGGGCACCGTCCCCTCCGCCGGATGCGCGGTACCACCTGTCGGTCTGTTCGAGCAGGATTAGGGCGGTGTCGAGCCGGCCCGAGGCCCGCAGCAGCCTGGCAAGGTTTACTCGAGCTGTGGCCGCGATCCGGAGGTCACCGCTGTGGCCGGCGGCGACGAGGGCACGCTCCAGGGTTTCGATGGCTGCCACCGTGTTGCCGGCTCGCTGCTCAACGCGCCCGAGCGTGGTCAGGTGGAGAGCCGCCTGACCGAGGAACCCGAGGCGTTCGGAGGCTGCGGCCGCGCGGGCAAGGAAGCTGGCGGCCTCGTCGAGGCGGCCGTCGGCCTGGGCGATGGCGCCGAGCATCCCGTCGGCATGGACGAGCGCCCAGGAGTCACCGATGGGGGTCAGGAGTTGCATCGCTTCGTTGGCCGCTTCGGTGGCGCTGGTGGTGTCGCCGAGCATGATCGAGGCGTACGACGCGAGGACCAGGCTCGTGGCCACCTCCCAGTCGAGCCCGAGCGACCGGTAGACCGTGCGGCTCGCAGTGGCCAGTTCGAGCGCGTCCTGCGGGCGGCCCTGCTGGATGCGCAGGAAGGCCAGATGCCGGTGGGCGTCGGCTCGGAGTTGGTCGTCGGCCAGCTGTTTCGCCAAGCAGAGCCCTTCGTCGAGATCGGCCTCGGCCTGGTCGAGGTTGCCGGCCGATGTTTCGAGCCATCCCGCGAGGAGCAGACCGGTCGCCCGTGCTCTCGCTGTGACGAGCGACCCAGCCGCCTGGAGCGCGCCTCGGACGTGCGTGGCTCCGGCGACGCCGTCGCCGTGCACGACCCAGGTCCAGCCGAACCCGGTCGCGATGCGGACCCCGAGCTGTTGGTCGTGCTCGGCGGACCAGGTGAGGGCGGCGTCGATATTGGCCCGTTCTGCCCGGACCACGGCAAGGCAATCGGGCTGGCGTTTGCCGCGCACCGTCGCGTCGCAGCGATCGGCGGCCGCCGCGAGCCACGCGGCGTGCGCCGCGCGCGCGTCGTCCACGAGGCCGGACTCGCGGAGACGGTCGAGCGCGAAGTCCCGGATGCTGTCGAGCAGCCGGTAGCGCACCGCGCCTTCCGGGGTGACCTCGACGCTGACCAATGATCGATCGGCGAGACGGTCGACGACGTCGACGACCGACGCCTGGGGCACCCCCAGGGCAGTGAGAACGTGCTCCGCCGCGTCGAGAGGTGCTCCGTCCGCGAAACAGGAGAGCGCCCACAGCCCTCGCTGCTCGTCGGGGAACAAGAGCTCGTAGCTCCACCCGATCGCCGCGGCCAGCGCCCGGCGCCGCTCGGGGCGACGGCTGGTCGGGTCCTGGAGCAGCGCGAAGCGGTCATCGAGTCGTCTGGCGATGTCCTGCACCGACAGCGACCTGACCCTGGCTGCCGCCAGCTCGATGGCCAGGGGCAGTCCGTCGAGAGACAGGCATACCTCCTCGACAGACGTGGCGGTCTCGGCGTCCAGCACGAACTGCTTGCGGATCTCGGCCGCCCGGCCCGCGAACAGGGCCACAGAGTCCGCGATCGACAGCGGCGCCAGCTGGTAGACCGTCTCGCCGTCCAGGTCGAGGCGGACCTGGCCCGTCGCCAGCACCCGCAGCTGGGTCGTGGCATCCAGCAGCTCGCTGGTCAACTCGGCCACGCCGTCGACGACGTGTTCGCAGTTGTCGAGCACAAGGACGGTCTCGGCGCCGGTGAACCGTTCGATCAGCATCTGTTTGCCACCCGGCAGGCGCAACGTCTCCGCGACCGTCCGAGGGATTGACATGGTGGTGTCGACGCCGTCGAGTCGCACCAGCCACACTCCCCCGGGTGGCGCGAGTCCGCGGGCCACCTCGATGGCCAGGCGGGTCTTGCCGACGCCGGCCGGCCCGACAACCGTCACCAGGCGCCGGTGGCGCAGGAGGGCATGGACCGCGGAGACCTCGGCCGCCCGCCCCACCAGCGATGACGACAGTGCGGGCAGGTTACCGACCGGTCCGGCAAGCACGGACGGTCGCCCTCCGGCGGAATCGAGGGCCCGGCTCTGCTGCAGGATCTGGTCTTCCAGGGCGCGCAGACTGGGGCCTGGGTCGAGGCCCAACTCGTCGACGAGCAGTTCGCGCACTCGCGTGTACGCTGCGAGCGCGTCAGCCTGGCGGCCCATCCGATAGAGCGCCGTGATCAGGCAGCACCACAGCCCCTCGCGGAGCGGGTACTGGCTGACGAGCCCCTCCAGCTCCCCGATCACATCGCCACCGAGACCCAGGTCCACCCGTGCCGCCAGCTGGTCCTCCAGCAAACCGAGGCGCACCTCCTCCAGGCGCGCGCGGTGCGGCTGGAGCCAGTCCCCCTCTCCTGCGTCGGCCAGCACGTCGCCGCAGAACAGCGCCAGCCCTTCGGTGGACACCTCGAGGGCAGCAGCCGCGTCACCAGTACGCCGCGAGGCGGTCGCCGACGCGGCGAGCCCGACGACGTGCAACGCATCAACGCTGTCGGGGTCGGCGTTGAGGGTGTAGCCGTCGTTCCCGCTGGTGACCAGACCTGGTTCGGCCAGCGCCCGTCTTAGCTGGGACACTTTCGACTGGAGCGTGTTCCTGCCCGTGGCGGCGCCGGCCCAGAGGTCCTCGATGATCCGCTCGGCCCGCACCGGCCGCCCGGCTTCGAGGGCGAGCCGGACCAGCACCTCGGTGGTCTTGCCCGACGGCAGCGGGAGCCGCTCCCCGTCGCGGCGAACCTCGGTGGGCCCGAGCACAGCCACGGTGATCACCCCTCGAGGGTATGCCCGCCGCGAGCACGACCGCCAGGTCCGCGTCAGCGCATCGTCAGCGGCTCGGTCAACAGTGGGCCCATGCCCGATGACATCCACGACCTGGTCCGCCGGCTGATCGGCAACGACGACACCGCTCCCCCGGAGATCCTCGAGCGGGCCAAGACCGACAGCGATCCACTGCTGCTCGTGGCCGCGGCGCTGACCGCGGACCAGCCCGACGAGTTCCTCGCCAGGGCCGCCGGGAACGCCACCACGACCAGGGACCGACAACTCGTCGCCATCGCCGCCGCTCACGCTCGCGGCGACGGGGACCTGCTCGACGCACTCGTCCGAGACCACCTGAGCGACCACCCCGACAACATCCTCGCGGCCTGGATCGCCGCCCAGCACACCTCCGCCGGCTGACCCGCCAGCACCAACCAGAAGGAGTCACCATGCGCAACCTCCAGATCACCCCAGCAACCAACCGCACCCAGATCCCCTCACGCCGAGCCGCCACCCGGTGGATGGCGACCTTCCTCGGAATCCCGTTGGCCGGCTACGCCGGCTGGCTGGTATCCGGACCCGTCGACAGCGCCGGCGCGGCACTCCTCAGCGGCGCGATCACCGGTGCCGCCCTCGGCGCCGTCCAGGCCTGGGGTCTCGGCCGCAACCGTCCCTCCGCCGCTGCCTGGATCGCAGCGACCACGCTCGGGCTGATGGCCGGACTCGGCATCGGTGCGACGATGGTCGACTACGACACCAGCCTCACCGCGCTCGTCGTCCAGGGCGCCATCTCCGGCCTCGCCGTCGGACTCGCCCAAGCCCTGGTACTCCTGCCGCGACTCGGCGTCGTGGCCCTCGCCTGGCCACCCGCCCTCGCAGCGATCTGGGCGGCCGGGTGGGCGGTCAGCACCGCCATCGGTGTCGATGTCGACCAGCAGTTCGTCATCTACGGCGCCAGTGGCGCCCTCGTCGTCACCGCCCTGACCCTCGTGCTCCCCCTCGCCCTCAACCGGACCGGCGAGGACGCGTCATGACCCGCCACGTCGTGTTCGGCTCCGGTCAGGTCGGCCGCCTCGTCGTCGAACAGCTCGTCCGCCAAGGCTTCGATGTCGTCGCCGTGAATCGCACCGGCCAGGGCGACCTGCCCGGCGCGCACATCGTGGGCGGCGACGCCACCGACCCGGCGTTCACCACCCGGGCCGCCGCTGGCGCGGACGTCGTCTACTTCTGCCTCAACGCCGCGAACTACGCACGCTGGGCCGAGGAGCTCCCGCCCCTGCAACGCGGGGTACTCGCCGGCGCCGAAGCCGCCGGCGCGCGCCTCGTCGTCCTGGACAACCTCTACGCCTACGGCCCCACACACGGCCGGGACCTCGTCGAAACCCTCCAGGCGCGTCCCACATCCACCAAGGCATCGACCCGCGCCGCCATGACCACCGAACTCCTCGAGGCGCACCACACCGGCCGAGCCGAGGTAGCCATCGGTCGCGCCTCGGACTACTTCGGTCCCGGCACCACCCACTCTGCACTCGGCGAGACAGTGTTCGCCACCGCGCTGACCGGTCGCGCCGCACAGGTGATGGGCAACCCCGACCAACCGCACAGCTACTCGTACACGCCCGATGTCGCCGCCGGGTTGATCAACCTCGGCACCCAGCCGGGCACCACCGGGGCGATCTGGCATCTGCCCGTCGCCCCAGCCCGCACCACCCGACAGATCATCGACCAGGTCTACGAACTCGCCGGCCACCGCCCGCGCACCCTCGCGGCTGGACGCACCACGTTGCAGCTGTTCGGACTGATCAAGCCGGCGATGCGGGAGTACCTCCACACCCTCTACCAGTTCACCGACCGATGGGTCGTTGACGACACCAAGTTCCGCATGGCCTACGGCGGCCTCGCCACCCCCCTGAACGACGCGCTTGCCACCACCCTCCGGTGGTACCGCGATGCCTCCGAGCGCGCCTCAGCCGTCGAACGCCCGTAACGGGCTCCGACCACTTAAGACGCCAGCGGCACGACGGCCACTCCTCGGTAGCAACGATCGCGGCAGGGTCGCCGGGATCCGGCAGATCGCTACGTTCACTGGAAGGGACCTCCGCTCCCGCTCCCCACGCGAGACCCGGAGACCCTCATATCTGTGGACGACTCTCCCCTGCCCCGAGGGCCTGCCTCCTCCCATGGGCAGGGACGGCGTGAAGACGGGGAGCAGCTCGGCTCTACGAACACAGCTGACCTGCCTGGCTGCCCACGTCCCCCAGAAAACAACGTGGCCCCTCGGACGTCAGCGCGGCCGTCGTGCCGGTGGCATGTGAATCACCGACCGGGACTGTACGGTTTTCGGCTCTGGCCCGTAATCGGTGGTGGCGCTGAGTGATCTTCATTGCAGCAGGATGCGGTGGCGCAGCAGGTCGAACCCGGCACGGCCGTGCATCAGCCGCTCAACGGTGTTCCGCGCCTTTGTAAAGATCGGCGTCGTGGCTGACGGGCCT
>NZ_JBHSPA010000070.1:0-55794 GCF_042656245.1 Nonomuraea insulae
GGCACGCCACGCGGCGCGGGCACGGCGGGCGTCGCGCGCGGCACGCACCGCGGGCACGGCGGGCGGCGAGCGCAGCTGGCCCACCTCCTTCCCCCCGAAGGGACCCCAGCCCCGAACGGACGGCCAGCAGCCAGCACACCGGCCGGGGTTACGGTCCCTCGAGCGGCGGCGATCACCGTGCGCCGCTAGGGGTGGGGAGCGGCGGTTACGGTGCGCTGGGTGGGGCTTCGGGGAGTGGCGGGGCAGAGGGGGTGGGTGGGCGGAAGCCGGGGCCGAGGGGGGTGAGGTTGGCGCAGGCGTGGTCGCGGAAGGAGCGGGCCGCCGGGGTCAGGCGGTCGCCCGCGGGCCAGCTCACCCCGATGGTTCTGAACAGGGCCGGCGACAGGGGAACCTCCGTGACGCCGACGACAGGGGGCTGGTCGGAGCGGGGGAGGATGGCGACGCCCAGCCCGGCCGCCACCAGCCCCCGTACGGTCTCCGTCTCCTGGCCCTCGAACGCGATCCGCGGCTCGAAGCCCGCCGCCGCGCACAGGTCGTCGGTGATCTGGCGGAGGCCGTACCCGTGTTCGAGGGTGACCAGTTCCTCCCGTTCCAGCTCCCCGACCCGCACCCGGCTCCGGGAGGCGAGGCGATGGGCGGGCGGGACGGAAAGGACCAGTTCCTGGTCGGCGAGGGGGCGGCTGATCAGGTCGGGGTCGTCCAGGGGCATGGGGGCGACGAAGACCAGGTCGATGTCGCCCTCGCGCAGGGCGCGCAGCATGTCCTGGCGTGAGCCCTGGGCGAGGCTGAAGCGGATGCCGGGGTTGCGTTCGCGGAAGCCGCCGATGAGGGACGGCACGAGGGTGCGGCCGAGCAGGTGCAGGAAGCCGAGGACGATGCGGCCGCTGCCCGGGTCGATCTCCTCGCGTACCTCGCGGGCGGCGGCCGTCACGGTGGCGAGTGCGCGGGTGGAGGCGGCGGCCAGGGTACGGCCCGCTCGGGTCAGGCGGATGCCGCGGCCCGACGGGAGGACGAGCGGGGTGCCCACCAGGTCGGACAGGGCGGCCAGGCGGCGGCTGGCGGTGGGCTGGGGGATGCCGAGGAGTTCGGCCGCGCGGGTCACGTGGCCGGTCTCGCCGACTGCGGCCAGCAGGGCGAGGGCCGGGGCCAGGCGGGCGGCCAGCTTGTCGTCGGATTCATCCATCACAGTATGAATTATCGCCTATTTCCGTATTAGACGTATTTATTAGCCTTGCTTAGCGTTTGGGGGGTGGTGGTTCTTGAAGCTTCCCCCGTTTCCGTTGACACCCGGCGGGTCAGTGCGGCCGTCGCGGCGGCCGGGCTGTCGTCGTTCGCCCTGCTGTACGCGCCGCAGCCGGTCCTTCCGCAACTGGCGGCGGCGTACCGGCTGGATCCGGGAACCGCTTCCCTGGCCATCGGCGTGGCCACCGCCTCACTGGCCGTCGCGGTGCTGCCCATCGCCTGGGTCGCCGGGATGCTGGGGCGGCGGCGGGTGATCCTGTGGTCGGTGGTGGTGTCGGCGGTGCTCGGGCTGCTGCTGCCACTGGCTCCTTCCTTTCCCGTGCTGCTGGTGATGCGCGGCATCCAAGGGGTGGCGATCGCCGGGTTCGCGGGGGTGGCGGCGGCGTACCTGGCGGACGCGGTCGGGACGGCGCGGCTGGCCGGCGCGGTGGGGGCGATGATCGCGGGCAACTCGGTCGGGGGCATGCTCGGACGCCTCGGGGCCGGGTTCGCGGCCGAACCGCTGGGGTGGCACGGGTCGTTGCCGGCGGTCGCGGGGGTGGCGCTGGTGTGCGCGCTCTTCACGGCCGCGACCCTCCCCCGTGACTCCGGGGTACGCCACAAGCCGCCGCGACACAGCCCGCCGGAGGATCGGCAGGCAAGGCACGATGTGGGTACCGAAGAGCACGCAGGCGGGGACGCGGAGGCGGGTGGCGGTGCGGCCTGGATGAGGGTTGGGCTGGTGGTGCCGGTGGTGGTGGGGGCGTTGGGCATGGGGGCGTTCGTGGCCCTGTACAACGCGGCCGCGTTCCGCCTGGCCGCCCCGCCCCTCTCGCTGGCCCCCGCCGCCGCCTCCCTGGTCTTCCTGTCCTACGCCATGGGCACCGCCTCCTCGGCCGCCGCCGGACGCCTGGCCGCCCGCCTGGGACGGACGCCGACGCTGGTCACGGCGCTGCTCATAACGGTGGCGGGATCAGTGCTGACGGCCCACCAGTCACTGCCGGTGATAGCCGTCGGCTTCGCCGTGCTGACCGCGGGATTCTTCGCCGCGCACGCCATCGCCAACGCCTGGGTCACCGCCGACGCGCCCCCTGCCGCCAGGGGCCGGGCGGCCGGCACCTACACGCTCTGCTACTACCTGGCCAGCGGCGCGGGCGGTACGGCGGGCGGCATCGTGTACGGCCACGCGGGCTGGACCTGGCTGGTCGCCATGACATCGGCCTGGCTCCTGCTGGCCGCCCTCGCCGTCCTGGTCACAAGCCGCAGACGATAGGTCCGGCTTGCTCGCGTGCCACGAACCACAGACGGCAGGTCCGACCACCTTCGCGTGCGACGAACCGCAGACGGCAGGTCCGACCACCTTCGCGTGCCGCAAACCATAGACGGCAGGTCCCGCCACCTCGCGTGCCACACACCATAACCGGCAGGTCCAACCACCTCGCGGTGACGGAGCGCCGGAGGCGGCTCGCCTCGGTTTAGAGCTCCACGTGCGTGTCGGGGTCGCCGCCGATGCGGCCCCCGCCCGCGAGGGTGTCGATGGCGGCCATGTCCTCCGGGGACAGGCTGAAGTCGAACACCTCGAAGTTCTGCCGCATGCGCTCGGTGTTGGCCGACTTGGGAATGGGAACGGCCCCGAGCTGCACGTGCCAGCGCAGCACGATCTGGGCGGGCGTACGACCGTGAGCGGCGGCCAGGTCGGTGACGACGGGCTCGTCGAGCAGCTTGCGGCCGGCCCCGAGCGGGCTCCACGACTCGGTCACGATGTCGTGCTCGGCGTGCCAGGCGCGCAGCTCGCGCTGCGGGAAGCCGGGGTGCATCTCGACCTGGTTGACGACCGGCCAGACGCCGGTCTCCTCGACCAGCCGCTCGATCTGCGCCGGGGTGAAGTTGGAGACGCCGATCGAGCGGGCCAGTCCCTGCTCGCGCAGGTGCACGAGGGCGCGCCAGGTCTCGACGTAGAGGCCCCGGTCCGGCAGCGGCCAGTGGATGAGGTAGAGGTCCACGTAGTCGAGGCCGAGCCGCTCCCGGCTCTCCTCGAAGCCGCGCAGCGCCGCGTCGTAACCGTGGTGGGAGCCGCGCAGCTTCGTGGTGACGAACAGGTCCTCCCGGGCGGCAGGGGCGTCGGCCACGGCGGCTCCGACGCCCCGCTCGTTTCCGTAGCTGGCGGCGGTGTCGATCAGCCGGTAGCCGAGTGAGACGGCGTGGGTGACGGCCTGCCGGGCCTCCTCGTCGTTCATCGGCCAAGTGCCCAGGCCCAGGCGTGGCATCGGGCGGCCATCGGCGAGCATGACGGTCATGAAGTGGTCCTTTCCCCTATTTCATACAGGCTTATTGCGCTTACCCTCCCGCCACACTGGCCAATCCGCCGCGCCCTGTCACCCTCACTCCCCCTTACCCCGCGAAGGAGGTGAGATCCCCATGGAGGTGCAATGTGCTCACCGTCATAGGCGCGGGATTCCCGCGTACCGGAACGAGCTCGATGAAGGCGGCCCTGGAGCGGCTCGGGTTCGGCCCGTGTCACCACATGTTCGACATCATGACCAACCCCCATCGCGTCGACCGGTGGCTGCCCCTCGCCGAGGGCGCGCAGGTGGACTGGGGATATCTGCTCGAAGGATTCCGCTCGACGCAGGACTGGCCGGCCTCCTTCTTCTGGCGGGAGCAGGCCGAGGCGTACCCGGAGGCCAAGGTCGTGCTCACCGTACGCGACCCGCGCGCCTGGTGCGCCAGCATGCGGACGCTGATCGACAGCGGCCCCCGTCGCGCGTTCACGGAGCAGCCCTCCGGGGAGGCGGCGGCCGTCTTCCAGGGGATCATCCGGCTGCGGCCGGTGCTCGACCTCATGGCCGCATCGGTGTTCGGCTCCAGCCGGGCCTTCAACGAGGGGCTGATCGACGAGGAGAGCGCCGTGGCGGCGTACGAGCGGCACGTGGCCACGGTCAAGGCGAGCCTGCCGGCCGAGCGGCTGCTGGTGTTCGACGTGCGGGAGGGGTGGGCGCCGCTCTGCCGGTTCCTGGGCGTGGACGTTCCCGAGGGGGAGCCGTTCCCGCATCTGAACGACTCCGCGTCCCTGCGGGCCACCCTGGACCGGCTGATGAAGGAGGGCAGCGCCGCCTCACCGTTCGCGAGGGGCACGTGACTCAGCTTTCGAGATAGCGCAGGATCGCCAGCACGCGGCGGCTGTAGCCGGGGGCGCGGGGCAGGTCGAGCTTGTCCATGATGGCGTTGACGTGCTTCTCGACCGTGCTGAGCGAGACGTGCAGGCGTTCGGCGATGGCGGCGTTGACGTAGCCCTGGGCGAGGTGCCGCAGCACCTCGCCCTCGCGGGGGCTGAGCCTGCTCAGCGGGTCGGCGCGGGTGGTGCGGGCTAGGAGCTGGCGGACCACCTCGGGGTCGAACGCGGTGCCGCCGGCTCGTACGCGCTCCAGCGAGCCGAGGAACTCGCCCACCTCCGAGACCCGGTCCTTGAGCAGGTAGCCGAGCCCTTCGGTGGAGCCGGCCAGGAGCCTGGCGGCGTAGTGCTGCTCCACATACTGCGACAGGACGAGCACGCCGACGCCCGGCAGCCGCTCGCGGATCTCCAGCGCCGCCCGCAGGCCCTCGTCCTTGTGCGTGGGCGGCATGCGCACGTCGATCACGGCCACGTCGGGCCAGTGGAGCTCGGCGGCGTCGAGCAGCGCGGGCGCGTCGCCGACGGCGGCGACCACCTCGTGCCCGGCGTCGTCGAGCAGCCGGGTCAGGCCCTCGCGCAGCAGCACGGAGTCGTCGGCCAGGATCACCCGCACGGCGGCGCCTTCGGCAGCGTGGCGGCGATCCTGGTGGGGCCGCCGGGGGCGCTGTCGACGGTGAAGGCGCCGTCGAGCGCCAGGACGCGCCTGGCCAGCCCGGACAGGCCGCCGCCCGACGGGTCGGCGCCGCCCGCGCCGTCGTCGGAGATCGCCACACTCACCGTCCGCTCCTCCTCGCTCAGCACGACCAGGATGTCATGCGCGCCGGCGTGCTTGACCGCGTTGGTGATGGCCTCGCGGGCGACGAAGTACAGGGCGGTCTCGATCTCGGACGCCGGCCTTCCGGTCAGCCCGTAATGTACGGTGACCGGCACCCCTGCCCGCTCGGCCACGCCCGCGAGCGCGGCGCGCAGCCCCAGCTCGTCGAGCGCGGTCGGGTAGATCCGCCAGGCCACGCTGCGCAGCTCGTCGAGGAGCTGGCGGGACTCGGCATAGGCCTGGGCGACCAGTTCCGCGGTCCTGTCGTGGTCGCTGTTGTGCCGGGCGCGGCCGAGCAGCATGGCCAGGGCGACACCGCGCTGCTGTACGCCGTCGTGCAGGTCGCGCTCGATCCTGCGCCGCTCGTCGTCCACGGCCCTGACGATGCCGGAGCGGGTCGCGGTCAGCTCGGCGATGCGGCGGCGCATCAGTTCCTGGCTGCCGGGGCCGAGGAAGTGGTCGGCCAGGCGGCGTTCGAGCGCGGCGATCGCCAGGATCATCAGGACGATCACGCCCAGCAGGGTGACGCCGCTGGTCAGGCCGAGCACGCCGCTGCTGGTGACGATCTTGACGCCTGGCAGGTTCACGGGGACCGTCTCCGGCGTGCCCCACAGGAGGTCCCACCCGCCGCCGAACAGCAGCAGGCCGCTGAGGAACAGGGAGGCCGCGCAGGCGTACCCGCCCAGAAGGCCCAGGGCGGCGCGGGCGGCCAGGAAGGCGTACCCGCCGTCGCGGCGCGTCGTGTCGTGGCCGAACCACCTGGACAGCCTGGCCCGTTCGAGGGCGGTCAGCCGGGCCAGCCCGCGCGCGGCGGCGGGCCGCAGCGCGGGGACGAGCGACATGGGCGCCGCCACGCCCAGGAAGGCCAGCTCGCCCAGGCCGAGGGCCATCCCGAGGAGGACTCCGGCCAGCACTCGGGCGATCATGGGCGCGACGTTCACGCGCCGGAGCGGCTCAGCGGACACGGGCGTGAAGTCTAGGCGTCGCGGCGGACATGATGGAGCGGCTGAGCGTCGCGGCGGACATGACCGTGACGCTTACGCGTCGCGGCGGCGCAGTACGGCGTGGCCCGCCACCACGGCCACCGCCGCCCAGGCCAGCAGCCAGGCCAGCCCCTCACGCGCCGAGTACGGGATCGGCCCGCCGGTCATGTTGTCCGTGCTGCCCATGAACGCCAGCCCCGCGAACATCGGCATGCGCAACGAGGCGTCCACCGCCGCCTGGCTCCCGGTCATCAGCAACATCAGCGGCAGGCCCATGAGCAGCATGAACACCACGGTGAGCGTGCCGGCCGCGCTGCGCATGGCGGCGCCGACGCCGATCGTCATGACCGACACCAGCGCGAAGAACACCCCCACGCCCAGCAGGTCGAGCACGGCTCCGCCGATCGGCAGCACGACGAGCCCGCCGAACACGTCGATCGACAACACCGCGTACACGGCCGCCGTCGCCACCGCCCCCGACACGACGCCGGCGGCGAACATCACCGGCGCCACCACCAGCGCCTTGGCCGCCAGCACCACACCGCGCGCGGGCGTGGCCTGCAGGGTGACCCGGATGGCGCCGGAGGCGTACTCGGAGGTGATCGTCAGCATGGCGAGGGCCACGAGCGCGAACTGCACGAACGAGGTGGCCGAGACCACGGCCTGGCTGGCCACGACCCGTACGCCCGCCCCGTCGCGCAGCGCGTCGGTGGCGGACGCGCCGCCCAGCGTGATCGCGGTCAG
This sequence comes from Nonomuraea insulae, assembly GCF_042656245.1. NCBI lineage: Bacteria > Bacillati > Actinomycetota > Actinomycetes > Streptosporangiales > Streptosporangiaceae > Nonomuraea > Nonomuraea insulae. The sequence goes on from NZ_JBHSPA010000070.1 coordinate 6,935, forward strand.
CACCATGAGCGCGAGCGCGCAGGCCAGGCACCACCACGTGGACCTGACCGACCACAGCTTGGCCCACTCGGACCCGATCGCCTGCCACAACGCCCTCATACGCCCGCTCCGTACTCGACGCTGCCCGCGGTCAGCTCCTGGTAGGCCTGTTCCAGGGACGCCTCCCTGGTACGCAGTTCGTGCAGCCGGATCCCGGCCTCGTGCGCCAGGTCGCCGATCCGCTCGATGGGGGCGCCGGTGGCCTCCAGTTCGTTCTCGCCGAAGCGGTCCACGGCGATCCCGGCGGCGCGCAGCCGCTCGGCCAGGTCGCCGGCGTGCGGGGTGCGGACGAGCACGGCCGTCAGGGAGCTGCCCGCGATGACGTCGGCGAGGGGCGCGTCCATGATGAGGCGCCCCTTGCCGATCACCACGAGGTGGTCGGCGGTGAGCTGCATCTCGCTCATGAGGTGGCTGGAGACGAACACGGTACGGCCCTCGGCGGCCAGCGACCGCATGAGACCGCGTACCCACCGCACGCCGTCCGGGTCGAGCCCGTTGACGGGCTCGTCGAACATCAGCACCCCGGGCTCGCCCAGCAGCGCCGCGGCGATCCCGAGCCGCTGGCTCATGCCCAGCGACAGGGCCCCGGCCCGCTTGCCCGCCGCGCCGGCCATGCCCACCATCTCCAGCACCTCGCCCACCCGCCGCCGCGCTATGCCGTTGCTGCGCGCCAGCGCCAGCAGGTGGGCGCGCCCGCTGCGGCCCGGATGCACGGCCCGCGCGTCGAGCAGCGCGCCGACGGTGCGCAGGGGGTTCTTGATGCGGTGGTAGGGCACGCCGCCGACGAGCGCGGTGCCGGAGCTGGGACGGTCGAGGCCGAGGATCAGCCGCATCGTGGTCGACTTCCCCGCGCCGTTCGGCCCGAGGAAGCCGGTCACCGTGCCCGGTCTCAACTCCAAGGACAACTCGTCCACGGCGAGGCGGTCGCCGTACCGTTTGCTCAAACCACTCAGACTGATCACGCCGCCCACGCTAGGAGCCGGCGCGGCCGGCGACCATGGTGGCGGGCCGCCGACCTCTATGGCGGAAAACCGTAAGTCACCGCTCCTTTCTGGCCGCCCTGAGCCCCGCCGCCACGGCGTTCTCCCGCAGGGTGCGCTGGTAGTTGGCGGTGTCGGTGAAGGCGTGTTCGAAGTCGGCGTCGAAGGAGGTCGCCAGGCCGAGCTTGCTGACCGCGAACGACTCCCCGAGCGCACCTCCGGCGGATGGTGCGGAAATACGGGAACGAAACGCACTGAAGGGTCGCATTCCCTACGATTAGCGTTCTCATCATCCCTGCGAGGACGTGTTTGTTCGGAATCATCCGGCCCTGCTCCGAGCACGGCTGCCCGTCGTTGCGAGCCGCGTGGCAGGCCCATCTGTGCGGTCTGTGCCTGACCTTGCGGGACACGCAGGGGCACGGGGCGCGGCTGACCACCAACTACGACACCCTGCTCGTCTCGGTCCTCACCGAAGCCCAGCTCCCGTCGCCGGCGCCGCGCCGCATGGCCGGGCCGTGCGCATTACGCGGCTTCCGTGGCGCCGAGGTGGTGGACGCGCGGGCGCGCGGGGCGCGGCTGGCGGCGGCGGTCTCGCTGGTGCTGGCGGCGGGCCGGCTCCGCGACCACGTGGCCGACGGCGAGGCCTCCTTCGCGAGGACGACGACGCTGCTGGCGGACCGGTGGCAGGCAGGGGGCTCCCGGCTGGCGGCCGATGTCGGCTTCGACCCGGAGCCGCTGATCGCGGTCGTGGATCGCCAACTCGCCCTGGAACGCGGCTTCACCTCGGACGGCCGCCTTCCCGTGCTGGAGCTGACCGGGCCCACCGAGGACGCGGTCGCGGCGGCGTTCGCGCACACGGCGGTGCTCGCCGACCGGCCGGGCAACGCCGCCGCGCTGGCGGAGGCGGGCAGGTTCTTCGGCCGCATCGCGCACCTGCTGGACGCCTCGGAGGACCGCGCGGAGGACGACGCGCGGGGCGCCTTCAACCCGCTGACCGCCACCGGCACCACCCCGCGGGAGGCCCGCCGCCTGTGCGACGACGCCGCTCACGGGCTGACGCTCGCGCTGGGCGAGGCCCGCTTCGAGGAGCGCCACCTGGTGGACACGCTGCTCGGCACGGAGGTACGCCGGGCGGTGTCGCGCACGTTCCACGCCCCCACCGCCTCGTACGAGCGTCCGGGCTGGATCCGCAAGTCGGCGTCGGGCGTCGGGACGTTCTTCACCTGCGGGACCTGGCGGCCCCGGTGGAGCGAGCGCAGGGGCCGCCCGTGGGACGAGCGCTGCTACTTCGGCAGGGCCGACTGCTCCGACTGCGGTGGCTGCTCCGACTGCGGTGATTGTTGCGACTGCTGCCGCTGCTGCCGCCACTGCGACTGTGACTGTGACTGCGGCTGCTGCGACTGCTCGTGAAGCCCGGCGATCAGGGCTCGAAGACGGTTCTGGCCAGGGCGTGGGAGCGCTCGGCCACGTCCTCCTCGGCCCGCCCGAACGCCTCCTTGATGGCCTCGACCAGGGCCTTCGAGCCCAGCCGCAGCGCACGCGGGTCGATGTGCAGATCGGCCAGCGTCCCGGTGCCCGCGAGCTCGACGGCGACCTGGCCCCCGGCGCTCTCGCCGCGCCCCCTGGTCTCGCCCAGCAGGCGGCTCACCTCCTCCAGCCGGGACGTCTGCGCCGCCATCTCGGCCAGGGCGCGGTCGAGTTCGGGGTCGCCGGTGCGTGGCGGTGTCGTCATTCACTGCTCCTGGAATCAACGCTTGAAGAGGAACGCCCTGGGCGCGTGGGCGAGCGCCGAGCGGAAGGCGCCCTCGTCCGACAGGCCACCGCTGGCGACCAGGGGGTAGATGGTGGCGGCGGACACGGTGCGGCGGAAGAACTTGCCGGCCGGTCCGGTGCCGAGGAGCGTCTCGGTGATCTTCGTGGCCGGGAAGAACTTGCGTACGTCGCCCAGCGCCTTGATGCCGCCGTTGTAGGCCATCTCGGCGGCGAAGTGCTTGCCCGCGTACTCCCAGAGGTTGCCCATGGGCTGGCCGGTGGCGGCGGAGCTGGCCGCGTGCACGCCGGTCTTGACCGCGGTCCACAGGACGGAGTCCGCCAGCGCGTCGAGGCCCTCGCGCACGAAGTAGTTGCCGACGCGGCGCTTGCCCATCCGGAATTCCAGGATCGCCTTGACGATCTTCTGGAAGACCGTGCGTTCCAGCCTCGCCCTGGCCACGAGCCACTTGAACGCCTGCTCCGCCGCGATCCTGGCGGCCGGGTAGAGGTAGCCGAACATCATGGTGAAGGCCATGGCGGCGAGCTGGGTGCCGATGATCCAGAGTTGCTCGCGGTGTTGTTCGACGGCCTCGGCGTACTCCTCGCAGCCGTCCGCCAGGTCCCGCAGCTCCTCCTGGAGCGCGGCGTAGCGGGGGCCCAGCTCCTGCGGCCACACGTCGGCGAAGCGGGACACCGACTGGCTGTCGTTCGCCTTGCGCGCCTCGGCGACGGCGGTCTCGGTCTGCCGGGCCACGGTGCCGATCGAGGTGGCCAGTTCGCGCAGCGCCTGGGCCCTGGCGCGCAGGTTCGAGACGTCGGCCTCGGGCACGTGCACGCCGGCGAACCAGGCCAGCGCCTGGAAGGGGTCGAGCATCAGGCGCCTACCCCCCGGGGCGGGGCCTGCGGGATGGGCGGCGCCGGCAGGTCGGGGATCTTGGGCAGCGTGCTGATGATGCGCTGCTCCAGGTAGTCCCACATGGCGTCGAAGTCACGCAGGTCGCTGGCCGAGGTGAAACTCTTGTCGGCGATGCGGGTCAGCGCGTCGGTGAGGGAGTCGTAGCCGTCGCTGTACCACTGGGCGAACGCGTGGCCGTCGTCGTCGCCGCCGACGAGGCCGGAGGTGCCGGCCAGGGACGCGGACCCGCGCTGCAGGGCCACCACGTCGTCGCCCGCCTGGTCGAAGAGCCCGGCGAGCTTGCGGATCGACGTCCAGTCGATAAGAAGACGATCGCCCTGTTCGCCCGACAAATGCGCCATTAACCCTCCACCCACCACAAACAATGACATTAGGAGATTAACGCCTACAAATTTCCTCGATGTTAATCCGCGTTTCACATCAGGAGTAGGAGGCATTCATCCAGTCCGGAATGTCGGTGAGCAGCCGGTCCAGCTCCTCGACGAGCTCCTCCGCCACGGCCTCCCCGGCCCTGGCGAGATCCTCCACGCGGCCGCACAGCTCGGCCTCGCGTGCCGCGCCGACCGTCGCGCAGGCGCCCTTGAGCCGGTGCGCGAGCTCGGCCGCCGCCGGGGCGTCACCGTTCCGTACCGCCTGCCTGAGCTCCTCGAACGTGCGCGTCGCGGTCTCCAGGTAGGCCCGCGCCACGTCCGCCAGCGCCTCCGCCGACAACCCGGCCAGCTCCGGCGGCAGCCCGGCCGAGGCCGCCCACTCCGGGATCTTGGCCAGCACCCGCGGCCAGTCCACGGGCTTGGCCAGGTGGTCGTCCATGCCCGCCTGCAGGCAGCGCATCCGGTCGTCCGGCATGGCCGCGGCGGTCATGGCGATGATCGGGGTGTGGACCTCCTCAAGGCTCCTGATCTCCTCGGTGGCGGCCAGGCCGTCGAGCACGGGCAGCTGGCAGTCCATGAACACCAGGTCGTAGCCGCCGCTCAGGACCGCCCGCACGGCCTGCCGGCCGTCGTCGACCACCTCGACCTCGTGCCCGGCCTGCCCCAGGACGAGCATCGCCACCTGGCGGCTCACCTCGTCGTCCTCGGCCACCAGGATCCGCGCGCCACCGGCCGGGGCGCCGGTCGTGCCGACGGGGATTTCGCCCGGGGACTCGGCGGTGCCCAGCGCGTTCTCCACGGCGGCGAGCAGGCGGCGGCGGCTGAGCGGCCTGGTCATCGACTGCACGGTCCGCTCCCCCGCCGCGACCGGCCAGGCGAACCCGGCGCGGCCCGGCGTGATGACCACGATGACGCTGGTGGCCTGCAGCAGCGGGTCGGTGAGGATCGTGTGGGCGAGCGAGCGCGGCGTGCCCGGCTCGGTGGGATCGGTGCCCAGGTCGAGGGCGACGACCGCCAGGTCGTACGGCTCCTCACGGGAGGCGGCCTCCCGCAGCAGCCTCAGGGCGGACTCCTCCTCCCTGGTCTCCTCCACCTCGGCGCCCGCCTGGGCCAGGAAGCGCGCCGCCAGCGTGCGGTCCTCGGGCCGCGGGTCCGCGACGAGCGCCCGCCGCCCCTCCAGCGCCCCTGCCCCCGGCTCGGACCAGGTCAGAACCTCCACCGGCAGCGTCGCCCAGAACCGGCTGCCCACGCCCTCCACGCTGTCCAGCCCGATCTGCCCGCCCATGAGCTCGACGAGCTGCCGGCTGATCGCCAGCCCCAGCCCGCTGCCGCCGGTCCTGCGCGTGATCGGCGAGTCGACCTGGCGGAAGACGCCGAACACCCGCTCCCGGTCACCGGAGCTGACGCCGATCCCGGTGTCGGCCACGGAGAACCTGAGCACCACCCGTTCCTGCCCCGGCTCGCCCTCGTCCAGCGTGACGTGCAGGTCCACGCCGCCCTGGACGGTGAACTTCAGCGCGTTGCCGACCAGGTTCGTCAGCACCTGGCGCAGCCGCGCCGGATCGCCCGACACCTGCCGGGGCACGTTCTCGTCGAGCCGGAGCGTGAGCCACAGCCCCTGCTCGTACGCGTGCGGCGCGAACGGCGCCACCACCTCGTCGCACAGGCGCGGCAGGTCGAACGGCACGGCTTCGACCTGGAGGTGCCCCGCCTCGATCCTGGACAGGTCGAGGAAGTCGTCGAGCAGGCGCAGCACGTTGTGGGCCGACTCCTGGGCGGTGCCGGTGTAGTAACGCTGCTCCTCGTCCAGACGGGTGCCCATGAGCAGGGAGTTCATGCCGAGCACGCCGTTGATGGGGGTGCGGATCTCGTGACTGATCTTGGCCACGAACTCCGACTTGGCGCTGGAGGCGCTGATCGCCTCGTCCCTGGCGGCGGCCAGTTCGGCGGCGTACCTGGCCAGCGTGGCCTGTGCCCGGCGGCGGCCCCGCGTGGAGTGGATCTGCAGGCCGAGCCCGATGAGGATGAGCAGGGCGAGCAGGGCGGCGACGGTGAGCACGTTCGTACGGAGCTTCGCGGCCGAGGCCAGCGCCTCGGAGGCGGAGACCTCGGCGGTCACCGTCCAGCCGATGCTCGGGATGGGCTCGGAGGCCGATAACACCTGCCCGTCGACGCCGTGGAACTCCCCGCTCCACGCCTGCCCGGCCAGCGCGAGGTCCACCCGGAAGTCCTCGCGCAGGGAGGTGAGGGCCAGCAGCTTCCTGCCGGGGTCGGCGACGAGCACGCCGGCCTTGTCGGTGATGAGCAGCCGGATGTCCTGCGCGTCGGCGGCCTCCTCGGCGAACTGCTGGATGGCGTCCAGGCTGTAGACGACCGTGAGCATGCCGAGCATGCGGGTGCCGTCGGCGCTGGGGATGGGCGCGGCCACCGCGACGGCCCTGGACACGCCGACCATCGTGGGCGTGTACGCCTGGGAGACGTGGGTCTGTCGCCGGTCGCGCACGGCGCGGTACCAGTCGGTGCTGGTGACCTCCTGGGGCAGCACGCTCGGCGGCTCGGCGCCCAGCATGCCGCCGTCCGAGGAGATCATGATCAGGCCGCTGACGCCGTCGCGCATCCGCTCCAGCTCGCCGAGCCAGTCGCGCAGGGTGCCGGCTTTGGCGTCGCCGACGGCCTCGCGTACCTGGGGGCGTTGCGCGAAGGCGGTGACGAGCTGCCTGAGCGAGCCCATCTGCTGCTCCACCACGACCCGGCTGACCGACGCGGTGGTCGAGACCCGGTCGTTGACCTCGTCGCGCACGGCCCGCTCCGACAGCGAGATACTGGAGGAGGTCAGCAGCGCGAGGGGCAGCAGGCCGAGGAGCGTCCACAGGGCCGTCACCGCGAGCAACCATCGCACGGGCGTCCGTCCCTCCCCCCACTCGTTCGGGTACAGAGTAGGAGGGAACAGGTGCGCGCGCCGGTTCCCGCTGAGCAGAACGAGCAAAACTTGATTTTATTGATGAAAACCCGCCTAAGCTGCAAAGATCTACCAGATGACCGAGGAGCGTGGCGATGCCTGAGCCCAGGGACATCACCGTTCTCATCGTGGACGACGATCCGGTCGTCACCGCGGCGCTGCACGCTCAGGTGAACCGGGTGCTCGGGTTCAGGGTGGTGGGGATCGCGCACACGGGCCAGGCCGCCCTGGCGGCCGCTACCCGCTTCGCGCCCCGGCTGATTCTGCTCGATCTGCACCTTCCGGATATGCCCGGCCTGGAGGTGGCGCACCGGCTGCGCCGCCCCGAACAGCCGCCCGCCGACGTCATCGTCATCTCCGGCCGCAAGGAGTCGGCGACGGTACGCGCGGCGATGCAGCGCGGCGCCCTCTACTACCTGGTCAAACCGACCAGGGCGGGCACCCTGGAGCAGACCCTGCTGCGGTACGCGGCCACGGCCGAGCAGTTCGAGTCCGGCGGCCGGTTCTCCGAGCAGCAGGAGATCGACCGCATCTTCCGCTCGCTCCACCTCGACCAGGCGGCGGTCCGCCCGAAGAGCATCTCCGCGGCCACCGAGCAGGCCGTGCTGGACGCGCTGGGCGAGGTCGAGGAGGACGCCTCGGCGCACGAACTGGCCGCGGTCATCGGCGTCAGCCGGGCGACGGCCCGCCGCTACCTGGAGCACCTCGCCGAGCGCGGGCTGGTGGAGGGCCGGCCGAGATACGGGCCGACCGGGCGGCCACAGCACCGGTACCGCGTTCGGTGAAAGCGCTCCGGTCGTTACTCGCGGCGTTCGCACTGGTCTCCCTCCTGCCCGCGGGCTGCGGCGAGGCGGCCGCCTTCCCCGAGAGCTCCACGATGGCGCGCATCAGGGCACGCGGCGTCCTGACCGTGGGCATCAAGTTCGACCAGCCCATGTTCGGCTACAAGGATCCGGCCAGCGGGCGGATCACCGGGTTCGACGCGGAGATGGCCCGGCTGGTGGCCAAGGACCTCACCGGCAGCGAGCGCAACATCCGCTTCGTGGAGACCGTGTCGCGTGAGCGCGAGAACTTCATCTCCCAGGGCGTGGTGGACCTGGTCATCGCCACCTACTCGATCACGCCCGCCCGTGAGCAGCGCGTCTCCTTCACCGCCCCGTACTACTACGCCGGGCAGGACCTGCTGGTCAGGACGGGCGACTCGACCATCAACGAGGTGTCGGACCTGGCGGGCAAGACCGTCTGCACGGCGACCGGGTCCACCTCCGTCGAACGCCTGCGGCAGCAGGTGCCCAAGGCGCACCTGGAGATCGTGGACGCGTACAGCATCTGCGTGCCCGCGCTGGTGGCCGGGCGGGTGGACGCGGTCAGCACCGACAACACCATCCTGCTCGGGCTGCTCGCCCAGCACCCGGACACGCTGCGGCTGGTCGGCAAGCCGTTCGGGCGCGAGCCGTACGGGATGGGCATCCGCAAGCAGGACACGGTCTTCCGCGACTACCTCAACGACCTGATCGCCCGCTGGCTGCGCGACGGGCAGTGGGATCGCGCCTTCATGGCCACCATCGGGGTGGGCGGCGCGACCTCCGAGGCCTCCCGACCGGCCAATCGCTGAGCAGAACGATCACAAGCCTTTTCGCGACACATGCGGCTCCTACGGTTACGCCAACGCTGACCGAGACAAGGAGCGTGACGCATGTCCCAGTCGGACCTGATCGTCCTGGACCAGGTCAACAAGCGATTCGGCGATCATCACGTACTCAGGAACGTGAACCTGACGGTCCGGCAGGGCGAGGTCGTCGTGATCATCGGCCCGTCCGGTGCGGGCAAGTCCACCCTGTGCCGCGCGATCAACCGGCTGGAGAGCATCGACTCCGGCACGATCAGCCTCGACGGGACGCCGCTGCCCGCCGAGGGCCGGGAGTTGGCCCGGCTGCGCGCCGAGGTGGGCATGGTCTTCCAGTCGTTCAACCTCTTCGCCCATAAGACCGTCCTGGACAACGTCGTCCTCGGGCAGGTCCACGTGCTGAAGCGGCCGAAGGACGAGGCCACGCGCAAGGCCCGCGAGCTGCTCGACCGGGTCGGCATCGGCGGGCAGGCCGCCAAGTTCCCCGCCCAGCTCTCGGGCGGGCAGCAGCAGCGGGTGGCCATCGCGCGGGCGCTGGCGATGGACCCGAAGGTGATCCTGTTCGACGAGCCGACCTCGGCACTGGACCCCGAGATGGTCAACGAGGTGCTCGAGGTCATGACGGCGCTGGCCCGGGAGGGCATGACCATGGTCGTCGTCACCCACGAGATGGGCTTCGCCCGGCGGGCGGCCGACCGGGTCGTCTTCATGGCCGACGGCGAGATCGTCGAGCAGAACGCCCCCGACGCCTTCTTCGGCGCGCCGAGCAGCGACCGCGCCCAGTCCTTCCTCGCCAAGATCCTTACCCACTAAGGAGAGTCATGTTCGGCAGATCCCTCTATGCCGTTTTCGCTGTGATCGCCGTTGCCGCCACCGGGTGCGGGGGCGGTCAGGAGAGCTACGCCTCCGTCGTGGACAAGGCCAAGAACGACAAGAAGCTGGTGATCGGCGTGAAGGCCGACCAGCCCGGTCTCGGCCTGCGCACGCCGGACGGCGGCTTCTCCGGTTTCGACATCGAGGTCGCCAAGTACGTGGCCAAGACGCTCGGCGTCGAGCCCACCGGCATCACGTTCAAGGAGACCGTGTCGGCCAACCGGGAAGCCTTCATCGAGCAGGGCCAGGTGGACCTGGTGATCGCCACGTACTCGATCACGGACGCGCGCAAGCAGAAGGTCTCCTTCGCCGGGCCGTACTTCGTGGCCGGGCAGGACCTGCTGGTACGCGCCGACGACGCGGCGCTGACCGGGCCCGAGACGCTGAACGGCAAGAAGTTGTGCTCGGTCGCCGGCTCGACCCCGGCGCAGAAGGTCAAGACCGAGTACGCCAAGGAGGTGCAGCTCCAGGAGGAGCGCACCTACTCCGCGTGCGTGGACCGCGTCCTCGGCGGCCAGCTCGACGCCATCACCACCGACAACGTCATCCTGGCCGGGTACGCCGCGCAGCACACCGGCAAGCTCAAGGTGGTCGGCAAGACCTTCAGCACCGAGAAGTACGGCATCGGCATGAAGAAGGACGACACCGCCGGCCGCAAGGCGGTCAACGACGCCCTGGAGAAGATGTTCTCCGACGGGAGCTGGACCAAGGCGCTGCAGGCCAGCGTGGGCGCGTCCGGCTTCACCCTCCCCCAGGCCCCGCAGCTCGAGCGGTACTGATGGAGGCCCACTGATGGAGACGCTGCTGACGGAAGGCGGCACCATCCTTGCCGCCTTCTGGATGACGGTGCGGCTGACGGCGGTCAGCGCGCTCGGCTCGCTGGTGCTGGGCGTCCTGCTGACCGCCATGCGGGTGGCCCCGCTGGCCTCCCTGCGCGCCGCCGCGACCGCGTACGTGAGCGTGGCGCGCAACACCCCCCTCACCCTGGTGCTGCTGTTCACCGGCCTGGGCATCGGCGCGAACCTGGGACTTGAGCTGTCCGACGACCTCGCGGCCAACAACTTCTGGCTCGCCGTCATCGGGCTGACCGCCTACACCTCGGCCTTCGTCTGCGAGGCCCTGCGCTCAGGGCTGAACACGGTGCCCGTGGGGCAGGCGGAGGCGGCCCGCTCGCTCGGGCTGGGCTTCGTCAAGACGCTGGGGCTGATCACGCTGCCGCAGGCGTTCCGCGCCGTGGTGGCGCCGCTGGGCAGCATCCTCATCGCGCTGACCAAGAACACCACGATCGCGCTGGTCGTCGGCGTGAGCGAGGCGTCGGTGCGGATGCGCGAGATGATCGAGACCTACGGGGACCAGGTGATCGAGATCTTCCTCGGCTTCGCCGCCGGGTTCGTCCTGCTCTGCCTGCCCATGGGCCTGCTGTTCGGCTGGTTGCAACGGCGGATGGCGGTGGCCCGATGAGCTACGCGAACCTCTACGAGCGCCCGGGGCCGCGCGGGATCCGCCGCAACCGGGTGCTGACGGCGGTCGTCGCGATCGTGCTGCTGGCGGTGGCGTACTTCGTCTTCGTCCGCTTCGACGCCAAGGACCAGTGGGCGGCCGACAAGTGGACGCCGCTGCTGCGCGGCGACGTCTGGGCCACCTTCATCCTGCCCGGCCTGGCCGGCACGCTGGCCGCCGCCGTCGTCGGCGTGGTGCTGGCCGGGCTCTTCGGCCTCGTCTTCGCCACCGCCCGCCTGTCCGACCACCGCTGGATCAGGGTGCCGGCGGCCATGGTGGTGGAGTTCTTCCGCTCCGTTCCGCTGCTCCTGCTGATCTTCTTCGCCTTCTTCGGCTCTTTCGTGCTCATCGGCGTGAACATCTCGGCCTTCGCCGCCGTGGTGTTCGGCCTGACTCTCTACAACGGCTCGGTGATCGCCGAGATCGTCCGCGCCGGGGTCCTGAGCCTGCCCAAGGGCCAGCGGGAGGCGGCGTACGCGATCGGCATGCGCAAGGGGCAGGTGATGCGGCTCGTCCTGCTGCCCCAGGCGATCAAGGCCATGCTGCCCGCGCTGGTCAGCCAGTTCGTGGTGCTGCTGAAGGACTCGGCGCTCGGGTTGATCGTGGGCTATGACGAACTGGTGGATCGCGGGCTGAACGGCATCGCGGCCAACTTCTCCAACGTCATTCCGGCGGCCATCCTCATCGCGGCCATCTTCATCGTGATCAACATGGCCCTGGACCGCCTGGCCCACCGCCTGGGGGCAGTGGGCCCACGGTGACACGGGTCAGCCGGTTTCCTATCGTCCGGAGGATGAGGGCGAGCCGCCTCGCCGCCGCCTGAGCGCGGGCAGCCACGGCGCGACGGCGAGCACGGCCAGCACCGCCAGGAGAGGCAGCCGCCACCACCATGCGACGCTCGCGGGCGGCGGGGCCGGTGGCTCGGCAACCCATGGGCGGGCGGTTTTCGACCAGGCCAGAAAGGCGTCTCCGATCGGGAGCAGGCCGAGTGCGTACCGCTTGGTCCATGGGGTGCCGGCGGGCAGTCCGGCCAGCTCGCCGTAGTTGGCCAGGGCGCCGGCGAGCGGGGTGTCCCCGTGGGCCTGGGCGGCGCCGAGGGTGACCGCCGTGGCCGACAGGCTGACCCCCAGCGGGAGGGGGCCCGAGTCGACGTCGGCCGGGCCGTCCATGCCCGCGGGGTACTCGCGGACGGCGGGGCCGAGGCCCAGCGGGGTGACGACGTAGCGGTCGCGGAAGCGGGTGTACTGCCCGGCGGCGAAGGACGGGTCGATGTCCACGAGGAAACGCTGGATGAGGCTCTGCGAGCTGCCCCTGGCCACCTCGGTCGGGGCGCCGGTGCCGGGGGCCGCCTGGTGCGGGAGCAGTCCGGTACGCGGGTCCAGCCGGTCGCGGGTGCGCTGCAGCCAGCGTGCGACGGTGGCGGTGTACAGGGGTGGCAGCAGCTTGTCGTGCAGGCGCAGCGAGGCCATCGCCACCGTCGAGTCGACCGGCCAGGACTGCCGCGGGTACGCCTCCAGGTACGGCGACCGCGCGGCGTCGAACGCCCGCGCCAGCTCGGCCGAGTCGTCGGCGAAGCGGCGCAGTTCGGCCGGGTCGCGCTGCCCTTCGGGCTGCAGGCTCAGCAGCCCGCCGCGCAACCAGTTGCACCAGCCGCGGTAGAAGACGCCGTAGGCGGGGACGAGGTCCTGGCCGAACGGCTCGCGGCCGGTGTCCGAAGCGAGCCGTTCCATGACCCACCTGGCCTCTCGCAACGCCGTCCGCCGTGTGGCGTCGTCAGTGCGCATGCCCAGGTCCACCCAGGTCAGGCCGTACAGGGCGTGCAGGAAGAAGTAGCCCTCGGGGAACAGCGCCTGCGCCTCCTCGCCCGCGCCGGTGTCCAGGGCTTCGCGCAGGAACGCCAGTTGACGCCGGACCCCTGGCGGTTCGCCGGTGGCGGAGGTGGCGGGGACGATCAGGCGTACGGCGCCGATGAGGGCGCAGAGGGTGATCGCGGTGGCGGCGATCCGGCCTGCCCAGCGCAGGACACGACGGGCAGGTGACATTCCGCCGATCTTAGGCGCGCCGGGGGTGCGGCGCGAGGGATTGAGTCTTGCGAAGGGCATGTACGGAAATGTCATGATGTGTAGAAAGGGTCCATGTCGCTCTCCCCCGGCCCTTTCACCGGCCGCAGCATCGCCGACCTCGCCCAGGACCTGCGCGACGGGCGCACCACCTCCCTCACCCTGACCGAGCAGGCGATCGGCGCCGTGGCCGTGCTCGATCCCGTGCTGAACGCGTTCGTCACCGTGGACGCCGCCGGGGCGCTGGCGCAGGCGCGACGGGCGGACGAGGAGTTGGCGGGAGGCGCCGATCGGGGGCCGTTGCACGGTATCCCGGTCGCGGTGAAGGACCTGATCATGGTGGCGGGGATGCCCGCGACCATGGGATCGCGCCACTTCGCGACGTACGTGCCGGAGGCCGACGCCGAATGCGTGGCGCGGCTGCGGCGGGCCGGTGCCGTGATCGTGGGCAAGACCACGACGCACGAGTTCGCGTACGGGCCCACCGGCGACCGCTCCGCCACCGGCCCCTCACGCAATCCGTGGGACCCGGCGCGCATGACGGGCGGCTCCAGCGGGGGCAGCGGGGCGGCCGTGGCGGCTGGCATCGTGCCGCTCGCGGTGGGCACGGACACGGGCGGTTCCGTACGGATCCCGGCCGCGTTGTGCGGGATCGCCGGGTTCAAGCCCGCGTACGGCGCGATCCCGGCGGACGGCGTGTTCCCCCTGTCGCGGAGCCTCGACCACGTGGGCGTGCTGGCAGGCGGCGCGGCGGACTGCCTGATCGCCTACCGCTGCCTGACCGGGGACGTGCCGGAGGCGGCGGGGACGCCGGGGGCCGGGAGGGTGGCGTGGCTGGATCCCGCGGAGCTGTTCGACGGCGATCCCCGGGTGGTGGACGCCGTCCGGGCGGTGGCGGGGGCCGTGGAACAGGTGCGGATGCCGGAGGGGGCCGCCGAGGAGTTGCGGACGACGTACACGGTCATCCAGGGTTGCGAAGCGGCCGCCGTGCACGCCGACCGGCTGGCCCGCGCGCCCGAGCTGTTCGATCCCGAGGTGCTGCAGCGCCTGCGCGCCGCCTCGGAGCTACCCGGCTGGCGGTACGTGCGGGCTGTGGAGGCCAGGCAGCGGCTGGCCGAGGTCACCGACGCGCTGTTCGAGCGGCACGACGTGCTCGCGCTGCCCGCCGTTGCGATCACCGCGCCGCCGCTCGATCGGCGCGAGGTGGAGCTGGCGGGGCGGACGGTCGCCGTCGGCGCCACGCTGCTCGCCCTGACCTGCCCGTGGAACGTGCTCGGCCTGCCCGCGCTGACCGTCCCCGCGGGCACGGTGGACGGGCTGCCTGTCGGCCTGCAACTCCTCTGCCGCCCCGGCCACGAGGCCCTGCTCTTCGAGACGGCCGCCGCGGTTCACCGGCTCCCGAGCAACCGCTGACCCTCAGGCCGCCGCGGTTCACCGGCTCCCGAGCGACCGCTGACCCTCAGGGCTCGGCGGTCTGGGGCGGGGTGGGGTCGAGGGCGTGCAGGATGCCGGCCTCCAGGCCGGTGTCGTAGCCGGCGCGGAACGCCGCCCGGTAGGCGCGGTCCCCGATGGCCGCACGTGCCTGCCGTTCGCAGACGTCGCGGGCACTGACCCACTCGTGGATGCCGATCTGCGCCCGCCCGATGGTGTCCCACACCTGCTGGGCCAGGCCAAGCCGCCGGGCGGCCGGCTCACCTTGGCCGGAGGCGGAGTCGGCGCAGGCCAGGACGTCGAGGGCGAGCGCGATCCCGATGCTGTCGTGCAGCCGGTGCTTGATCTCCAGCGCCGCCCTGGCGTACGACTGCGCCGCCTCGAAGCGGCCGAGCGTGAGCTCCGCCTGGGCACGGAAGAGGTCGGCGTAGGCGCGCATCCAGCGTTCGCCGCGCTTGTCGCAGTCGGCGCACATCTCCTCCAGCGCCTTGATCGCCTCCTCGATGCGGCCCTCGGCCGTGTGCACGTGGCTCTGCCCCAGGCGGGCGAGCAGCGTGGGCAGGGTGAGGCCGTGCTCGGGGCGGTGGACGGCCAGCAGGCTGTCGGCCAGGGCGAGGGCGAGCGCCAGGTCGCCCCTGATGGTGGCCGCGGCCATCACCATGGCCTGGGCGGCTAGCGCGGCGCCGGTGTCGCCGAGTTGCTCGGCCACGCCCGCGCACTCGGCGGCCCAGGCCATGCCGGCGGTGGCGTCGCCCTGCACCATGAGGGTCAGGCTGCACACCCACAGGGCGCGGTTGCGTACGGTGCTCGGCTCGGTGTCGCGGTGGAGGGCACGTTCCAGGTAGTGCTGGCCTTCGCGCAGGAAGCCGCAGGGGTACCAGAAGAACCACAGCGCGGCGGCCAGTTCCAGAGCGGTGTGGTCGCCGGGGGCGGTGAGGCTGAAGTCGAGGGCGCTGCGCAGGTTGTCGTGCTCGACGGTGGTGCGGTCATTCCAGGAGACCTGGTCGGGGCCCAGCCAGGCGACGTCGCCGCGGCGGGCCATGGCCAGGTAGAAGTCCCGGTGCCGGCGGCGCAGCTCCTCCTGCTCGCCGAGGGCGCGCAGCCAGCCGGCGCCGTATTCGCGGATGGTGTCCAGCATGCGGTAGCGCTCGCCGCCGCCGGTCGGCGCCCAGATGAGGATGGACTTGTCGGCCAGCCCGGCCAGCAGGTCGACGATGGCGGCGGCGGGCAGCAGCGCGTCGGAGCAGACCTCCAGGACGGCCTGGTCGTCGAAGCTGCCCGCGAAGACCGACGCCCGCGCCCACAGCAGCCGCTCTTCCGGGGTGCAGAGCTGGTGGCTCCAGCCGATCGCGGTGCGCAGGGCGCGGTGCCAGGGCGGGTCGGCCTCGTGCGCCTGGTTCTCGGTGTCGCCGAGCGTCGCGAAGCGGTCCTCCAGCCGTTCGCACAGCTCGGCGACGGGCAGCTCGCGCAGCCGGGCCGCGGCCAGCTCGATCGCCAGGGGCAGCCCTTCGAGGCGGCGGCACAGGCGTACGATCTCGGGCCGGTTGCCGTCGGTGACGGCGAAGCCGGGCACGGCGGCGGCGGTGCGGTCGGCGAGCAACCTCACCGCGTCCTGGTGCCCCTCGCCGAGCGTGTCGGGAACCGGCAGCGGATCGATGATCAGGACCTGTTCGTCCGGCACTCCCAGCGGGCGGCGGCTGGTGGCCAGGATCGACAGTCTCGGCGCGGCGACCAGCAACTCGCGGGCCGTGCGCGCGCAGTCCTCGATGAGGTGCTCGCAGGTGTCCAGCACGAGCAGCACGTGCCGGTCCGCGAGGTATTCGGTCAGCACGTCCATCATCGGCCGCGTCGTGCGGTCGGCCAGCGGCAGCGTCTCGGCGATCGTGTACGGCACCAGCGCCCCCTGGTCCAGCGCCGACAACGCGACGAACCAGGCGCCGTCCCCGAAGCCGGGCCGCATGAGGGCGGCGGCCCGCAACGCGAGCCGGGTCTTGCCCACCCCGCCCACGCCGGTCAGCGTCACCATCCGGAATTCCCGGCACAACCGGCGGATCCGGGCTAGTTCCCCGCGGCGGCCTACCAGGCTGGTCATTTCCGGCGGCAGATTCCCGGTATGCCGCCCACCCATCGTCATGATCCTCACCCGTCCGGCTCGGTCCGCCGCATTCGGTGACAGCAGCTTGCCGGACGCGGCCTGGATCCGCCACGAAAAGTGAGAAAGTGACTACGCACCCGAAGGCGTGCGGGGGTCCGAAATGACGGGCCTATGCACCGAACCAAGCGCTTGCTACGCTCCGCCCATGGTGTCCACGATCGTCTGGGGTACCGGCAACATCGGCCGCGCCGCCATCCGCGCCGTCGAGGCCCATCCGGCGCTGAAACTGTCCGCCGTCCTCGTCCACGACCCCGCCAAGATCGGCCGCGACGCGGGCGAGCTCGCGGGACTCGGCCGTCTCGGGATCGAGGCGACCGATGACATCGGCGCGGTGTTGTCCGCCGGGCCCAGGGCCGTGGTGTACGCGGCCTCCGGCGACACCCGCCCCGCCGAGGCCCTCGCCGACGTCGTCAGGGCGATCCGGGCGGGCGCCGTCGTCGTCACCCCCTCCCTGTACGCCCTCTACGACCACCGCGGGGCCCCGCCCGAGGTCCGCGAACCGGTGCTGGCCGCCATCGCGGAGGGCGGCGGCTCGTTGTTCGTCTCCGGCGTCGATCCCGGCTGGGCCAACGACGTGCTGCCACTGCTGGTCAGCGGCCTGGCCGCGACCGTGGACGCCGTACGCTGCCAGGAGATCTTCGACTACACCACCTACGACCAGCCCGACGCGGTCCGCTACCTGGTCGGAATGGGCCAGCCGATGGACTACGAGCCGCCCATGATCGCGCCGGGGGTGCCGTCCCTGGTGTGGGGCGGCCAGGTGCGCCTGATCGCCCGCGGCCTGGGCGCCGAGCTCGACGAGATCCGCGAGAGCGTGGAGCGCCGCGCGCTCGACGCCACGGTGAGCACCGGCTCGATGGGCGCGTTCGAGGCGGGCACGCAGGGCGCGGTCCGGTTCGAGGTGCAGGGCGTCGTCGGCGGCGAGCCGCGTATCGTGATCGAGCACGTCACCCGCATCCACCCGTCCTGCGCCCCCGACTGGCCGCTCGCGCCCGGTGGCGTGGGCGCGCACCGGGTGGTCATCGAGGGCCGCCCGCGCATCGAGGTCACGATCGAGGCCGCCGACGAGGACGGCAACAGCTCGGCGGGCGGCAACGCCACCGCCGTGGGCCGGCTGGTGGGCGCCATCGCCTGGCTCGTGAAGGCGGAGCCCGGGCTCTACGACGCGCTCGACGTACCCATGCGCACCGGCACACTCGGAAGGAGACGGCCTTGAGGATCGACATACCGGAGGGCAAGGACGCGATCGAGTACGTGTGGGGCGAGATGGTCCCGGGCATCGGCCCGGCCGCCGCGCGCTTCTCGATGGCGGTGTACGCCCACACGACTCTCGGCCTGCGCGAGTTCGAGGCGGCCCGGCTGCGGATCGCGCAGATCAACGGCTGCGCCTTCTGCCTGGACTGGCGGACGGAACGGGACGGCGAGAAGGTCGAGGACGACTTCGCCGACGCGGTGGCGCGCTGGCGCACGACCGGCGCCTTCGACGAGCGCACCCGCCTGGCCGCCGAGTACGCCGAGCGGTACACCCTGGACCACCACGGCCTCGACGAGGACTTCTGGAACCGGATGACCGCGCACTACAACCAGCTCGAGATCGTGGAGCTGAGCATGTGCCTCGGCTCGTGGCTGGCCTTCGGCCGGCTCAACCACGTCCTGGGCCTGGACACCATGTGCCGCCTGCCCAGTGGCAGGTCGCCCGCCCCCGAGCCGAGAGCGAGGCCCGCCAGATGACCCTCACCCGCCGCGTGTTCCTCACCGGAACAGGCTCCCTCCTGGGAACCGCCGCCTTCGGGATGTCCGCCGCGCGCATCCCCGCCTTGGTGATCGGCACCGGATACGGCGGCTCGGTGGCCGCCCTGCGCCTGGCCCAGGCGGGGGTGAACGTGCACATGGTCGAGATGGGCTCGGCCTGGGACACCCCGGGCTCCGACGGCAAGATCTTCTGCAACACCACGTCGCCGGACTACCGCTCCTACTGGCTGCGTACGAGGACCAAGGCCCCGCTCAACTACTTCCTCGGCTTCCCGATCGACCGGGACATCCCCCGTTACACGGGCATCCTGGACGCCGAGGAGTTCGGCGGCATCATCGTCTACCAGGGCCGCGGCGTCGGCGGCGGCTCGCTGGTCAACGGCGGTATGGCGGTCACACCCCGGCGCGAGAACTTCGCCTCCGTGCTGCCGTCGGTGAACGCCGAGGAGATGTACTCGGTCTACTACCCGCGCGCCAACGCCGCGCTCGGCGTGGGCACGGTGGATCCGGCCTGGTTCGACACGACGGCCTGCTACCAGTACGCGCGGGTCGGCCGCAAGCACGCCCAGCGCTCCGGGTTCCCGTTCGTGTTCGTGCCCGACGTCTACGACTGGGACTACATGAAGCAGGAGGCGGCCGGCACGGCCACGAAGTCGGCGCTGGCCGGCGAGATCCTCTACGGCAACAACCACGGCAAGAAGTCGCTGCAGAAGACGTATCTCGCCCAGGCCAAGGCCACCGGCCGGGTCACCGTCTCACCGCTGCACAAGGTCACCTCGGTCACCCCGGCGACGGGCGGCGGCTACACGGTCACCATGGACCAGCTCGACACGACCGGCGCCACGATCACCACCAAGACCGTCGTCGCCGACCGGGTCTTCTTCGCCGCCGGCAGCGTCGGCACCAGCAAGCTCCTGGTCAAGCTGAAGGCCACCGGCGCGCTGCCCGCGCTGAACGCGGAGGTCGGCAAGGGCTGGGGCGACAACGGCAACGTCATGTGCGGACGCGCCAACCACCTGTGGGACCCGACCGGCAGCCTCCAGTCGGCCATCCCCTGCTGCGGCATCGACAACTGGGCCGCGGGCGGCGCGTTCGCCGAGGTCGCGCCGCTGCCGACCGGCATCGAGACGTTCGCCTCGTTCTACCTGTCCATCACCAAGAACCCGAACCGCGCGCAGTTCTCCTGGAACGCGGCCGCCGGCAAGGTGGACCTGAACTGGCAGACGGCCTGGAAGCAGCCGTCGATCGACATGGCGAAGTCGATCTTCGACAAGATCAACGCGAAAGAGGGGACGATCTACCGGACGGACCTGTTCGGCGTCTACAAGATCTGGGGCGACCACCTGACCTACCACCCCCTCGGCGGCGCCGTCCTGAACCGGGCCACCGACAACTACGGCCGCCTGGCGGCCTATCCGGGCCTGTACGTCATCGACGGCTCGCTGATCCCGGGCAACACGACGGTCAACCCGTTCGTCACCATCACGGCACTCGCGGAACGCAACATCGAGCGCATCATCGCCGCCGACTTGTGACCGGATTTCGCCCCACCGAATAATCCGATTTCGGCGCCGGACCATATTACCCGCACATTTTCAAAGCCCGGCAATGACAAATTTCAAAGCCCGCCGCTAGCCTTGCCTCGCCCCAGAAGTGAGGAGTTGCCATGAGGTGCGGCAGTCGCGCGAGGCGCATTGCCCTCATCGCCGTCGCGACCCTGGCCCTCGCCTCCTGCGGCAGCGGCGGCGGCGGGGCGGACGGCGGGCTGGAGAAGACCGAACTCCACGTCGGCGTCCTGCCGTTCCCCGACGTCGCGCCCCTGTACATCGCCATCCAGAAAGGCTACTTCAGGGCCGAGGGGCTGAACGTCATGCCGGAGGCGATGGCGCACGGCACCACGGGCGCGCTCACCGAACTGGCGGGCGGCGGGCTCGACGTCGTTCTCGGCAACTACATGGACGTTTTCACCGCGGCCGAAAAAGGCGTCGGCGACTTCACCTTCGTCGCGGACTGCTACCAGGCCGGTGCGAACGGTTTCAATATCGTGGTCAAAGGCGATTCTCCGGTGAAATCGCCGGCCGACCTCAAGGACACGACGGTGGCGCTCGACGCCATCGGGAACATCGGCGACCTCGCGCTCGTCAACACCATGAAAAATCATGGCCTGGATCGGGACGACGTGAAATTCGTGGAGATTCCGTTTCCCGAAATGGCCGCGGCGATCGAGGCGCGGCGGGTGGACGCCGCCTGGATGACCGAGCCGTACATCACCTACTCCCAGCAGCAGAACGGCGCCAGGAGTCTCCTCGACACCATGGTCGGGGACATGAAGGACTTCCCGGTGGCGGGCTGGGCCTCGACGCGGGCGTTCACGAAGGACGACCCGAACACGGTGGCGGCCTTCCAGCGGGCGCTCGGCAAGGCGCAGGCCGACGCGGCGGCGGACCGTGAGGAGGTGACCGAGGTCATCCCGACGTACACGAAGATCGACGCCAGGACGGCGTCGGCGATCGCGCTGGGCACGTTCCCGACCTCACTGGACGCCGCCCGCCTGCAGCGCGTGCCCGACCTCATGCTGCGACTGGGGTTCATGAAGACCAAGCTCGACGTCGCACCCATGATCGCCGGGCCCGCCAAGTGACGCCGCGTCCGCGCCTGGCGTCGCCTTTTGTGAAAGGAATTCCATGTCGGATCCGACAGCACCGATCTGGGACCTCATCCGGGGTGTCTGGCGTTTCAGCGCGCTGAACGCGTTCGTCTGCCTGGAGGTCCCCCAGGCGCTCAAGGACGGCCCCCGCACGGTCCCCGAGCTGGCCGAACGTTGCGCGGCGCAGCCTGCCATGCTGGCCAGGATCCTGCGCGCGGCGGCCGGGATCGGGCTGCTGAGGTCCGTCTCGCCCGGCACGTACGAGCTGACCGAGACCGGCGCCGTCCTGCTGCCCGACCATCCGCGCTCGCTGCACCCCGGCGTGTTCACCACGGCCAGCCCGCCACTGATGTACGCGCTGATGACCCTGACCGAGACCGTGCGCACGGGCAGGCAGGCCTTCGCCGACAGGTACGGGGCGATGTATCAGCTCCTGTCGGAGGACAAGGAGCTGGCCGGGCACTTCGACGCGTTCATGGACGCGCGGTCGCGGCCGTTCGCGCAGGCCCTCGCGCGGCACTACGACTTCTCCGGGGCCAGGACGATCGTGGACGTGGGCGGCGGCAAGGGCCACATCCTGGCCACGATCCTGCGCGCCCACCAGCATCTGCGGGGTGTGGTGGTCGAGCTGGAGCACACCGCGCCTACCGCGCGGGCGTACCTGGCGGGGCGCGGGGTGGGCGACCGCGCCGGGGTGATCACGGGCGACTTCTTCGCGAGTGTGCCGATCGAGGCGGACCTGTATCTGTTGTCGAACATCATCCACAACTGGGATGACCTGGAAGCCACCAAGATCATCCAGAATCTGCTGGCGGCGATGCCGGAGGGCGCGCGGATCCTGTTCGTGGACATGGTGCTGCCCGACGACGACAGCCCGCACATGGGCAAGGAGCTCGACATGCGCATGCTGGGCATCTTCGGCAGCGGCCGGGAGCGGTCGTTGTCGGAGTACACGGCGTTGCTGCGGGGCGCGGGGCTGGAGATCACGGAGGTGACCGAGCTGGCCCTGTCGACCAGCGTGATCGAGACCGTGCGCGGCGCGTGACCCGCGGGCCACGCGCCGCCCGGGGTCACCCGGCCCAGTCGACGATGCGGGCGTCGGCGCGGAAGCGCAGGGCGGGGTCGACGTAGCGGGCCTCGGGGACGGCGTAGAGGGCGTCCACGCCGGCGCGCTGGAGGTCGTATCCGGCGGCGATCAGGGCGATCTCGTCCTCCGGCACGGTGAGCCCGGCGGCGGTGAGGAGCTGTCCGACGATCTCGTTGGCGGTCATGTGTTTCCCTTTCCTAGACGGCGGTTTGGGGTACGGCGGCCAGCTCGGGGACCCGCAGGTGCCAGTCGGTGGCCTGCTGGTAGGCGTCGCCGGCGCGCAGGATCACGGCCTCCTCGAACGGGCGGCCGGCGAACTGCAGCGACAGCGGCAGGCCGCCCTCGGTGAAGCCCATGGGGGTGACCAGGACCGGGTTGCCCACGCAGTCCCAGTACTGCGTGAAGACCTGGGCGAACATGCCCTCCACGTCGAGCCGGCCCTCGGCGTCGGTCAGCGACTCGTAGGTGGGGGCGCCCATGGAGGCGGCCGGGCTGACGATGACGTCCACGTCGTCGAACAGGCGGGCGACCGCGTCCTGCGCGACCCGGCGTACGCGCTGGGCCTGGACGTAGTCGGCCGCGCTGATCAGCGCGCCGCGGGCGAGCATGGCGCGGGTGGCGGCGAAGTAGTCGCCCCAGCGGGTGGCGGCGTCGACGCGGTGGTAGGCCAGGGCCTCGGCGCAGGCGGTGACGAGGTTGGCGGTGAGCATCTCGCCCCAGTACGGGAGCTCGATCTCCACCGCGGTGGCGCCGAGGCCGGTCAGGGTGGCCAGGGCGCTCTCGAAGGCGGGCGCGGCCGCGGGGTCGGCGGCCTGCGGGAAGTGGTGCTCACGTACGACGCCGATCCGCAGCCCGTCCAGGGAACCGCCGAAGACCGGCAGGTCCAGCGGGAGGTCCACGCAGTCGGGGTCGCTCGGATGGAACCCGGCGATCACCTCCAGCACGGCGGCGCAGTCCCGGGCGCTGCGCGCCAGCGGCCCCACGTGGTCCAGCGAATAACCCAGCGGCGCGACACCCGACTTCGGCACCCGGCCGAAGGTCGGCATCAGCCCGCTGACCCCGCAGAACGCGGCCGGGATGCGGATGCTGCCTGCCGTGTCGGTGCCCAGACCGGCCAGGAACATCCCGGCCGCGACCCCGTTGCCGGTGCCCGAGCTGGAGCCGCCGGGCCAGGTGCGGGTGTCCCAGGGGTTGCGCGGCGTGGGGAACGGCTTGGACGGGTCCACCATGCCGCAGGCGAACTCCATGGTCGTCACCTTGCCGGTGATCACCGCGCCGGCCGCCCTGAGCCGGGCCACGACCGGCGCGTCCTTGCCCGCGGCCCACGCGGGGTCCAGGACGAGGCTCTGCGCGGTGGTCGGGCCCTCGGCGGCGGCGATGATGTCCTTCACCCCGAACGGGATGCCGTGCAGCGGCCCCTTGTCCACCCCGGCCGCCAGCTCCTCGTCGGCCCGCCTGGCCGAGGCCAGCGCGCTGTCGTCGAAGCGGGCCAGGTAGGTGCCCAGCTCGCCGTCCAGCCGGTCGGCCTGGGCGATGGCCTGCTCGGTCAGCGCCACGCTGGTCACCTCGCCGCTCCGCAGGGCCGCGGCGGCGTCGGTGAGGGTCAGGTGCATCGGGTTCGTCCCTTTCATGAGGCGGTCAGCGCGGCGAGCGCGGGGACCTGGAGGTGCCAGTCGGTGGCCTGCTGGTAGGCGTCGCCGGCGCGCAGGATCACGGCCTCCTCGAACGGACGGCCGGCGAACTGCAGCGACAGCGGCAGGCCGGACTCCGTGAAGCCCATGGGCACGGCCAGGACGGGGTTGCCGACGGTGTCCCAGTAGCCGGTGAAGGTCTTGGCGAACATCTCGTCGATGTTCAGCCGCCCCTCCGGGTCGGTGAGGGCGTCGTAGGCGGGGGCGCCGATCGAGGCGGTGGGGCAGACGATGACGTCCACGTCGTCGTACATGCGGGCCAGGGCGTCCTGGGCGACCCGGCGTACGCGCTGGGCCTGGACGTAGTCGGCGCCGCTGATCAGCGCGCCGCGGGCGAGCATGGCGCGGGTGGCGGCGAAGTAGTCGCCCCAGCGCTCGGCGAAGTCGTTGCGGTGGTAGGCGAACGCCTCCGCGCACATGGTGATCAGGTCGGCGGTGAGCATCTCGTGCCAGTACGGCAGTTTCACCTCGCTCAGCGTGGCGCCGAGCCCGGTCAGGGTGGCCATGGCGGCTTCGAAGGCGGGCGCGGCGGCGGGGTCGGCGCCCTCGGGGAAGTGGTGCTCGCGTACGACGCCGATCCGCACTCCCTCCAAGGAGCCGCCGAAGACCGGCAGGTCCAGCGGGAGGTCCACGCAGTCGGGGTCGCTGGGGTGGAATCCGGCGATCACTTCCAGGACGGCGGCGCAGTCACGGGCGCTGCGGGCCAGGGGGCCCACGTGGTCCAGCGAGTAGCCCAGGGGCGCGACACCCGACTTGGGGACGCGGCCGAAGGTCGGCATCAGCCCGCTGACCCCGCAGAACGCGGCCGGGATGCGGATGCTGCCGCCGGTGTCGCTGCCGAGCCCGGCCAGGAACATCCCGGCCGCGACCCCGTTGCCGGTGCCCGAGCTGGAGCCGCCGGGCCAGGTGCGGGTGTCCCAGGGGTTGCGCGGCGTGGGGAACGGCTTGGACGGGTCCACCATGCCGATGGCGTACTCCATCGTGGTGACCTTGCCGGTGATCACCGCGCCGGCCGCCTTCAGCCGGGCGACCACGGGCGCGTCCTTGCCCGCCCAGTCCGGCTGGACCAGGCTCTGCGCGGTGGTCGGGCCCTCGGCGGCGGCGATGATGTCCTTCACCCCGAACGGGATGCCGTGCAGCGGCCCCTTGTCCACCCCGGCCGCCAGCTCCGCGTCGGCCCGCCCCGCCGCCGCGAGCGCGGTCTCGTCGAATCTGGTGACATAGGTGCCGATCTCGCCGTCCAGCCGGTCGGCCTGGGCGATGGCCTGCTCGGTCAGCGCCACGCTGGTCACCTCGCCGCTCCGCAGGGCCGCGGCGGCGTCGGTGAGCGTCACAGGGGGATTCATCGTCACTCCTCGATAGATGACAGGCAACGCTCCGCACGCGAACGTGCCGGAGAGGGGATTACTGGCGGCGGGCGGCGTTCGAGACGAACAGGAAGCGGTCGCCGCGGATGTGGATGAAGGCCAGGTTGAACGGCCGGCCGGCGGCGTCCCTGATCACCTGTTCCATGGTGATCATCGGTGAGCCCTCGGCCATGCCGAGCCGGGCGGCGGTGGCGGCGTCGGCGGCCGCGCAGCCGTAGATGAACTCCGACTCCCCGTAGCCGACGCCGGCCTCGTTGAGCAGGGTGTACCAGTCGTGGACGAACGGCATGTCCGCCATGCGCTCCGCCTCCGGGCTGAGCACGTAGTTGGTGGCCATGCCATGGGGCTCGTCGCCGAACAGCGACACGTACTCCAGGCGCAGGCACGGCGTCCCGGCCGGCGCGTCGAGGCGGTCGGCGGCCAGGGCGGGCAGCGGGATCATGGACCGGTCGAGCACGCGGGGGCGCAGCCGCCGGTTGAGCAGGCTCTCCTGGCTCGGCGGCTCGGCCCCGTGGGCCTCCACGAGCTGGGTCAGCACGGCCTTGACCACGACGTGCGTGCCGACGCCCTGGCGGCGGTCGATCAGGCCCTCGCGGCGCAGCACGGCGAGCGTCTCGCGTACGGTGGCCCGCGTCGCCCCGTAGGAGGCCATGAGCTCGGCCTCGGTGGGCAGCAGGCCGTCGGGGAAGACGCCGCGCAGGATGGCGGAGCGCAGCAGGTCGTGCAGGCGGCGCAGGTCTCCCTCACGTTCGTCGCCCGACTGGTGCGATCGGGGAAGGTGGCCCGCCATGTACCCGAAAGTTACGGACGAGCCGTTTCTCCCCGATTCCCGGACCGTTTCCGGCAGGTAACTCGCGATCGCCGTCATCTCAGGCCGTCTCCTCGGCCGCGGCGCGCACCCGTACCGGGAGGCCGAGCAGCACCGGCTCGCCCGCTCCGACCGGCCGCCAGGGGCTGGGCTTGCAGCCGTCCTTGCAGGTCGCCTCGATCGAGCAGCACAGTGAGCAGATCGTGCCCTCGTGGAACGGGCAGGTCGCCATGTCGGAGACGTCGTAGGAGCCGTGGCAGACCGCGCAGGGCAACTCGCCGTCGGCGGGCAGATCGCTGCCGCGGGCGATGTACCAGCGGCCGCGCGTGGCCACCGCGAGGACGGGCGGCAGGACCAGGGCGATGACGAGCGCGATGAACGGCGACAGCGCCGCCGCCGTGGCGCCGAACGCCCCGTAGTACGCGGCCATCGACACGACCCCGGCGACCACCATCGAGCCGAACCCGACCGGGTTGACGTTGAACAGGTGCGCCCGCCGGAACTCGACCTGCGGCGGTGACACCTTCAGCAGCCGCTTGTTGATGACCAGGTCCGAGGCGACGGCGGCGATCCAGGCGATGCCGATGTTGGCGTACCAGGCGAGCACCGTGATGATGTTGTGGTAGATGTCCAGCTCCATCAGCACCAGCGAGAGCCCCACCTGCAGGAACACCCAGACGGCGCGGCCGGGGTGGCGGTGCAGGATCCGGGAGAAGAAGTTCGACCACGACAGCGACCCGGAGTAGGTGTTCATGATGTTGATCTTGACTTGGGACAGCAGCACGAGCACCACCGCCAGCACCAGCGCCGCCTGGTGGTCGCCCAGGATGCGCTCGTAGACCACGGTGAACAGCTCCACCGGCTCGGCCGCCCGCTCGGGGCTGACGCGCGTCTCCGCGTACCCGACGAGCAGGGTGGAGGCGAAGAAGATCAGCATGCCGAAGAGCGCGACGCCGGGGCCGCCGAAGAAGACCGCCAGCCGCCAGCGGCCCGTCCTGCCGGGCACGGGGTCGCTGATCAGGCGCAGGTAGTCGCCCTGCTCACCGATCTGCGCGGCCACCGCGAGTTGCGCCGCGGCGATGGTGAAGACCGCGAGCAACGTGACCGTGACCACGCCGCCGCCGTCCACATGCGACTGGACCATGTTGTCCAGGGGGTGCGGGGCGGTGGCCGCCGACCAGATCGCGATGCCGATCAGCACGACCCAGATGGGCCACGTCCACGCCTGGAACTTGGAGCTGAACGTCATCCCGTACACGGTGAGCGGGATCATCACGACGGCGACGACGACGTAGGACAGGTGGATGTCCAGGCCGGAGATGGCGGTGACGGCCTGCGCCATGATGGCGCCCTCGTAGGCCAGGAAGATCAGCGTGTACGTGGCGTACACCAGGGACGTCAGCGTCGAGCCGAGATAGCCGAAGCCGGCGCCCCGGGTGAGCAGGTCGATGTCGATGTGCTTGCGGGCGATCGCGTACGCCGCCGCCAGCATGAGCGGGAGCGTGATCACCATGGCGACGGCGAATCCGAGCACCGAGTTGCCGAAGCCGAACTCGTTGACGAAGGCCGCGTTGAGCGCGTACCCGGCCATGGCGGACAGGCCCGCCAGGCAGCTCATGACGATCATCCACGGCGTCCATGACCGGAACGTGCTCGGTGCGTAGCGGAGGGAGTAGTCCTCCAGTGCCGGATTGTCGGCGAGATCCATGCCGCCTCCTCGTGCGAGTGCCTCGCCGCAGGAAGTTAGGGAGCGCGTATTGCCCGGTGATGACTGGCCTGTTGCGCCGGGTTACGCCGTTACCCGCGCCGCGCGCATGCGTGGTGAGCTGCCGGAACGGGTTTCGGGCAGGGCCGATGCGCCGGAACCGGGTCCTGATCCGCCGCTTCCGCCACTGTGTGCCCACCCGTAACTCGGGGTCCACCTGAGCGGTCTACCGTGCGCGCATGACGATGCGCAGGTTACTCGCGAGCGTTCTGTCCGCCGCCCTCGCAGGCGGTACCGTCGCCGTCGTGCTGACCCAGACCCCCTCCGCCACGGCCGACCGCCGCGGCCAGGCCCCCCTCGTGATCGGCCACCGCGGCGCCAGCGCCCACCGGCCCGAGCACACCCTCCTGTCGTACGAGGCCGCCATCGCGATGGGCGCCGACTACATCGAGCCCGACCTCGTCTCCACCAAGGACCACGTGCTGGTGGCCCGGCACGAGAACGAGATCTCCGGCACGACCGACGTGGCCGCGCACCCCGAGTTCGCCGACCGGCGCGCCACGAAGACCATCGACGGCCGGCCGGTCACCGGCTGGTTCACCGAGGACTTCACGCTGGCCGAGCTGAAGACGCTGCGCGCCAAGGAACGCGTCCCCGACCTGCGGCCGGACAACACGGCGTTCGACGGGCTGCCGGAGATCCCGACGTTCGAGGAGGTCGTGAAGCTCGCCCTCGACCACGGCGTCGGCATCTACCCCGAGACCAAGCACCCCACCTACTTCGACTCCGTCGGCCTGTCGCTGGAGGAGCCGCTGCTCGACGTGCTGAACCGGTATCGGGTGCGCAAGGCCTACATCCAGTCCTTCGAGACCGCGAACCTGCGTGAGCTGCGCGGCAGGACGCGGCTGCCGCTGATCCAGCTCATCACGTTCGGCGGGGCGCCTTACGACTGGGTGGCCGCGGGGAACACGCGCACCTACGACGACATGGTGAGGCCGGACGGGCTGCGCGAGGTCGCGCGCTACGCGAACGGGATCGGCGTGGACACCCGGCGCGTGGTGCCGCAGGACGCCGCGGGCAACACCCTGGCGCCGACCACGCTCGTCGCCGACGCCCACCGCAGGCGGCTCGACGTGCACGTCTGGACGGTACGCAACGAGAACTCCCAGCTCCCCGCCGACTACCGGCTCGGCAACCCGGCCAGCCCCGTCTACCCGAGGGCGACGGGGAACGTGATGGGCTGGCTGTCCAAGCTGCTCGACCTGGGCGTCGACGGCGCGTTCTGCGACGATCCGGCCATGGGCAGGGCGGTCGTGGCGGGGCACGTGTAGGAGGCCGTCCGGCTGGTTACAGTGGCGTGGTGAGCCACGATCAGCACGGCCTGGCCATGACGGGAGCGAGCGCCGCCGCGGTGCGGCACTACGACCGGGCGATCGACGAGTTGCTGCATTTCAGGGCGGAGGTCGACGCCGAGGCCGGCGCGGCGCTCGCCGAGTCGCCCGACTTCCCGATGGGCAACGTGCTGGCGGCCTACCTGGGGCTGCTGACCACCGAGGTGGAGGACGCGCGCACGGCGCGGGTGCGGTTCGGGGCGTTCCTGCGCCGGATCGACGAGAGCAGGCTGCTGCCCCGCGAGCGGGCGCACGTCGCTGCCGTGCGGACCTTCTTCGAGGGCGACCTCCTGACCTGCGGCGCGCTGCTCGGCGAGATCGCGGTGCGGTACCCGCGCGACGCCCTGGCGCTGGCTGCCGGGCACCAGATCGACTTCTTCACCGGCGACGCCCGCATGTTGCGCGACCGGATCGGCGGCGCGCTGAACGCCTGGCGGGAGGACGACCCGCACTTCGGGCACGTACTCGGCATGTACGCCTTCGGGCTGGAGGAGTCCGGGCACTACGACCGCTCCGAGGAGGTCGGGCTGCGGGCGGTGGAGCTGAACGGGCGCGACGTGTGGGGCATCCACGCGGTGGTGCACACCTACGAGATGCAGGGGCGCTTCGGCGACGGCCTGCGCTATCTCGACGCGCGGCTGCCCGACTGGTCCGCCGGGACGTTCTTCAACATCCACAACTGGTGGCACTACTGCCTCTACTCGCTGGAGACCGGCGACGTGGCGCGCGTGCTGGGGATCTACGACGCGGTGCTGGCCGACGGGCAGTCCTGCATGGAGTTGCTCGACGCGGCGGCACTGCTGTGGCGGCTCCACCTCGAAGGCTCCGAACAGCACGAACGCTGGCGGGCGCTGGCCGACGCGTGGCCGATGCGGGTGGCGGAGCCGTTCTACGCCTTCAACGACATGCACGCGGTGATGTCCTACGTGGGCGCCGGGCGGGTCGGGGACGCGGAGAAGCTGGTGGCGGGGCGGGAGGCGTACGTGGCGCGGCCGCGTCCCGGGGTCACCAACCACGACATGACGCTGCGGGTGGGGCTGCCGGTGTGCCGGGCGATCGTGGCCTTCGGGCGCGGCGACTACGGCGCGGTGGTGGACCTGCTCCATCCGATCAGGCACCGGGTCAACGAGCTCGGCGGCAGCCACGCGCAGCGCGACGCCGTGCAGCGCACGCTGCTGGAGGCGGCCCTGCGTTCCGGGCGGCGGGAGGTGGCCAGGGTGCTGGTGAGCGAGCGGATCAGCGTGCGGCCGTGCAGTCCGTACAACTGGCTCAAGCAGGCGGCCCTGGCCGATGCCCTCGGTGACGGCGCGGCGGCGGCCGTCGCGCGGGGGCGGGCGGGGGAGCTCAGCGGCGGAACTGTCGGTCCGGCCGAGTAGGGTTTGTCCTCATGGATCGGCAACTTACCTTGATGGTCGTGCACGCCCACCCCGACGACGAATGCCTGAGCACGGGCGGCGTTCTGGCCCGCTACACCGATGAGGGCATCCGCACGGTCCTGGTCACCTGCACCAACGGCGAGCAGGGTGACGACGACGGCGGCGTGAAGCCGGGCGAGCCCGGGCACGACGACGAGGCGGTGGCCAAGCGGCGGCTGGGCGAGCTGCGCGAGTCGATCGCCCACCTGGGCATCGACCATCTGGAGCTGCTCGGCTACCGCGACTCGGGCATGGACGGCTGGGAGACCAACGCCCATCCCGACGCGTTCGCCAACGTCCCCGTGGAGACGGCCGCCGACCGGCTGGCCGCGCTGATGGAGCACTACCGGCCCCAGGTCGTGATCACCTACGACGAGACGGGCGGCAGCGGCTACGGCCACCCCGACCACGTCCAGACCCACCGCGTCGCGGTGGCCGCCACCGAGCGGAGCGGCATCCCCGACAAGCTCTACTACACGGCCATCCCCCGCTCCGCCATCAAGCGCATGTTCGAGCTGATGCGCGACAGCGACGTCGACCTGGGCGGCTTCGAGCCCACCGACGACTTCGGCACCCCCGACGAGCGCGTGACCAGCGTCGTCGACGTCACTCCTTACGTCGAGCGCAAGCTCAAGGCCCTGCAGGCGCACGAGAGCCAGGGGGAGAACATCTTCCTGCTGCGCATGCCGGAGGAGGCTCAGCAGCAGGTGTTCTCGCACGAGGCGTTCGAGCGGGTGCTGAACAAGGTGAAGGCTCCCGACCACGAGGAAGACCTGTTCGCGGGCCTGCGCGACGCCTGACGCCTCACTTGCCCCGGATGGTCTGAGAGGCCGGCTCCGGCCCGTGTTCACGCGGGCCGGAGCTCTCGCTGATCTGTCTCGCCGAGGTCTGCCATGACCTGACGGTCTCCGCCCAGTGTTCGGTGTCCAATCCGCCCTTGTTCACCACGACCCCGTTCTTGACGTAGTAGAAGAAGGGCGTGGCACCACGCGGATTGTAGGCATGCCTCAGCACGTGCCGCCGCCCCACCACGACTACATCACCTTCGAACCCGAACTCCCCGCGCAACACTGCCTCCGCCTCCTGGACGGAGAAGTTGTCGGTGTACCCCACCAGGACAAGCCTGTCGCCGCAGATCTGCGCCAGCCTGCGGATCTTCTCCAGGTTCGGGAAATGCCCTCTGCAGCTCGGGCAATCGTGCGACATGAACACGATTCCCGCGCCGTGCTCGCCGAAGTCCTCGGAAGAGACGATGCTGCCGGCCGTCGTCTCAGCGTGGAAGGAGGGCAGGTCGGCGCCGACCGCGAGCGAGGGTATCTCCGGCTTCTCCTTGGGCGGGACGAAGACGGGACGGAGCATCATGGCGAGCCGGAAGAGGACCAGCGAATTTATCAGCAAGACAATCAGGATGACAGTCAGAATGAAATCATAGTTCATTCCTGCTCGCGCCCCTTCCTGGCCGCAGGGCGTGAGAGTACGACGGTCGCGACGTCCCGGACATGCAGCACCACCACCAGAGTGATGGCCGCCGCCAGCGCGACACCGACGTTCCCGCCGGAAAAAGGGTCATCGCGCGGGGCCATGTCGGGCGAGAACAGAGCGGCCGGCACCAGAATTGCCAGCATCAGGGCGTTTCTTGCGATGTCGTAGGCGGATATCGCGTCCTGCCCCCGGCCGAAACAGTTGCACATGATCCCCCGCTTCGCCGCCAAGGTGACGGCGAGGACCGCGGTGAAGGCCACGAGAAGTGCTATTCCGGCCAGGAAACCGACGACCATATCGCCGGCGAGGCTGAGTGCCACCACCACGGCCTCGGCCGCCAGGACGAGCACGGCGAGAGATCTGGCGACGGGCATGGGCGTGGCGAAGACGGCCCGAATGGTCGTGACGAACGATCTCAGGTCGGTGAGTTTACCCACCAGCGAGCAGGCGAAGGTCAAGCAGAGAAACCACTGAGCGTACGACAGATAGGACGCGACAGTATTCATCGGCCACTACTTCCGGACCAGACATGCTACCAATGCGTCGGTCATCCGCAGTTCCGGCAGTCGCCTCTCGACGAACATGAACTGACCGACCGGATTGTTCTCGAGAAAGATGATCCTGCCGTCTGGGGTGCGGATGAGGTCGATCGCACCGAAACTGAGGCCATAGCTGTCGATGAAGGCGCGGCACAGCTCCTCCATATGGCCCGGCAGCCGCGTCGCCTTGAAGGGTATGTCCGCGTCGGAAGACCTGGAGTCCACTCGGGTCGACGGTGAGACCTGAGAGTGTATCTCCGCGGCGAAGACCTCGCCGTCGATCACCGTGACACGGAGTTCGTGGTCTTTCTCGATGTACTCCTGGAACAGGCATGGTGCGGCCCGGACGCCATCCAGGCCCGAGAGCGCCTCCTCCGTGACGAACCTTGTCCGCAGGTCGACGTCGGGAACGGCCGCGCCGCGCTCGGCGGCGGCCGCCAGTCCGGCCGGACCGGAGAGGGTCTTGACGATCATCTTCCCCGAACAGGCACGGAAGAAGTCCTGCACCTTCTCCGGAACCGTCGTGACGATGGTCTTGGGTATTTCGAAGCCCATCTGAGAGGCGCGGTGTAGTTGTTCGGGCTTCCAGCCGGCCGCTCGGATCCGGTCCAGCCTGCTGACCCAGCGGCATTCGGTCAGACTCCACAGACTGCTGTAGCCGTGCTTGTTCTCGGCATCGGCGAACATCTTCGCGACCGCGTCGAAAGCATCCGGATAGACGAATGGTCCCGGCCGGCGGACCAGCACCGACCGGACCGCGGAGAAGTCGATGGTGCGGCCTCCGCCCAGCCCGAGGGCGCCCGTCCAGCCATCCGCGTCGACTGTCAGGTGAAACTCCGAGCTCTGCGGAACGTCCTCGGTGTTCAGCCTGACCACGGACTGCCCCATTTCCCCAAGTCTTTGCACGATGACGTCGGAGTGGGGATCGAAGCGACTGGTCAGAATGACGATCTGAGCAGAATCGTGCACGACACCCCAAACCCTCGAACGCCAACATTCAGCTAGAATGACAACGAGCGTGACCGACTGACACAGAGAGCAGCCGATCACGCTCCGTGGTGGAATACTTCGCCGCTACGGAGTGCAGTAGTCTCCGATAAACGTGTCAAAGCAGTTGTACAGGTTGAAGTTGCTGTTCGTGCACCAGCACCACTCGGCCTTTTCGCCGGCCGCGCCCTTACCGACCCAGAGCTGCTCCTTTTCGTCGTAGACGCCAAGGGCTCCGAGCGCCGGGCCGCCCGCCTGTCCAGCGGCAATCGGGGCGGTGGTCAAAGCAAAGGGACCGCTCACAACAGAGTTCCTTCCTTTGTCTGCTTTTGTGACCCTACGAAGGGTATGTTCCGCCTTTCCGTCTGTCCAGATCACGGGGGTTTATTTCTCGGCACGGCGGAGTCGGCGGCCGTCTACATCTCAACTAAATTCTGACTACATTCTTTGAGCATTGTGCTTCATCGGGCCCGGGGGTGTGCCGGGAGGACACTTCGCCTCTCGGCCTGTCCCACCGGGTCGTTGAACGTTTCACCGGTGTGGCGGCCGTCAGCGCAGATCACCGAATTACGCCGGTCGCGCCGGTTGTGGTCCGGTGGTCCTGGGGCCTACGGTGCTGACATCCGCACCCGGTCGTCCGGTCAAGGAGTCCGTCATGCGCGCCCGTGTCATCCCGGTACTGATCTTGGCCCTGCTCGCCTTCGGCATCGACGTCCCCGCGGCCTACGCCCTGGGCGGGTTCGACTACTCCAGGGCGGAGGTGTCCGTCACGGGCCTGCAGGTGCCGTGGGCGATGGCGTTCCTGCCCGACGGCAGCGCCCTGGTCTCCGAGCGCAACACGGCCCGCATCATGCGGGTGCGTCCCGGCCAGACGCCCGCCGCGGCCGCCACGATCAGCGGGGTGAGCGCCTCGGGCGAGAGCGGCCTGCTGGGCATCGCGGTGTCGCCGACATACGCGCAGGACGGCTGGGTGTACGCCTACTTCACCAGCACCAGTGGAGACAACCGCCTGGTCAGGCTCCAGCTCAGCGCTCCGCAGACGCAGACCGTGCTCTTCTCCGGGGTCCCGAGCGCGACCATCCACGACGGCGGCCGCATCGCCTTCGGCCCCGACGGCATGTTGTACGTCTCCACCGGCGACGCCAACAACAACACCAACGCCCAGAACCTCAACAGCCCGGCGGGCAAGATCCTGCGCATCACGCCCACCGGCGGCGTCCCGTCGGGCAACCCGTTCGCGGGCTCGCGCGTCTGGAGCTACGGCCACCGCAACGTCCAGGGCCTGGCCTGGGACTCGCAGGGCAGGATGTACGCCAGCGAGTTCGGCCAGAACACCTGGGACGAGATCAACCAGATCGTCGCGGGCGGCAACTACGGCTGGCCCACCTGCGAGGGCCGCTGCGGCAACGCCTCCTTCCGCGACCCGATGGTCACCTGGACGACGGCCGAGGCGTCGCCGAGCGGGCTGGCCTACGCCAACGACACGCTCTTCGCCGCGGCGCTGGGCGGCCGGCGCCTCTGGACGGTGCCCCTGACGGGCGGCTCACCGGTGGCGGAGTTCCAGTCGACCTACGGACGGCTGCGCGCGGTCGCGGTGGGCCCGGACGGCTGGCTCTGGGTCGGGACCAGCAACCGGGACGGCCGGGGCTCGCCGGTGGCCCAGGACGACCGCATCATCCGCGTCCCGCCGGCCACCACCGGCGGCGACACCGCCGCGCCGACCGCGCCCGGCAACCTGGCCGCCTCGGGCACGACCGCCACCGCGACCACTCTGACCTGGGCCGCCTCGGCCGACAACGTGGGCGTGACCGGTTATGACGTCTTACGCGCGGCGGGCACCTCCGGCGGCGCCTTCGCGCAGGTGGGCACCTCGGCGACCACCTCCTACACCGACGCCGGGCTGAGCCCCGCCACCTCCTACCGCTACCAGACCCGCGCCCGCGACGCCGCGGGCAACCTCTCCCCCGTCTCCGGCACGGTCACCGTCACGACCGCGTCCGGCCCGTCGGGCGGCTGCACGGCGACGGCGGCCACCCAGTCCCAGTGGGGCACGGGCTACGTGATCCAGCCCGTCACGGTCACCAACACCGGCACGGCCCCGCTGACCGGCTGGACGGTGACGTTCACGGTGCCCGCCGGCCACACCGTCACCGGCTCCTGGAACACCACCCTGACCGGCGGCCAGAGCGCCACGGCGAGGAACGCGGGCCACAACGGCACGCTCGCCCCCGGCCAGAGCACCACGTTCGGCTTCCAGGCCACCCGCCCCAGCGGCAACACCCAGCTCCCCTCCGGCTACCAGTGCTCGTGAGCCCGGCCGGCTGATCAGATCCAGCCGCGCCGGGTCGCCTCCATCGCCACCTGGAACCGGGTCTGCGCGCCCAGCCGGCGCATCAGCTTGGTGATGTGCCGCTGCACCGTGCGCTCGCTCCACCCCAGCGCCCTGCTGGCCGCCTTGTCGGTCGCGCCCGAGGCCAGCAACGTCAGCAGCCGCTCCTCGTCCTGCGACAACTCGCCGCCCGGCGCGTTCGCCCGTACCGGGACGCTGCGCTCCCACAGTGCCTCGAACAGCGCCACCAGCGCGTCCAGCAGCGGCGACGGATGGATCAGGTACGAGGCCGCGAGCACGCTGTCCCCCGCCCGCAACAGCGGGATCATGGCCAGCCGATCGTCGGAGATGGCCAGTTTCATCGGCAGGTCGGCGGCGATCCTGGCCTGCTCGCCGTGCTGCATCCCGGCCGTGACGTCGTCCAGCCACCCGGGCAGGTCCAGCACGCTGGTGTCGTAGATGACGCGATATTTCACCCCGCGCCGCAACATGTTGAGCTCAATGGGGTTCGACTCGGTGTGCTCCTGCGGCGCAGCGTACGGGGGACGGTCGAAGCCGCGCATCTGCACCCGCGTGTCCTGCTGCATCTGCACGAACCGGTGGTTGAGCTCGTCGCGCCCCGAGACCACCTCGATCAGCTCCCCAGGGTGGGCGAAGCGGGTGCCGGCCCGGTAGACGTCCATGAGGGTACGGATGTGCGTGCGGACGCCGTCCAGCTCGCGCTCGCGTTCGCGCAGGATGGCCTCCAGGCTGCTGTCGGGTGAGACGGCGACGTAGCGGGTGGGGCGGCCGGTCGAGCGGGTGGCCAGGCCGAGTCCGACCAGGGACTGCAGGGTGCGCCGTGCGGCCGTGGCCGGCAGGTGGCAGTCCGTGACGATCTCCGCGACCGTCGCCTGCGTGCGGCGGACGAGGGCGTCGTACACCTCCTCGCCCTGAGGGCCGAGTCCGATCGCTTCGAGCACGGAGCCCTCCTGAGCGAGGTGTCGGGTTTACGTCACATGACAGAAACTCGTCATCAATGGATCTTGTCAGGAAACAGCGGAAGATGTCAGCGTTCAACTGCCTCATCGGCCCCTGTGGCCACGTGAACGAAGGAGCGTCATGCCGCTGTCCCCCCGCCGTTTCCCTGGGCGACGCCTGCTCACGGCCGTCTTACCAGCCGTGATGCTGACGACCGGGACGCTCATACCGTTGGCCGTGAACCCGGCCGCGGCGCAGGCCGTGACCCCCGGCCCAGGAGCCGAGCCGAAGATCGACGCCAGGCTGGCCGAGCAGATGAAGACCGCCACCGGCCGCCTTGAGGCGGCCGTCATCGTGCGCACCCCGCAGGAGTCACCGAAGACCGGCTCCCCCGCCGAGGCACGCGCCGAGCTGAAGGCGAGCGCGGAGCCGGTGCAGGACCCGATCGTCGCGTTCGTCCGCTCGCGCGGCGACCAGGTGGTCAACACGTTCTGGCTGAAGAACATGGTCCTGGTGCGTGCCACGCCCGACACCCTGACCGCCCTGACCGGCCTCGACCTGGTCGACCGGATCATCCCCAACTTCACCCTGAGCGCCCCGGAGCCGGACAAGGCCGT
This sequence comes from Nonomuraea insulae, assembly GCF_042656245.1. Taxonomy (NCBI): domain Bacteria; kingdom Bacillati; phylum Actinomycetota; class Actinomycetes; order Streptosporangiales; family Streptosporangiaceae; genus Nonomuraea; species Nonomuraea insulae. Next base: position 44,375 of record NZ_JBHSPA010000070.1, read on the forward strand.
CACCCCCAAGACCACCGCCTCGGCGCAGCCCACGACCTGGGGCATCGCCAAGATCGGCGCCGACCGGGTGGTCAAGGAGCGCGGCCTGACGGGCAAGGGCGTGCGCGTGGCCGTGCTCGACACCGGCATCGACATCACCCACCCCGACCTCAAGGGCAAGCTCGTCAGCGACGCCGACGCCGACCCGAAGCACCCGGGCGGCTGGATCGAGTTCGACGCCGACGGCAAGCCGGTGCCGTCGTCCGAGCCGCATGACAGCAGCTACCACGGCACGCACGTGGCGGGCACCATCGCGGGCGGCGACGCCTCCGGCACCCAGATCGGGGTCGCGCCGGGCGCCGAACTGATGGCCGGGCTGGTCATTCCCGGCGGTCAGGGCACGCTCGCGCAGGTGCTGGCCGGCATGCAGTGGGCGCTGGCGCCGTACGCGGCCGACGGCAGCCCGGCGGGCGAGCCGGCCGACGTGGTCAGCATGTCGCTGGGCGCGACGGGCTATGACGACGAGCTGGTCGAGCCGGCCAGGAACATCTACCGCGCCGGCGCGTTCCCCTCCTTCGCCATCGGCAACGACTGCCCGCCCGGCGGGTCGAGCAGCCCGGGCAACGTCTACGAGTCCGTGGCCGTGGGCGCGACCGACGCCGACGACGCGGTGCCGGACTTCTCCTGCGGCGGCGTGGTCAAGCGGACCGACTGGTTCGACGCGCCGCCGGAGTGGCCGGAGTCGTACGTGGTGCCGGACCTGGCCGCCCCCGGCGTGGACGTGCTGTCGTCCTACCCCGGCGGGGGGTACACCTCGCTGAACGGCACCTCGATGGCCACCCCGCACGTCTCGGGCACGGTCGCGCTCATGCTGGAGGCCCGTCCCGGCCTGACCGTGGACGCGACCGAGGAGATCCTCCTCGGCACCTCGGCCGGCGACGACACCTACGGCGCCCGCCCGAACGCCCGCATCGGCCAGGGCCGCATCGACGCCTACGCCGCCGTCGCCGAGGCGGCGCTCACGAGCGGCGTGCGCGGCACCGTCACCGACGAGCGCTCCCGCAGGCCGCTGACCGGCGTGAAGATCGCCAGGGCGGACGGCCGCAGCACCGAGACCGACGCGGACGGCCGGTTCGAGCTGCGGCTCCCGGCCGGTCAGCACGAGCTGACGCTGACCAGGTTCGGGTACGAGAAGCGCTCGAAGACCTACCGGGTCCAGGCCGACCGGCTCACCGACACGCGCCTGGAGCTGGAACGCACCACCTGGAGCACGATCTCGGGCCGGGTGTCCTACGAGCCGACCGGCACGACGGTGCCCGGCGCCACGGTCACGGTGCTCGGCGTACCGGACGACCTGACGGCCACCACCGACAGGAACGGCCGCTACACGATCAAGGACGTCCCGGCCGGCGACTACCAGGTCTCCGCGCACGCCGCCGGCGTGTCGAGGTCCGGCCCGGTGGCGGTCACCGTGGGCCGGCACCAGGCGAGCGCGGACCTCACGCTGCCGCGCCGCCCCCAGACCGAGCGCGTCTCGCTCGGCACGGACGGGCGCCAGGCCAACCACGACACGTGGTGGCCGGAGCTCAGCGGCGACGGGAGCGTGGTGGTGTACGCCAGTTTCGCCACCAACCTCACCGACGAGCAGGACACCAACGGCGAGCTGGACGTCTTCAGCACCGACCTGCGGACCCGGGCCACTGAGCGCGTCTCGGTGCCGATCGGCGGCGGGGTGGCGAACTCGTTCTCGTTGTCGCCGACGGTCAGCAGGGACGGGCGGTTCGTCGGGTTCAACAGCGGGGCGAGCAACCTCGTCCAGGGCGACACGAACGGCGTGAGCGACTCCTTCCTGTACGACCGGCAGACGGGGACGGCCGAGATGATCTCGGTGTCGTCCGACGGCACCCCGGGCGACGACCTGTCGGGCGCGCCCAGGGTCAGCGCGGACGGGCGCTACGCGGTCTTCGACAGCATGGCGTCCAACCTCGTACCGGGCGACACCAACGAGAGCAACGACGTGTTCCTGCGTGACCGCCAGACCGGCACGACCGAGCGGATCTCCGTCGCCCAGGACGGCACCCAGGTGACGGGCAACGCCCGCGAGGCCACGATCAGCGCCGACGGCCGGTACGTGACGTTCCAGGCCAGCACTCCCGACCTGGTGCCAGGCGACGACAACGGCGAGATGGACAGCTACCTGCTCGACCGTGAGGCCAGGACGCTCAAGCGGATCACGGGACCGTACCCGGACACCTCGACCGACGGGCCCGTGATCAGCGCCGACGGGACGGCCCTGGCCTTCACCAACGGCGTGGGACTCGGCGAGATCTACGTCCACGACCTGGCCTCCGGGAAGTCCGACCTCGTGTCGGTCACCGTGGACGGTCAGGGCACCCGCGCCCTGACCTTCGCCCCCTCGCTCAGCGGCGACGGCGGCAAGGTCGCGTTCTACAGCGACTCGGGCGCGCTCGTCAGCGGCGACACCAACCAACTCAGCGACGTGTTCCTGCGCGACGTCGCGGCCGGCACCACGACCCGCCTGTCCGCCGCCCCCGGGGGTGTGGAGGGCGACGGCCGCTCCACCCTGCCGTCGATCAGCGAGGACGGCCGGTACGTGACCTTCGAGAGCACCTCCGCGAACCTGGCGGAGGGCGACACGAACCGCCGCTCCGACGTGTTCGTGCACGACCTGGTCGCCGGTCCCGAGGCGCTGTTCGCGCTGTCCTCCCTGGAGGTCTCGCCATCGGTGTCCCGGTCGGGGCGCGTCGAGGTGCGGGCGCTGGTGAAGAACGTGGGTGAGCAGGCGGGCGCGTACGAGGCCGTGTTGCGGGTGAACGGCGCCGAGGAGCAGCGGCGTGAGGTGTCGCTGGGCTCCGGCCGGAGCGCGCGGGTCTCGTTCGACCTGCGGCGCAGTGCGGCGGGCACGTACACCGTCACCCTCGGATCGCTGACCGGGCAGTTCACGGTCAAGCGCTGAATCCCCCGGTGGGGCCGCCCGCCCGGGCGGTCCCCCCGGGAGGTCAGCGTCGGGGCCGCCCGCCCGGCCGGTTCCACCGGGAGGTCAGCGTCGCGGGGGCAGTTCGCCGGAGCCGCGGACGATCAGGCGGGTGGGGACGGTCGCCCGGCGGGCCTTGGAGCGGTCGCCGTCCAGCCGCGCCAGCACCAGCTCCGCCGCCGCGGCCCCCACCCCCGCCGGGTCCTGGGCGACCACCGTCAGCGGCGGATCCAGCGCCTCGGCCAGCGGCAGGTCGTCGAACCCCACCAGCGCCACATCCTTACGCCCCGCCCGCGCCAGCGCCACCACCGCCCCCATGGACGCGAAGTTGTTGCCCGCGAACAACGCCGTCGGCGGGTCGGCCAGCGCCAGCAGCCGCATCGTGGCCAGGGCGGTGGCCTCCACGTCGTGCCCGCTCTCCACCAGCGACCGGTCGAACGGCAGCCCCGACCCGCCGAGCGCGTCGCGGTAACCCTGGAAACGTTCGCGGCGGGTGTAGAGGGTGGCGGGCACGTCGCCCACGAAGCCGATCCTGCGGTGGCCGTGGGAGAGCAGATGGGCGACGCCGGCCCGCGAGCCCTCCCGGTTGGCGCTGACCACGCAGTCCGCCGTCAGGCCGACGGCCGGCCGGTCGAGGAAGACGATCGGCAGCCCGGCCATCCGCTCCGAGCGCAGGTGGCGGTGGTGGCCGGCGGCGGCGGGGACGACGATGAGGCCGCTGACCCTGCGGGCCAGGAACGTGGCGATCAGCGACTGCTCCAGCTCGGCCGTCTCGTCGGAGGAGCCGACGATGAGCGTGAGCCCGCGGGCGCGTACGGCGCTCTCGACCCCGCCCGCGACGGTCCCGAAGAACGGGTTGCCCATCTCCGGGATGACCAGCCCGATCGCCGCGTCCCGCGCGCCGACCCGCATGTTGCGGGCCATGAGATTGGGCTGGTAGCCCAGCTTCCTGACCGCGGCCATGACCCGCGCGCGCGTCTCCACGGCGACCGGCTCCTCGTCGTTGAGCACCCGCGAGACGGTCTTCGCGGTGACCCCGACCTCACGGGCCACGTCGGCCATCGTCGGACGCCGCGTTCCGCTCATGCCGGCGGCCCGCCGCCAACTGGCCCGCCGTGAACTGGCCCGCCGCCAACTGGGCCGCCGCCAACTGGGCCGTCAACCATGGCCGGGACGGCCGCTCATACCGGTGGCTCCCATCTCACGACAAGCCGATCGCCTTCGCCGCATCCTTGTCCGCCACCACCGACTTGCCCTCCGACATCTGCAGCGCGCCGGTCATGATGCCCACCACCTCGGCCATGCTGTGCTCACGCGGGCTCAGTTCGGCGACGCGGCGGCCCAGCCGCTGGACGTGCACGCGGTCGGCGATCTCGAAGACGTGCGGCATGTTGTGGCTGATCAGCACCACCGGCGTGCCCCGGTCGCGGACCTGCCTGATCAGGTCGAGCACCTGCCCGGACTCCTTGACGCCGAGCGCCGCCGTGGGCTCGTCCATGACCACGACGTGCGTGGCCCACGCCACCGCCCTGGCCACGGCGACGCCCTGCCGCTGCCCGCCGGACAACGACTCGACCGGCTGGGTGAGCGAGCGCAGCCCGATCTTGAGCTCGGCCATGTGCCGGGCCGACTCCTCACGCATGCGGCTCTTGTCGAGCATTCTGAAGACCTTGCCGAGCAGGCCCGGTTTGCGCAGCTCTCTGCCCAGGAACATGTTGGTCGCGATGTCGAGCGAGGCGGCGATCGCGAGGTCCTGGTAGACGGTCTCGATGCCGTGGCGGCGCGCGTCGAGGGGGTCGCGGAAGCGTACCGGCTCGCCGTCCAGCCGGATCTCGCCCGCGTCCGGCTGCAGCGCGCCGGTCAGCGCCTTGATCAGGCTCGTCTTGCCGGCGCCGTTGTCGCCGATGACCCCGAGCACCTCGCCGGGCATGAGGTCGAAGTCGGCGCCGTCGAGCGCGGTGACGTGCCCGTACCTCTTGACCAGGCCGCGCGCCTGGAGCACAGCGGTCGTCATCGGTTCCTCCTGCGGGAGAGCTGGTCGACGGCGACCGCGAGGATCACCAGGATGCCGGTGATGAGCGTTTGGTAGATCGACGGCACCCCCATGAGCTGCAGGCCGTTGCGGAACACCCCCACGATGAGCGCCCCGACGAGCGTCCCCAGCACCAGGCCCCGGCCGCCGAACAGGCTGGTGCCGCCGAGCACGACGGCGGTGATGCTGTCCAGGTTGTCGGTCTGGCCCGCCTGGGGGTCGCCCACGCCGGTGCGGGAGACCAGGAGGAGGGCGGCGATGCCGTACACGAAGCCCGCCAGCGTGTAGACGCCGATCGTCAGCCGGCTCGTCCTGATACCGCTCAGGCGGGCCACCTCGGGGCTGTTGCCCAGGGCGTACACGTGGCGGCCCCACGCGGTGGAGCCCAGCAGGTACGCGAACAGCAGGAACAGCAGGATCGTCAGCAGCGAGCCGTAGGTGACGTTCGTCTGGCCGAGCTGGAACGTCTGCCCCAGATACGTCAGCAGCGCCGGCAACTCCGTCACCGTCTGCTCATCCGAGTAGATGTGCGTCAGGGCGAAGGCCACGTTCAGCATGCCCAGTGTCACGATGAACGGCGGCAGCGAGATCCGCGTCACCAGCAGCCCGTTGACCAGCCCGAACGCGGCGCAGACGACCAGCCCGGCGGCCAGCGCGAGCAGCGGCGGCAGGCCGCCCTGCACGGCCAGCTTGGTCATCACGATCCCGCCGAACGCCATGATCGCGCCGCACGCCAGGTCGATGCCCGCGGTCAGGATGACCAGGGTCTGCCCGATGGCCAGCGTGCCGACCACCATGACCTGCTGGATGATCAGCGAGAAGTTGGGCCCGGTGAAGAACTGGTCGCTGTTGAGGCCGAAGAACACGCAGGCCAGCACCAGCGCGCCCAGCGGCCCCGCGACGGGCGTGGCGGCCAGGCGGCGCGGCAGCGGCGCTTCCATGACGGTCATGCTCAGCCCCAGCAGTTGGCCAGGCCGAAGGCGGTGTCCTTGGCCTCGACCCCGGAGACGGCCTTGTCGGTGATGAGCGTGACGCCGGTGTCGGTGTAGCCGGTGGCCTTCTGGCCGCCCTTGGCGAACGCGGCGACGGCCTTGACGCCGTCCTCGGCCATCTTCAACGGGTACTGCTGGCTGGTGGCGGCGATCTGCCCGGACTGCACGGCCTTGGTGCCCGTACAGCCGCCGTCCACGGAGACGATCAGCACCTCCTTCTCGCGGCCCTTCGCCTTCAACGCCGTGTACGCGCCCAGCGCGGCGGGCTCGTTGATCGTGTACACGAGGTTGATGTCGGGGGCCTTCTGCAGGCAGTTCTCCATGGCGGTCTGGCCCTTGGCCTGGTCGCCGCGGGTGTCCTGGGAGCAGACGATGGACGGGTCGCCGGCCGTCAGGCCGTAGCCCTTCAGGAAGCCGTCGTGCCTGAGCTGCCCGACCGTGATGCCGGGGGCCAGGTCCAGCGTGGCGATCTTGGCGGGCTTGCCGGCCATGGCGGCCTTGGCGTACTGGCCGATCAGCTCGCCGGCCTTGAGGTTGTCGGTCGCGAACAGCGCGTCGGTGGCGTCCTGCGGCTCGGTGGGGGTGTCGAGCGCGATCACGAGCACGCCCGCGTCCCGCGCCTTCTTGATCGCCGGAACGATGGCCTTGGTGTCGCTCGGGGTGATGAGAATGCCCTTCACGCCGGCGGCGACCATGTTCTCGATGGCCGTGATCTGGGCGGCGTTGTCGCCGTCGAACTTGCCCGCGGCGCTCATCAGCTCCAGGCCGCTGGCCTGGGCCGCCTTCTGGGCGCCCTCCTTCATCTTGACGAAGAAGGGGTTCGTCTCGGTCTTGGTGATCAGGCCGACCTTGGGAGTGGCGGGGGCGCTCTGCCCGCCTCCTCCGCCGCCGCAGCCCGCGATCAGAAGGGTGGTCATCAGGAGTCCGGCCGGAAGCTTCGCATTCATGGCGGTTCCTATCAGGGGTTATCCCATGTCATCGTTGACATATGTCAACGTTGACATCGCCTGTGCTGCGATGATGAACTCCGCACGGAGAAACGTCAATGCCCTCACGCCGTAACGAATCGGCAACGTGGCGGCGAAAGGCAGGCCCGATGATCGCTGTCCTGGGCGAGTGCGTCGCCGACGCCTTCACCACCCCCGTGGCGGCGCAGGGACATGGGCTGGCGTTGCGGGCGTTGCCTGGAGGCTCGCCGGCGAACACGGCGGTGGCGCTGGCCAGGCTCGGCACACCTACCCGCTTCCTCGGCCGGATCTCGCACGACGTCTTCGGCGAGCTGTTCAGGCAGCACCTGGCCTCCTCCGGCGTGGACCTGTCGGCGTGCGTGGCCGCCGGGGAGCCGAGCACGCTCGCGATCGCCGCCCTCGACAGCGCCGGCCAGGCCGCCTACACCTTCTACGCCGACGGCACCGCCGACTGGCAGTGGAGCCCGGACGAACTGGACTCTTCCCGGATCGGCGCGGGCGCCTGCCTGCACACCGGCTCGCTCGCCCTGGTCAGGCAGCCGGGCGGGACGGCGGTGGAGGAGTTCGCGCGCACGGCGGCGGCGCACGCCACGATCTCGGTCGACCCGAACGTGCGCCCCAGCCTCGCCGCCAAGGACGACTACCAGGTGGCCCGCTGGTGCGAGTGGACCGACCTGCTCAAGCTCAGCGCCGACGACCTGGACTTCCTCCTGCCCGGTGTGCCGCCTGAGCGGGCCTGCGACACCTGGCACGCCGCCGGCGCCCGCCTGATCGTCATCACGAGGGGCGCGGCGGGCGCGCTGGTGTCCCTGGACGGCGAACGGGCGGAGGTACGAGCGCCGCGCGTGCGGGTCGTGGACACGATCGGCGCCGGCGACTCGTTCACCGCGGGCCTGCTCCACGCCCTGGACGCCAAGGGCCTGCTCGGCGGCCGTCTCGACGCCCTCGACCTGGAGGCAGCCGTGGACGCGGCGGCGTTCGCGGCCCAGGTGTCGGCCCTGACCTGCTCGGTCGAGGGCGCCGACCCGCCCTGGGCCCATCAGCTCACGCCGGGGGAAGCCCTCCGCTGACGCCCTGGGCGGTGAAGAGCAACCGCTCGAAGGGACGGCCCACGTATCCCATGACCCGCGGCCCCGCCGGGATCGTCGAGGGCGCCGGCCGGTATCGCAGGAAGGTGTAGCCGAGCCGCCAGGCCAGGAGCCCGTCGGTGGCGACCTGGTCGCCCACGACGATCCCCGGCTTCGGCAGGTCCCGGTAGCCCTTCGACCGGAACGGCTTGCCGGCGTAGGCGACATACCGGATGTCGAGCCCCTCCCGCGTGAGGGCGGCGGCGGGGCGGCGCTCGGAGTTGGTGGCGAAGGCGACCATGCGGACGGACGGCAGCGCGGCGACCTCGTCCAGCACCCGCGCCACCCCCGACTCCAGATCGGCCGGCCCGTGGTTCCAGAAGCTCACCAGCGGTTCCACGTCGAAGATGACGCACGCCGGAGTCTGGTCCGCGAGGAAGCCCATGACTCCCTCCCAGGATGTGCTCGCATGAGTGTGCACGCGTCTGATCGGCATACCGTCAATTCTAAAGTTAGAGGTCGTCCAGCAGCCGCTCCGCGAGAAGTTCCTCCGGCACCGCCACCCCGTGCGCGCGCATGGCCGGCCCGAGGTCGCGATCCCAGGGCGCGTCGGTGACCCGTCCTGGCGCGAGACCGGAGGGCGGGCAGTCCTCCAGGGCGCGCAGGTAGTCGGCGGTGGACATGCGCCACGGCACGGCGCCGGTCTTGGCCATCGTGTACGCGGCGATCCGCAGGCCGGCCCCGTCGAAGTCGCCGTGGTAGTGCAGCCGGACGCCGGGCAGGGAGCGCAGCAGGCGGACGGCGGCGCTGTTGGGCCAGCCGGACGTGCAGACCACCGGCGGGCAGGACATGCCGTGCCGCTGAACGGCCAGCGCCAGCACGGTCGGGTTCTCCACCACCCACACGTCCCGCTCGCCCAGCCGCAACTCCGGTACGTCCTGGAGCTGCGCGAGCGTGATCACGCTGGGCCGCCCGTCCCAGATCCGCGACACCCGGGCCAGCGCGCCGGGCCCGGACGGGCGTAACCCGGCGACCAGCACCGTCGTGGACAGCGCGTCGCAGGCCACACCCGCCCGCTCCCACAGGGCCCGCCGCGCCTCGGCTCCCTCGGGGGCCGGCACGTCGTACAGGATGGACAGGGCCTTCAGCACGAGTGAGCCCAGCCGGGTGCCCTCGTCCAGGGCGTGCGGGTCGCCCGTCACGCCGGCGGCCACCGCCGCGAGCGGCCGTCCGGCGGCGGGCAGTGCGGCGAGCACGCCGAGGGCCTGCCCGAGCAGGTCACGCCCGGCGCGCACGGCCGACAGGGCCAGCAGCGCGGGCTCGGCCACGACCACCGGGTGGGCGGCGAACCAGTCGAGCAGCGCCTGCCGTTCGTGCCGCCGCTCGGCGTGCCCGCGCCGCCGGTCGCCGATGGGCCCGACGACGGCCTCGGCGACGGTACGCGCGTCGAGCCCGAGCGCCCCTTCGAGCCGCGCCACGTCGATGGTCACCGCCGGCCCCGGGTACCGGTCGAGACCGAGGAGATCGGCGACCGCGGCCTGCTCCGCCGCCTCCAGCCCCGTCACCCTGAACCGGCTGACCTGCTGCCCGGAGGACAATCGCCCGTGCAGCGCCTCCCACACGGGCCGCAACTCCGCCACCCGCAGCCGATCAGGAACGTCCCCGGTCGTCATTCGGCGGGCACCGTCCGATACCCGTTCCACACGAACCGCGCCGTCGTCACCGCGTCGTCCCCGTCGCCGGTGATGAGCTGATGAATCGCGATCCCGTCCAGCTCCCGATATTCGCACCACTCGTGATCGGAGGTGAGCACCAGATCCAGCCCCAGATCCACCAGCAGGTCGAACACCTGCCCCCGGTTCGTCTTGTCCACCCCCACGAACACCTCGTCCAGCAGGATGAACCGCGGGCACCCCGGGTCGGTCTGATAGTGCGCGGCCACTGCGGCGAACAGCGGCAGGTGCAGCGCGATCGCCTTCTCCCCGCCCGACAGCGCCCCGTGCAACTTCCTGGTCAGGTCCTGCCAGCCCTGCCCGTCGCCCCGGTCGAGCTTGACCACGAACCGGTGCCAGGCCGTGTAGTCGAGCACCTTCATGAGCTGGTCCTCCCAGCTCGCCGAGGAGTCGTCGGCGCGCGCCTCCTCCACGCGGTCCCTGAAGAAGACGTACAGGGCCTCCTTGTCGGACTCCGACAGGCCGGCCGGGTCGCGGAGCAGCAGGTCGCGGGCGGCTCGCGTACCGGCCGACTGGGTGGGGTCGACCTGCCACACCAGCCGGACCGCGACCCGCGAGGCGGTGCGGACACGTTCGAGGCGCTGGTTCATGCCGTCCACCAGCGCCGTCGCCTGCCTGATCCGGTCGGCCAGGTGCCGCCGCGTGTCGCCGGCCAGCGTGCGGTCGAACAGGTCCCGCTCGACGTCCGTGATGTCCGACCTGCGCTCGTCGCGCTCCTTGCGCAGCGCCGCGCTGAGCGCCGCGGCCCCCGCCCGCACGCCGCTGACGGTGGCGGTGAGCACCTGCACGTCCTCATCTGGCGCCAGCTCCAGGTCCGCCCGGTCGGCGAGGATCTCCCTGGCGTGGTGGAAGGCGTCCTGCAGCCGCGCCTCGGCCTCCCTGACGTTCTTGTGCTCGTACGGGACCGCCGACAGCCGCTCGGCCACGGCCCTGGCCGCCTCCAGCACGGCCCGCACCCCGGCCTCCGGCGCCAGCTCGACCGGCACCCGCGCGTCCGCCGGCAGGTGCCCGGCCGCCAGGCGGCGGAACCGCTCCGACACCTCGTCGCGCGACCGGCCCGCTTCCGCGTGCCTGTCCTCGGCGGTGCCGAGCTCGCCCTTGAGCCTGCCGAGCCGGGCGTTGATCCGCGCCAGCTCGTCGTGGACCGACTTGATGAGACGGCGGCAGACCTGGTAGGAGGTCTGGGCCTGCTGGAGCTGTTCGAGCACCTGGAGGTGCTCGACCCCGACCGTGGACTCGATCGCGGCCAGCCGCTCCGCCAGCACGACCGCGCCGGCCGCGGCCTCCTCCGCGCGTTCGACGGCCTCGACGGCGAGCCGCTCGTACTCGCCCGCAGTCTCCGCGGCCAGCTCCGCGCGTTCCCCGGCCGCGCGGGCGTCGGCGCGGCGGTCGTGCCAGACGGTGCCGGTCGTCTCCGCGGTGCGCAGGGCGTCCTCGAGGTTGTCCAGCGCGGGCAGCGCGGTGGGCAGGGAGTGGCGGTCGGCCAGCTCGGTCAGGCGCCGCAACGACCGGCCGACGTCCTGCTCACGCTCATGCAGACGCTCCTCCTGCGCCCTGAGCTGGTCCTCCAGCAGCGCGACCTTCTTCACCGCGCCGTCGAGATCCCCCACCGCGTCGGCGTACGGCTTCCTGTCGGGCCTGCGCCGCAGCTCGG
>NZ_JBHSPA010000070.1:55832-74439 GCF_042656245.1 Nonomuraea insulae
GTCGCCGTCCACCACGGCGATCAGGTGGTCGCACTCGGCGATCTGACCGGCCAGCTCGCCGAGCCGGTCGTCGAGTTCGGCGATGCGGCGCCGCCTGGCGCGTTCGCGGGCGGTGGCGCCGATGTAGGAGGGCTCCGGCTTGACCCAGCGGCCCGCCGCGGGCCCCAGCCGCCAGGTGCCGTCGGCGCCGATGACGGCCGGGTGGTCGACGCCGATCGCGGTGGGCGCGAACGCGATCCCCGACAACACGGCGTCGGCCGGCACCGGCGAGTCGGCCTCGGTGAACAGCACGTGGGCCAGGCTGTAGCCGGGCGCGGCCTTGGCCAGCGCGGCCACGGCGAAGGCGTCGTGCTCGCCCGGGTCGAACCCGCCGTCGGGCCGCAACCACAGGTCCAGCAGCCCCGACGCTTCGAGCGCGGCCTCCACCCCGGCCTGGGCGACGGGGTCGAGCCCGGACCTGAACGCCACGGCCCGCCACAGCGGCGTGCCCGGCCGTCCCAGCCTGGCGGCGGCGGCGCGGGTGTGCGGGGCGGGCGGTTCGAGCACGGCCTGGTCGGTGAGCCGCTCGCGCTCCTGGGCCAGCTCGGTCCGCTCGGCGGCCAGGCCCTTACGCTGTCCCACCAGGTGCTGTTCGCGGGTGGTCAGCTCGACGGCCGCCATCGTACGGGCGGTCCCGACCAGCTCGTCGGCCCGCTCGAAGTCGTCGGCCAGGTCAGCGAGGACGCCGGGGTCGAGCTGGAGCTGCGCGCATCCGCCGGCCCAGTCGGCCAGGGCTGTGGCCAGGTCGCGGGCCCGTTCGTCCCGTCGGCGTTCGGCCCGGTCGTTGGCCTCCTGCGCGGTGGCGAGGTCGTCGCGGGCCTGGTCGCGGTCGTGCTCGGCGGCGGTGCGGCGCTTGATCGCCTCGTCGTGCTGAACGGCGCCCGCCCTGACCTGCCTGATCTGGGTGGTGCGACTGGTGACGGCGGCCCGCAACAACTCCCGCGCCCGCCGCACAGCCCCATCACTGTCCGCCGTCACCCCCGCCAGCGAACCGCTACCTTCTGCCCCGAGAAGATCGTCGTCCTCGGCCGGATGGCGCGAAGGGCCGTCCGCCCGTTCCGCCTCTTCATGCACGGTGAGCAGCCCGGCGCGTTCGGCCGCGTGACGGGCCTCGGTCCGCGCCCGGTCCGCGAGCGCCCCCGCCGTACGAGCCCCAACGGCGGCCTGGGCGGACAGTTCCTGCTTGCCGGACACCGCACGAGCCGCCACCCCCGCCTGGTCCCGCAGCCGAGCCGCCACCTCATGCGCCGCCTGGGCCTCGGTCCTGAGCCGGTGCAGATCACCGCCCGCCTTGTACGCCTCACTCTCCTTGAGCCCGTCGATCTGCGCGGCCAGGGCCAGCTCCTGCGCCTCCTCCTCCCCCAGCCGCAACGTCGCCGCGTCCAGCTCCCGCTCGGCCTCCTTGAGCCCTTCGCGCTTGGCCTTGACCTCAGCGGCCACGGACTCCAGGGAGTATCCTGCCGAGGTCACGGCCGCGGCGGCGGCTCGCAGTACGCGCTGGGCGTACCCACGCTGCCGGGTCGCGAGCCGCTCGGCCTCCTCCACGTCGCGGTCGAGCAGCCGCAACTCCTCCCGCTGCCGGTCCAGCCGCTCGAATCCTTCGGCGATCTCGTGGATCTCCCCCTCCCCCAGCGGCGGCAGCGCGCTGGACAGCAGCTCCGACAGCAGCCCCGGATCGAGCCGCTCGGACAGCTTGGGGGTGCGCAGCTGGCGCAGCGCGGTGAGGAGCGAGTCGTAGCGCTGCTCGTTGAGCGCCCGGTAGAGCGTCTGCCGCACGGCGGTGCGGTATGACTCGGCTGTCTCGTGGACCTTCCCCGACCCGCCGATCTCCTCGATGAGCTGCGACTTGGTCAGAGGCTGCCCGGCGTCCCCGCTGAGACTGATCCCGTCGGCGGTGTCGACGCGGGCGTCGGTCGTGAAGTAGGTGGCGGTGACGTTCTTGGTGTGGATGGTGGCCTGCAGCCGCGCCCCGCAGGTGAACCAGCGGCCGTCGGCGTGCCGGAACTCCAGCCAGACGTACCCGACCCGGGTGGTTCCGGAGGCGCCGTCGCCCATGAGGTTCCAGTGCATGGTGCGCTCGGTGCCGCCGAACGTGGACAGCCTGCTCGGCTTGAGACTGGCATCCAGCACGTACGGCAGCAGCAGCTCCAGCACCTTGGACTTGCCGCTGCCGTTCGGCCCGCGCAGCAGCAGCCGCCCCCGGTGGAACTCGAACACCTCGTCGTAGTACCGCCACACGTTGAGGATCCCGGCGCGCACGGGAGTCCAGCGAGGGTCCACTCCGTGCGCGGGGCGCTGCGGGGCGAGCTCGATGACTGTCATGAATCCTCCTGTACGGCCACACCGCGATCCACCCGATACCTGGCCGCGGCGGGCAGGGCGGTGACCCGGTCTCCCGAACGGCGGGCCAGCCCGAACAACGTGAGCACCTCCAGCGCGTCGGCGGCCAGCCGCGGCCCGCCCCCATCGGACTGGTACGCCTTCGCCCACTGCGGGAACCGCCGCAACAACCCGGCCGCCTCGGTGTCGAGCCGCGCGACGGTGACGGGCCCCGAGGTGACGAGCAGGTCGAGCATGAGCAGGGCGGCGACCTTGGCGTGGCTCCCGTCGTCGGGGAACTTGGTGTCGGTCGCGACGGCGTCACCGTCGATCAGCAGGAACCCCTCGGCCCGCTCCTCCAGCACGAACCCGGCCTCTTCTGCCGCCCGGCGCAGGATCTGGCGGCCGGTGAGGGAGGCGGCGTACGCGGACTGGGCGGGGGTGAGCTCGTCACGGTAGACGACGGGGTCGTCGAGGAGGCGGCGGATGAGGGAGTGGCGGGCCTGCAGGTTGCGCTGGGTCTCGGTCGGCTCGTCGCCGCCGTACCGCGCCTCGACGGTGAGCGCCCGCAACACCCCCGAGCTCCCCCGCATGTCGCCCTCAGGATCTCCAATGCCTTCCGCGTCTCCTTCAGGATCTTCGGCGCTCTGTACGTCGGCGGCGACCCTGGAGGGTGGCACCGGCGCGGCCAGCAGCCGGATCACCCGAGTCGTGTCCACCCGGTAGAGCACCTTGGCATCCTCGTCATCCAGATAGGAATCGGTCGCCCCATCCATCGCCGTCACCGCCCCGTAGTGCTCCAGCAGCTTGACCGCGTCCACGAAGGCCGCCCGCTCATCACTCCGTACCGGATCGAACGCGGGCACGTCCGCCTCCACCGCCGCCGCCTGAACCACCCGCTGAGCCAGCATCCCGATCGTGGTGACCGGCGAGGTGAGCAGCTCGGCCGCGCACAGGCACAGCAACGTGTAGCGACGCCGATCGAACGGCGCCCTGGTGGTACGGCGACGGCGCGCGGGCCGGGAAGCGCCAGGCTCGGACCCGACCTTGACCAGCCGGGCATACCCCTGACGCGGCTCCACGACCAGCCGCCAGCCACAGAAGTAGTCGAACCACTGAATCAACGGCTGCCGCCGCTTCCTGATCAGATCGAAAGCGGCGGGATCATCGTGCAGCGACACGAGGGGCCGGCCGAGCAGAGTCCTGATCGCGCGGGCGATCTCCTCCTTCTCGGCCCTGACGAGCTGATTGGCCAGACTGCTCATGCGCCGGCCGCCCGCCCATCACCGTCACGACCATCGCCCCCTGAACGCTCCGCGGCACCGTGCCCTTCACTGACCGAACGCAGATCCGTCCCAAGGACCTCGCCCAGCGAACGCACGTCGATCAGATAGTCAGGCCCCCGGAACCACCCCTCCGGCGTACGCAACACAGCCACCGCCCCGTCATCCGGCGCCCGCAACACGATCTCCACCCTCCCGTCCGAGGTGACAGCCCGCCGGAACCCGGTCGAATCGGGACGCTCGGCCAAAGCCCGCCCGAGCAGGTCGAGCAGTCGTCCGAACGTGTCGTGATCGAGCTCCCCAAGCTGCGACAACCGCATCGCCCCGGTCGTGGCCAGCGCCGCCCAGGCGGCCTCCAGTTCGGCCCGCTCCTTCTCAGCGCGAGCCCGCCGCTCGGCCCGCAGTGCCGCCACGTCGCGCACCTTGCCGGTGCGCCCCATCCGCTCCGTACGCCCGCGCGAGCGCAGCAGCGCCGACACTTCCACCGGCTCGGCCTCGGCCCACGGCACCCCGGCCGGGATCAGCTCGGCATCGGTGTGCCCGAGGTGCGCGTGCCTGGCGGAACCGAGCCCGAAGGCCGCCTCCCACAGCCGGTGCGCGTCATCCTCGGCGGGCGCGGTGGCGAACCAGCGGGCCAGCGTACGGAAGTCGGCAGCGGCGCTGGAGGACCGGCGGCGCGAGTCGGTGATCCGGTCGAGCACCTGCAACAACGACACGATGGCCCGCCGCGCCACATCATGCAACTGTCGCACCCGCGGCTGCGCACCCCCACCAGCACCAGCACCAGCACCGCGACCGACACCGGTACTGGCACTGGCACTGGCATCCAGAGCGGCACCGGATACGTCACCGAACCCCTCATCCGGCGCGAACCACGAACACAACCCCTCCCACCGAGCGGCCCGGACCGCCAGCCACGGGGTGGCGTGATCGACCCCGGGCACCTTCGGCAGATCGCCCCCGTCCAGCGCCCGGGCGTGCAACACGCTGACCCCATGCCGTGCCACCGCCCGCAGAGCAGCCGCGATGGTGTCACCCCGCTGCTCCAGATTGGTCACGAACTCCTGCAGGTAAGCCACCGTGGCGGCCTTGACCTCGTGGAACGTCGCCAGATCCGTCCCCTCGACCCGCAACAACCGCTGCAGCTCCCCGTTGAACTGCTTGGTGTTGTTACGCAGCCCGTCGAGATGCCCCTCCAACTCCTGCAAACTGCTGAAGATGCGCCGATTACGCCCCGGATCGGGGTCGCGCAACAACCCCTCCAGCTCCCCCAGCCGGTCGGCGATCGCATCCAGCACGGCCGTTTGCAACGCTCCAGCCGACGCGAGCATCGCCATGGCATGCTGCACCCCGGCGAACGCCGCCTCACCCCGCTTGGTCAGCGAATACTGCAGGTTCTTACGTTCGTACTCCTCCGCCGTCGCGAAGCTCCCCGCGTGATTGAAGATCACGTCGAGCAGCCCCCACCCGGCCAGCTGCTTCAGCGTGCCGGCCAGCTCCTGCTCGCCCACCGGCGCGTACCACCCCACCGTACGCAGCCGCTCGCGCACCTCCTCGACCGTCAGCGCCGTCTCCAGCCGCTCGTTGGCCTCGCCGAAGGCGTAGAGCACCGCGGTGTGCAGGTCTGCCCGCTCGGTGGTGGTGAACCGGAACATCTCCGGCGGCACCCGTGGCGGCTCCGCCATCGCCCCGCTCCCCTCGCCGCACGATTACCACCCATGCAACCGTAGCGGCAGACACCGACAACACGACCGCTGTTTGCGAGCAGATCACAGGGGTACTGCGCTGGCATTGGAACCCGGGGGGGCGGTATGGCGGAGTTCGAGGCGACGCGGGGCATGCCGGCGGAGAGCATGGTGGTTTTCGGCGTCGCGTCCGACCTGGAAATCATGGACCGCTGGCTGCCACAGGGCCTGTCGGTCCACGACACGGGCCCCGGCACACTCGAGGCCGACGGCTCACTGGTGCCGGGAACCGGCAAACACGAGGGCCTCTTCCGCGCCACAGAAGACCAACTCCGGGTGGAGTGGGGCGGCCGCGACCATCCTGACTATTCGGGCTGGCTACAGGTATCCGACTCCGCCGGCGGAACAAGCGAGGTGACCGTCCACATCAGCCTCCTGGACGAGAAGGAGTCGGGAGCACGCGCCGACGAGGTACGCGAACTGCTGGATCGGTCACTGGACCGCCTGGCGGACGAGGTCCAACGCCGAGTATCGGACGCAGGCTAGCCAGGAGGGCCCCATCGCAGCCTTACGGGGCGCGGGTCACCGAGGTGATATCCGAGACGTCTCCGTGGTCCGTCCGGAGGCGTGTTCCTTGCCCAAGGTTGTGCCTAAACCTCTTCCCCGTCGTTGTGCCAGGTGACGCCGGGCCAGTGCTCTCCCGTGAGGAGGAAGTGGCTCACGATCGGTACGACCTGGTGTGCTTCGACTGTGTCGCGGTCGTCGTACTCGTCGGCTTGGCCGTTTCCCAGGGTGTAGACATCGGACGGCGCCGGTGGAGCGGCGGGATCCACGGCGTGGTAGCCGGGGTCGCCCGATTCCGCCACGCGCAGAACCATGGCGCGTGTCCGGCCGAGCACGATGCCCAAGATGGGTCCGCCCGGGTGCTCAAGCCAGATCTCACCTTGGGCACGGCTGACGGCGGCCTCGACGGTCCTGAGTATGGTGTCGCCGCCGGGGTTTCGCACAGTGTCGTTTCCCGCGTGCATGACCCACATCCCACTCCCCTTCACCAACAGAGCATTATCGTTCAGGAGCGCTTCTCCATACGAACGCGTCACTCGGAACGGGTTGAACGTGGTGCCGGGGCTGGTGCGCTGAGCGCGACGATTTCGGGAAGCCGGATCGCTCGTGGCGAGGCCTTGTCGTGATCGCTTGCCCATGTTTATGTGTTCGGAGTGAGTCGTGATTCCGATACAGGCAGACGTCTCGAACCTGTTCCGGTGAAGGTGAACCCGGCGAGTGGGAGGATGAACCACATCCCACTGCTCCTTGTCCTGGGCGCGGCCCCCCTTCTGCTTGCCAACTGGTTCATCGTTGTCATGATCCTTGGCCGCGACTGCGCCTTTTTGGATGAGGGCGGCAACATAACGGAATGTGCGGGCGGGTTTTCAGAGGAAGAGATGACCGCCATATCGGGAGTGATCGCGCTGGTGCTACTTGTCATCCAGATGATTCTGATCGTCCTGGTACGTCGGCGCACTCGCGGATCGTAGCGAGACCGCACGGTCGGCGACTGGAACGCCTGAAGACGGCGAGCGTTCGGTAGCGCACTGTGGCGATCACTCTGGGGCTTGAATGCCCTCGCCGGTGGCGTTCATCTTGGCCTGCCTACGGAATTCGCTGAGCCAGCCGGCAATCTGATCGTCGTCATGGAGGTACTCGCCTTCGGCGTCGGTACGCAGGTCGATGCCATAGAGGCGTTCCAGCGCCCACCACACAAGGTCATCGTCCACCTCGCCGACTTCGGCACACACCCATTGCGCCGCCCGCCGATCGACTTCGTCCCGGGTCGTGGCGCCGTAGAGAAGACCCACGAATCGCGCTTCGATCTCGGCGCGGGCTGGTCGGGCCGTCATGGGCTCACGGTCTCATACCTGCGCGCCCGGGATCGAGCGTGCGCGACTCCTCCGGCTGGTCTGATCCTCCTCCACCGAGGAACCCGGAAGTCGGCCCCGATGGTTTGCCAACCCTCTTCGGAGCCTTCCAAGCGGGTCGGAGCGACGCCTCGCAACGAGTGGAAGAAATCCTTGAGGAAGGTTACGGTCACGAAGCGTGATCGTAGCCGCACGCTGCATGCCGTCGTCCGGACCGCTGAGCACCGCTGTGGCATGTCAGGTCTCAGCAGCCGAGAACGCATCGGCCTTGGACGCGTATCCGATCGCATAGCGCCACCAGAGCCTGGCGGTCCCGCCGTGCGCTAATAGCAGCGCCAATCCCCGTCCCAGTCATGCGAGTCGTATACCTCGACGATCACTCGGTGACCCCCAGCCGGCCCTTCGTCTGCGAAGTGCAGAGTGATCATCGCTCTCGTCTCGGCTCCAGCGATGAACGCGTCGTCATAGTGGCGGTGGATCTCCTGCGGGGTCAGTGCCGTCCGCAGTGTGAGCCGGACGCGGTAATCGCAGTAAGATCCGCTCCCCATGGCCAAGTTCTTCCCAAAGGTCACATCGCGATCCCCCGGGAAGGCGTCTTGGGTGTTCGGCGGGAGCGGGTAGTCGAGAACGCGTTCGTAGAAGGCTTCAAGCCGGGCGTTGTCCCGCCACTCCGGGATCATGATCAGTAGGAACAGCCCGACCAGCGGGGCAATCACGGCCGCGGCTAAGCAGCCCCACAAGATTCGCACTGAATCCTCCCCGGCTGTCGGACGGTTGGCTTGGACGACTGTCTATCGGATCTCACCCGCCGTGCGGTCTCGACGCCCAAGCTCATCGTCGCGGACAGCGGCCTCGGCGGCCCGCTCATCGGCATGTCCATCGAACGCGTCAAGACGTCACCGCTCCTGTCGGCCCCCTGCTCGAGAACTTCGCGGTCGGCGTAGAGGTCAAGGCAGCGGAAACCGTTAGCGGCGACGACTTCCGAGACGGCGATGGCGGCGGGAGCGCCGCCCTCGTCGAATTGGCTCGCCACGGCTGGATGGCGAGCATCGAACGATGCGATGGCTGTGAACAGCCCGTCGGCTTCCTGACGAGCTGTTCGCTGCGCACCAAACCGTGCTCGGGTGACGATCGGGAAGGCCTGGATGGGAGACCAGCGTCTACGGGTGGTGGCCGAACCAGCCGAGCAGCCCCCACAGAACCGCACCGCCGGCGGCGAGGCCGGTCAGAAGCGCCGCGGGCCACGTGGAGCCGTCGGCCAGCATGAGAGCGGTCGCGATGCTGGTGGAGGCGACTATCGCGAGCGCGATGAGGAGCACGCGTTGCGAGTCCATACGAACCAACTCCTTCCGACAAAGAACCCATCCAGAAGCAGGCTCCATGCGCGCGATGCGCAGGGAGCGCCGTCCTCGGTGGATTCAGTAGGAGAAGGCCCTCTACCTGGCACGATACGGCGATCTCCGCGACGCGCCCGCGTTTTCGGGCAGTTCTGACATGGGCGTGTCCTAGGAAAATGGGCACTCCCGAGGTCGGGCACCGGCGAATTCATGACCAAGCCGACCTGTGAACACGACCTGTGACAGGGAAAGCCCTCTCGCTCGGGAGCAGAGCCGCGAGCCCCGTCCAACACAGCCCAACCCCTGGCGCGGGCTTGTCGGGTTCGGGCGTGAGGCGGTAACCTGCCGTTTTGTTGACAGTTATCGATAACAGCGCGGAGAGTAGTCGGACAGTGGCAGAGGCGAGGGCGACGATTTACACCGTGGCGCGGGCCGCCGGTGTGAGTGCTCAGACCGTGTCCCGGGTGCTCAATGGGACCGGGCAGGTCAGTGAGAAGACGCGGGCCACCGTTCTCGCTGTGATCGAGGCGCAGGGATACCGGCCGAACGCGGTCGGGAGGAGTCTGCGGGCGTCGCGTACGCCGATGGTGGGGGTGTTGGTGGCCGATATCGGCAACCCCTTCTACGCGCGGCTGCATCGCGCCATCGAGCGGCGGCTGGCCGGGAGCGGGTTCTCGCTGATGTTGATGAACTGTGATGACGACGCGCTGGTTGAGCGGCGTCAGCTTGAGCTGTTGCGGTCGTATCGGCCGACGGGGCTCGTTGTCGTGCCGTCCGTCGGCAGTTCTCTGAGTGATGGTGACCTGCAGGCGTTCGGGCATGTCGTCAGTGTCAGCCGGGTGCTCGAAGGGGTTCATGTTCCGGCTGTGGTGACCAATGAGCGGGAGGCCGTCGGGTCCGCGGTGGAGGAGCTGGTCGCGTACGGGCACAGCGAAATCGCCATGATCCTCGGACCTCGGGAGGCGTCCACGACGCGCGCCCGTGAGGAGGGGTTCCTGGCGGCTGTCGCGCGGCACCCCCGGTGTCGTGGGCTCGTGCGCCACACCGATGGGACGCGGGCCGGCGCGGAGGTCGCCGCCGGGGAGGTGCTGGATGCCGAGGTCACCGGGGTGGTGGGGTTCAACGCGCTCGTCACGGAGGGGATCGTCAGTGCCGTGCTCACCTCCGGGCTGCGGTGTCCTGAGGATGTGTCGGTGATCGGGTTCACGGATGCCGGATGGATGACGCTGCATCGGCCGGCCATCTCCGTGATCGATCAGCCGGTGGAGGAGATGGGCGCGCTCGCGGGGCAGTTGCTGCTCGACATGGCCTCGGGGAAGAGCGTGGAGCCCGGGCCGCGGGTGGTGCCGGGGGTTCTGGTCCGGCGCGGGTCCGTCGCCGCGCCGGGAAGGGGCGGGAAATGAAGATCGTTGAGGTTCGTACGCACGTCGTCACGGAGAAGTTGCAGACGCCGTTCGGCATGTCGCAGTGGTACTGGGAGACGCGGAGCAGTTGCCTGGTCGAGGTCGTGACCGATGAGGGCGTCACCGGGTGGGGCGAGTGTTTCGGGCCGGCCGAGGGGAGCCGGGCGCTGATCGAGTCGGTGTTCGGGCCGCTGCTGGTGGGGGCGGATCCGTTCGAGCACGTGTCCCTGTGGGAGTCGATGTACAACCGCAGCCGCGAGTGGGGGCGCGCGGGTGTGCCGATCGCCGCGATCTCGGGTGTCGAGATCGCCCTGTGGGACGTGGTCGGCAAGGCGCTGGGCCAGCCGGTCTACCGGCTGCTCGGCGGGCGGGCGCCCGACGCGTTCGACGCGTACGCCTCCGCCTTCTACTACGGCGGCGACTGGGCGGGCGACCTTGAGGCGGAGGCGCGGGATCTGCTGGCGCGGGGGTATCGGCACGTCAAGATGAAGGTCGGCGCCGACCTGCGTACCGACGTCGAGCGGGTGCATCGGGTACGCGCGGCGCTCGGCCCCGACATCCTTCTGGCCGCCGACGCCAACCGCGGTTACACGACCTCGGAGGCCCTGGTGTTCGCCCGCGAGACCGAGCCCGACGCGCTGTGGTTCTTCGAGGAGCCGGTCATCCCCGAGGACCTGGCCGGGTACCGGGAGCTGAGGGCGTCCACGGCGGTGCCCATCGCGGGCGGTGAGTCGTCGTTCACCCGCTGGGGGTTCGCGGAGCTGATCGAGTCGCGGGCCGTGGACGTGCTGCAGCCCGATGCGACGGCCTGCGGCGGGCTGCGCGAGACGTTGCTGATCGCGGGCATGGCGAGCGTCCACGGCATTCCCACGCTCCCCCACGTCTGGGGGTCGGCGATCACGGTGGCCGCCGGGCTGCACCTGGCCGCCGCGCTGCCGGTCGTGACCCCCTCGCTCAGCCGCGCGGCCCCGGTCATCGAACTCGACCAGGCGCCCAACTCATTCCGCCAGACCCTGTCGGACCTGGGCATCGGGCCGGTGATGTCCGTGCCCCGGGGTCCGGGCCTCGGCATCGAGATCGACCGGTCGGTGATCGAGGCGTACCGAGCCTGACCGACCTCACCTAGTTCAAAGGAAGACCCGTGCCATCGGACTCGCACACCGTCCCAACCCTCTCGCACAAATGGCTGCGCATCAGCGGACTGCTGCTCGTCGGCCTGTTCGTCGCCTACCTCGACCGGTCGAACCTCTCGATCGGGATCAAGAACATAGGCACCGACCTGGGCTTCTCCGGAGAGGAGTTCGCCGCCACGTCGAGTCTCGCGCTGACCGCGTTCCTCGTCGGGTATCTGATCTCGAACTTCCTCGGCGGCTTCCTCACCGCCCGCGTCGACGCCAAGTGGATCCTGCTCGTCACGGTCGCGGGCTACTCGCTGTGCACGTTCCTCATCGGCTTCGCCAATTCGGTCCCCGTCCTCGTCGCGCTGCGGGTCGGCGTCGGGGTGTTCGAGGGGGTGTACTGGCCGCAGCAGTTCAGGATGGCCAAGGCGTGGTTCGACGAGCGTGAGATGACCCGGGCCAGCGCGATGATCCAGTACTACGGCCAGTACCTGGCTCTGGCGCTCGGGTTCTTCCTCCTGACCCCGATCGAGGCGTCGTTCGGGTGGCGGCCGATGTTCTGGGCGCTCGGCGCGATCGGGCTCGTCGTCGTCCTCCCCCTGTACACGCGTTTCCTGCCGACCGCGCCGGGCACCACCACCGCCCGCGCCGCGGACGACCGGGACCCAGCGCGGACGCGGCTCACCTTCGCGGCCTTCGGTGGCTGGCGCTTCGTGCTGCTCGTGTTCAGCTACTTCGCCAACGGCATGCTCTTCTGGGGTATCACGCTGTTCATCCCGCTGATCGTGCCGACCTTCGGGTTCGCTTCGAGCGTCAACGGCCTGCTGGCCGCGGCCCCGTACCTCGTGTCCCTGCTGCTCACGGTGCCGATGATGATCCTCGGCGACCGCACGGGGCGGCGCGGGCCCATCGCGATCTCGGGGCTCGTCGTCGGCGGTGTCCTGCTCGCGTGCGTCGCGCTCACCGGCTCGCCCGTGCTGCAGTTCACGCTGATCTGCCTCGGGCTGGGGTACTTCACCGCCTCGTACACGCCCAACATCTGGGCGATCGCGGTCACCGATCTGCCCGCTCACGTGGTGGGTCCCGCCACGGGGATCATCAACGGCTTCGGGGCCGGTGGGGGCGGCATCGTCGCCGGGGCTCTCGTCGGCGCCCTGCTCGCGGCCACCGGAACGTACACGCTCGGATTGTCCGTTCTGGGGCTGGTGGCGATCCTGGGCGGGATCGCGCTGCTCTTCTACACCAGGATGCGGCCGGCCGCCTGAGCCCAGGTCATCGCAGTTTGTCCGGGGTGCGTACGACGTCGATCCGGTGGACCAGTCCGGTCGCGCGTGTCTGGCGGCCTTGAAGACGACAGTCCGTCACAGCAACTGGAAGCGGACATGGAAGCGCGTCATCGAAGCTGAGCGTGTGAGCGATAGATGGCCAGTGTGAGCAGTAGCTGGCCACTTTGAGAGCGGTAGTTGGCCACTGCGACCACCCAGCTATAGATGGCGGCTGGGGGAGGGGCCAACATGCGGAGTGGCACGGATTCCCAGGTTTTGTTGGCGGGAGTTCCCAGATTTTCTTGGCGGCTACGTACATGATCCTGATGGTCAGGGTGGTCCCACTGGCCGCGGGACTCGGCGGCGGTTTCGATGAATACCTGGTGTGGGGCGCTGAGGGCATCGGCCATGGCGCAGATCCGGTCGATGGAGACGCTGCGGTGAGCGGTTTCGAACTCGGCGTAGTAGGCGGTCGATGCCAGTTCGCTTGGCCAGCTCGGTTTGGGTGAGGCCGCGGCTTCGCGCAGAGCTTTGATCCGTTTCACGAAGCTGCTCGCACCGTCCCCGTTCCACCAAGATCACGGACTGCGGAGAGGGGTCAGCGAGGCTCGCGCCAAGGCGTGAGGTCGAGCCCCGGATAGCGCAGTGCTATCCCGGCCAGCGTCTCTGGTGTCCAGTAAGGGTGTCCAGGCGGGGGGAACCCGAATGTCTGGAGCTGGCGCGGGCTAGCCCGCTCGACGAACTTGCACCAATCCTCCTGTACGGCGGCGTAGGCCCAGCCCCGGCGCTGACCCCAGTGGACACCGGGGGGACGGAAGTTCAAGTGCATGGTGAAACGGGCGCCGCGCGCTGCGGTCATGGCAGTTCCGCGATGGACGGTGCCGATTTCGAAAGCGACGACGGTCCCGGCGGGGCCGGCTGCAGATACCTCAGCTCCGTATAGGCGTGGGCTTCCGGTGCCGTCCTGGAAGCGGCTCTTGCTTTCGAGACCGGGCCGCAAATATCTGTCGGGCACGGCGGGGAGCTCGGCCGTGTGTTTCCGAGAGACAAGATGCGCAGGGCCGAACTCCTCGGGCACGTCCGCCAGGTACACGAACATCTCCAACTGGCGGAAGCCGGGCACCGTGCTGGGCACCAGGAGGGTGTGGCCCAGGTAGTCGCGGTGCAGGTCCTGGTCGTAGTCGCTAGCGCCGGCGTACTTCGCCCAAGCCTCCGCCCCATAGATCTGGAAACCTTCGTCCTCCAGAAGCGTCTCGGCGAGCGCCAGGAGCCGGTGGTTCACAGCCAGCAGGCTGATCTCCGTGCTGGCAAACGGGAAGTAGTCAATCCCAGCGAACTGGTCACCGATGAAACGCTCACGCCGCGGATCGGTTGCGCCATGGAAGCCCTCAGCGGATGGGAAGAGCAGGTCCAGTTCACTCGCCGCGGGCTTCAACTCGTCGGGCGGGATGAAGCCAGGGAGGATCACGAAGCCGTCTTCACGCCACGCCTGAGCCGTTTCTGTGAAGTCCATCAGACCAGGATGATCACGGCGAGAGCCGCGGGCAACCAGTTTTCCGGTAGGTCCAGCTCATCTCCGGCGAGCACCACTTCGCCCCCAGACCCATCGCGACCGCCCAGCCCCCAAAATCCAGCAGGCATAGAAGCTCCGGCGAAACACGATCTGGTCCCTGATGCAGAGCGACCGTCCCCTCCCCTGCTGCACCAGCTTCAAGACCGAGCTCAACACGCTCGCTGCTTCGCTCGCCAGGACAATCGACAACGGCCCTCACTGACCCCCGCCCACACAGCTGCCAACAACAGCTGGGAACCGCCATCTATAACTGGAGGTCGCATGGTGACAAGAAGCCTGCCTTTGTGACAACTAGCCTGCTTTGGCTCAGGACTCAGCGAGAGTCCGCTCCCAGAGTGGCCATCTAGCCCTCAAACTGGCCACCTAGCGCTCACAGCCTCAGAAGCTGGCAGTAGCGGCATGTACGGCAGGAGGTTCGGCTCGGGTGAGTGTGTGAGCGATAGATGGCCAGTGCGAGCAGCAGGTTGCCAATCTGAGAGCGGTAGTTGGCCACCCCCGTGACCCCCATCTATAGATGGCGGTTCCCGTCTGTTGTTGGCGGGAGCCTGGTGCCGAGGACGATCGGGTGAGGCCAGGCTTCGTGTTCACGTCCGGAAGCCGGGGGTTGGCCGAGTCCAGAGGGTGAGGTCGCTGCTGGTAGCGACGGCGAGGGTGAGGCCCGAGGGGGAGAATCCGGCGGCGCGGAAGGTGGAGTAGTTGGAGTGGAAGATGTGCCACCAGCCTTCTCCCGGCGGGTCCTTGTAGATGTCACCGTTCGCAGAAAGCAAGACGCGGTCGTTGGGCCAGTCGGGGCTGACGACGTCGAGGGCCCATCCGTCCGGGGTGGTGCTGTGGAGGCCGCCACCGAAGAGGCCGGCGATGTGCACGCGGGTGCCTGCGATCGGCCCTAGACCGGGGCAGGTGAGGTCTGGGGAGGCGTCGGGTGTGCACGTGTCAGGGTCGGGATCACGGTTTCGGGCGATCTTCTCGCCGGTGATCGCGTCGAAGAGTCCATGGCCGTCGTTGGAGACGACCATGACCAGATCGCGTCGGCTCTCTGGATGGACGGCGAAGCCGATGCCCAGCAGGCCGCCGATGGGTGTTGTGTTGTCCAGCACTGGTTGCCAGGGCGCTGGGGCCTGGAGGATGGGAGCAGCTAGAAGGTGCTGGCGCAACCGTTGCTGGTAGTCCGAGATCAACACATCTCCCTGTCTGGCCGCGATCCGTGATCAGGTACGAATCCGCCAAGTAAACCTGGGGATTTGCGCCAACTGAAGCTGGTCACTCCGGAGAATCGCGAGTTCAACCTCCCTTCAGCCGCCATCTATGGCTGGGGGCGCAACCCCGCATCCCGTCAGGAGGGACGGAGCGCCTCACAGGCCCGTGTTCTTTGCGGAAACAGGTGGCACAGCTGGTCCTGGGTGCTGTGGTTGAGTGGTGACGGTTGGCGACTTACCGGTCCGGTCGGAGACCTGTGGCTTAGAAGAGCTGTTCTCTGCTCATACCGCCTGCGAGCGATCACTGGGGTCGCTGGCGCTGGGGTCGCAGTGGCCCCCGGCGATGGAGCGCGACGTGGCGGACATCGGCGGGAGAGCTGGTCTGCCCTGCTCAAGATCTCGCGGCGGTGCCCGTGCTGGAGTGCGTACCGGTTCGCCGGTTCTCCTGGCGGGCGAGCCAGCGCCACCGGCCGGGGCTGGAGTTCATGGTGTCGACGGTGTCGACGGGCCGCTTGCATGGGTTTGAGTCGCTGGAGGAGCAGCGACTGCTGCTGGCGTTGGACTTCGCCGGCTCCGTGGCCGAGGTGCTGCCGCAGCCGTTCCGGTTGCGGTTCGAAGCCGGCGACGGCTTCCGCGAGCATGTCCCCGACTTCCTGGCGGTGCTGCGAGACGGGTCGGGGTGGCTGTTCGACGTCCGGCCCGCTGCGTTGATCCGGGATCGCATCAAACCTATCGGTAGTTTCTGATCATGTCCGATGCCGACTTCACTCCCCTCCTCGTCACCTATCGGTCCCCCAAGCTCGGCCGCACTCAGATCCGGGACTGGGCGAGAGCGAACGGCTACCCGGTCAGTGAGCGTGGCCCGGAGGCTCCAGAAATCACCGAGGCCTTCTTCGCCGCCCATCCCGAGATCCTCGAGCAGGCACGCACGTTCGAGATGGTCCGCGCCACCGCGAGAACCCCCGGCGCGTCGCCGGAGTATTACGAGTGGCAGGAGGACAGCCCACTCAGGGACATCTACACGATCGTCTTCGTCCGCGGGCATGACGAGCTCGAGGTGCTGCGCCGACTCGGCGCCGCGGACGAGAACATCCGGATGATCGACGATGCGGAGCACACCTATCCGGAAGGATCTTGGATCATCACCGTGGTGCGCATTGGGGAGTGGACCATCGCGATTGAGGACTGCGGCTGGCGCAGCCTGCAACAGGAGGTCTTGGGCGCCTTGTCACGCGACGGCGGCGAGGCCGTGGCGGTGCACCGGCATGACTACGCCCAGCATCAGGTCACCTATGCCGTCGACGGCCGGCTCATCACCGACATCAACCCAAGGTTTCCCATCGACAGGCAAGGCGCGGATCCCGACCGGCTCAATCGTCACCTCCGTGAGCTGGGCATCGATCCGGCCGCCGGCGACCACATCGACAACCCCATCCCGGCGGCTCTGGCACTGGCCAGCCGCATCACCGGCGTCATGGTGAGCCCACAACACCTTCACCGCCCCATCCTGGGCGCAGCCATACCCGGCGCCTCCTTCTGATCTGCCTTGACTACCCTTCACGATCTCGGCACCATGCCCGGCATGAGTGTCGGCCTGATCATCGCGATGCCTCTCCGCCAGTGGGGCCTCATCGACGCCTGCATGGACAATGACGCCAGCGTCGAGACAGTGAACGGCGATCGCCAGCGAGCGGATCTTGCGCGCAGCATCCGCATGGCCAGTTGGGATCAGATCGCACACTGGACACCCGGCATTCCCGGCTCCGGTTCGTGGCCGCTACCGGACGAGATCGTGAAACCCAAACTCACGATCGCCCAATGGCATCTCGCCATCGACGTCCTCGAACGCTGGGCCGCAGCCGCCAATCACACCGGGCGTCACGAAGCCGCTGCCCAAGAACGCGAACTCCGAGAGCTGATTCTCTCCCGGCTTCAAGCACACGGCGTCCGACTCCCCGAAGCCTCCGTCAGCAACCCTGGGCCAGAACAACCACGAACTTCGGAGTCATAGCCTTCCCTCAAGGAGACGCGATCTTCGACCGGGTACTGCCAACTTCGATGACGCGAGTGCCGATATTTCGACACCCATCGAAGTGACAGTGCTCAGGTCGGGAGCAGGCCCCACTGTCATCTTCGCAGCGTCCAGACAGCGCGGATGGCCGGAGGCCGGGGCGTTGAGCGCCGGCCTCCGGATGGCGGGCTCAGCCGGACAGGTGGTTCGCGGACGGGGTGGGGGTCATGCTGTCGAGGAGGGTGCCGATCGGGGCGGTGGCGACGTCCTCGCTCGGACGGGAGAGGAACACGTTGACGTGATATTCACCCTCGCCTTCCTTGCCCGTGGGGTCGAGACCCTGCTCGGCCAGGCTCTGCAGCGCGAAGTCGCGTTCGCTGTCGTCGGCGAATCTCCGCTGCGGGAAGGTGGTGTTCTCCAGTTGTTCCGTGACGAGCCCGTGGCGGGCCAGCATGTCGGCCACGGGCGTGAAGTCCACCGTCCGCAGGCACAGGGCCGCGAACCAGGGGCGGTGGTCGGAGGATGTGCAGTCGAGCAGCCGGCCGATCGACCGGTCGGTGATGTAGCCGATCCCGCCGGTGACCGTGATCAGGTCGGCCTCGCTCAGGGCCGCCGCCAGTTCGGGTGACGGGTCGTCGCGTTCCATGTTCTCGACCGCGCCGGTGTCCAGCAGGCCGACCTGTACGGCGTACTCGACGGCTGACGCGGCGGTGTCCACTCCGATCACCCGGGGAGGGGTGCGCCGCCTGCGGCTCTCGTAGAAGGCTCGGTCCTCGTCGGCCAGCTCTTCGCTCTCCAGAGCGGCCACCCGTTCGGTGCCGTAGTGGTCGTAGAGGCCGTCGAGCGTGAGGTCGCATTTCAGCAGCGCCGCGTTCACGCCGTAGGAACAGCACAGGTCGACGACGGTCGGGGTGTCGACGTCGAGGGCGTCGAGCACCTTGCGGAAAACGCGCTGTCCATGGTGGGGGACGGCGTAATCGAGACTTCCGAGGCGATCGTAATACGCGCGGGGGTCTGGGCGATTGTAGATGTCGTTGAAGTCGGCTTTCATCAGCTTCCGGTCAGTGATCTGATCGTCGGCTCGCACATTCCGCCTTTCTGTCACGGCTTATGCCGAAAAATGGTAGAAAAGACGTGTTTAACGTATCACATCCGAAAAGTCCGGTTCGGGCGACTCATTTCAGCGGCGGCCGGTGCGGCGCATCGCCGCAGGTCAGAGGCCTGGTCTGGCCCGGCCAGGCGGGGCCACCCGGCGGCCGAGGCATCCCTGACCGTGCTCGCCCCGGGAGCGGGAGGGCACTGTGCGGGAAATACGATCGAATCCTTTATTCAGGTGCAATTCGATATCCGGCATTAAGCGCGCGGTTAAGTGCCCGTGTACAAACTGGTCGTCAGGTCGATTGGGAGATGAGGATCGTGCGAGTCGTCGTCCCATGAGGATGATCATCGCCCACAGCACCAT
>NZ_JBHSPA010000071.1:0-82720 GCF_042656245.1 Nonomuraea insulae
GGGCCGCTGCGGCCAGGCGGCGTGCCGCTGAGGCCGCACGGCGGGCCAGGGCGGCGGCGGCCAGGGCACGCAGCAGGCGGGCCGCCAGGGCCCCTGCCCGTGCCGCACGGCAGCGTCCGGCCCAGCGGCCGACCAGCCACCGCGCGACGCAGCGGCAGTCTCCGCCGAAGGTCAACCGGGCGCCGGCCAGGAGCCCGGTGCAGTCGAGGCCGAGTCAGGTCTACCGCAACGACGGCACCGTGCAGCCGACGCAGTCCTTCACCGTCTACCGCAACGGCCGCATGTACCCGGACGGCCCGCCGCCGTCCAACCTCACGCGACCGGCGGGTTCCGGACAAGGGGAGAAACAGATCTTCAGGCCCGAGAAGATCGAACCGGAGAACACGCGGACGGGCACGATCGCCGAGACCGGCGCCCGTGTCACCCGCTGGATCGACCAGAGCGGCATTGACGACGCTTTCGGTTTCTTCTTCTGATCCTCCTCCGTGACGCCGGCGCGAGGCCCTCCGTGGGTCTCGCGCCGGTGGCGTCTCCTCAGTAGAGTCACGTTCGGTTCTGTGTCGTCTGTCGTTCGAGGAGGCGGTGTGGGCGCGTTCGATCTCACAGGGAAGCAGGCTCTGGTCACCGGGGCGTCGAGGGGGATCGGGCGGGCCATCGCGCTCGCGTACGCGGAGGCCGGGGCCGACGTGGCACTCGTGTCCCGCTCGGCCGGCACGCTCGCCGAGGTCGGCAAGGAGATCGAGGCCC
Source organism: Nonomuraea insulae (assembly GCF_042656245.1). Taxonomy (NCBI): domain Bacteria; kingdom Bacillati; phylum Actinomycetota; class Actinomycetes; order Streptosporangiales; family Streptosporangiaceae; genus Nonomuraea; species Nonomuraea insulae. The sequence continues at coordinate 748 of NZ_JBHSPA010000071.1, forward strand.
TGGGGCGGCGCGCGCTCGTCATCCCCGCCGACCTCACCGACCGCGCTGCCGCCGCCTCCGCCGTGGCGGCGGCGATCGACGGGCTCGGCCACCTCGACATCGTGGTCAACAACGCGGGCGGGTCGAACTTCCTGGTCGAGTTCAAGGACCTGCGGTTATCGGGCTGGGACAAGCTGATGCGGCTCAACCTCGACTCCGCCATGGCCGTCTGCCACGCCGTCGCGCCGCACCTGCTCGGGCGCGGCGACGGGGTGGTCATCAACGTGGCGTCGGCGGCGGCGCTCGGCGCGCCGCTGCTCGCCCCCTACGCCGCCGCCAAGGCCGGGCTGGTGGCGCTGACGAAGACGCTGGCCGTGGAATGGGCGGGGTCCGGCATCCGGGTCAACGCCCTGTCCCCGGGCTGGACGGCCACCGAGCTCAACCGCAACCTCTGGGGGGACGAGGCCGCGAGCGCCGCCACGGTGGCGACCGTGCCCATGCGGCGCTGGGGGACGGCCGCGGAGATGGCGCAGCCGGCCGTGTTCCTGGCCAGTCCGGCGTCGGCGTACATGACGGGCCAGGTGCTGTTCATCGACGGGGGAGCCACCGCGATCTGATCAAGTGGGCTCGAAGATGAAGACGATGTACGTCTCGTACCGCTTCGCGCCCTGACCTGCCACCCTCGCGGCGCCCATCGCCGTGGTGGCCTGCCGGATGAGGCGGCCGGTGTCGTCGGCGGTCCAGGAGGCCACCGCGTCGGCGGCGTCGCTCATCTTCTCGCCCTCGCTCCAGAACAGGTTCTCGCCGGTGCCCGCGCGCAGCCCGTCGTGCCCGGCAGGCAGGCCCTCGTGCTGGGAGAGGGCGGCGGCCCTGGCCTTGGCGTAGTCGACCAGCAGCGGGTCCATGGCCAGCGGTGGCACGCGGTGCTCCGCGCGGCGGGCGTTGGCCTCGCGCAGCGCCTGGAGGAGGAAGTCGCCGTTGGTGGCGTCGGGGAGCACGGGACGGGATCCTGGCATTCGGGTCACCTCGGGACGCACGGTCTCTCTGCCTGGATTGTGCGCGGAAAATATTCGTAGAGCAATGTCAGATTTATGGTGGACATTGGCTAAGTGCGGCTTTTGCGGAAGTGGTCAGGGCTGCTGGGGATATTAGGCATAAGCCATTGAGTGATTGTCGCCGTGAACCGCGTTACCGTGTGGTCCGTGCAGCTCTACACGAGATCTGCCGGGATCGGTATCCCGGTTGTCCTGCTTCACGCGTTCCCGCTGTCGTCGGCCATGTGGCTGGCGCAACGGGAAGGGCTGGCCAAGGTCTGCCGGGTCATCACCCCTGACCTGCGCGGCTTCGGCGGTTCGCGGCTGGGTGAAGATGATCCGTCGCTCGACCTGATGGCCGACGACGTCGCCAGACTGCTCGACGAGGAGGGAATCGACAAGGCGGTGGTCGGCGGGCTGTCCATGGGCGGCTACGTGACCATGGCCTTCTGCCGCCGGCACCCCGACCGCGTGCTCGGCGTGATCCTGGCCGACACCAAGGCCAGCCCCGACCCGCCCCCGGCGAGGGAGAACAGGGAGCGCATCGCCCAGGCCGTGCTCTCCGGCGGCAGCGAGGTGCTGGTCAGCGAGGTGCTTCCGGCGCTCATCGGGCCGACCACCAAGGAACGGCGGGCCATGGTGTTCGGCCGGGTCAAGGGGCTCGTGCAGTCCGCCCCGCCGGGCGCGGTCGCCTGGGCGCAGCGGGCCATGGCCGCGCGGCCCGACTCGTTCGAGACACTCAGCGCACTGAAGGTGCCGCTGCTGATCCTCGTGGGGGAGGAGGACGAGCTCTCGCCGCCCGCCGACGCCGACGCCATGGCCAGAGCGGTGCCCGAGGGCAGACTGGAGATCATCCCGAAGGCCGGTCACCTCAGTGCGGTCGAGCAACCGGAGGCGTTCAACGCGGCGGTGACCGAGTTCCTCAAGACGGAGATGGGCGGGGCGCGGCGCTAGGCGCTGTCCTGGCGGGGGTGCACGATCTCGCGGATGATCAGCGCGATCGCCGCCGCCACCGGGATGGCCAGCAGCGCGCCCACGATGCCGAGCAGCGCGCCGCCGAACAACGCGGCGATCACCGTGACCGCCGGCGTCACGTCCACCGAGCGCTTCATCACCCTGGGATAGATGAGGTAGTTCTCGATCTGCTGGTAGAGCACGAAGAAGATCGCGCAGGCGATCCCGGCGGGCACCGACCCCAGCAGCGCCACGCCGGTCACCAGCACCGCGCCGATCGTGGCGCCCACCAGGGGGATCAGGTCCGTCAGCGCCACGACCAGGGCGAGCGCGAGCGCGTACTGGACGCCTGCGATCGACAGGAAGATCCAGGTCAGCACGCCCGCGATGACCGAGATCAGCACGTTGCCCGCCACGTATCCGCCGATGCCGCCGAGGATCTCCTCGCTGATCGCGCGCGTCCGCGACCTGCGCGAGGCCGGTACGAGCTTGAGCAGGTAGTCCTTGATCGTGTGCAACGAACCGAGGAAGTACAGCATGAGCACCAGCAGCGTCACCGTGGTGAACACGCCGTTCAGCACCACCAGCCCCGCGCCCATGATCCCGGTCGCCAGCGACGGCCCCAGCGTGCTCGTCACGAACGTCCTGAGCTGCGGGAGAATCTGGTAGTCCGCGTCGAGCTGGCGCAACGTCGGATGGTTGCTCAGCTCGGTGATGTAACCCGGCACCGCGTTGACGAACTCGGTGAGCTGCTTGCTCACCGGCGGCACGATGGCCAGCCCGAACAGCACGAACGCCACGATCACCCCGGAGAACACGATCGTGATCGCGCCCCGCCTGACCAGGCCCCGGCGCTGGAGGGCCTCGACGGCCGGGTTCAGGCCGACGGCCAGGAACATGGCCACCACCACCAGCACGATCGTGCTCAAGGACGCGACGATCATCTGGGCGAGCGCGATCGCCGTCAGCACGCCCAGGCCGCCGACCAGGCCGAACAGGAACGGGCCGCGGGCGAGCGGCTTGCCGGGCAGGCCGTACGGCTGCCCGCCCCCTCCCTCGTCGGTCTTGGGCTGCTCCTTGGCGGGCTCCGGGGCAGGTGTCTCTTCCCGCTCGGTCGCGGGCTCGACGTCTGCGGACAAGGGGGGACTCCAGGGGGATAGGCGACAACGCGCATCAGGCCGTACACGCCCGACAACAAAGAGAGAGCCTAGCGACCCTTCGGTCGCCAGGCTCTCCCCAGCCGTCAATCAGCCCCCGTGTACGGCCGTTGCCGGCATTGCACCTGCCACCACTCAACCCCCGTGTACGGCCGTCGTCGCCCCGTGTACGGCCGTCGCAGGTGTTACTCCTGCCACCACTCGGCGTCGTCCTCGGCCTTGGCAGCCGCCACCTTGGGGGCGGGCGTCGTGGCCGGGGCGGACGACTCGACCGCGGGCGCGGGCGCCGGCGCGGCGAGCGCGGGCTTCTGCGGGGCCGCGGCGACCGCGGGCTCCGGCTCCATGCCCGGCAGAGCGGCGCCGCCCAGGAGCTGACGGAGCTGGGCCAGGTGACTGGTGATGCTGTCGCGCTGGCGGGTCAGCTCGTCGACCTGGCGCTGCATCGCCGAACGGGTGCGCTCGGCCTCGTTCTTCGCTTCCGTGACGATCGTGTCGGCGCTCGACTTGGCCTCGGCCACGATGGACTCGGAGCTCTTACGGGCGTTCGCGACGAGCTGCTTGGCGTGCAGGTCCGCCTCGCGGCGGGTCTGGTCGGCCTGCTGCGTGGCCTTCGTGGCCCGCGACTCGGCCGTGGCGGCGCGCTGCTCGGCCTCGGCCACCAGCTTCTGCGTGGCGGCCTGCGCGCTGGCGTGCCGCTCGGCCTCCTGGCGCTCGGCGTCCTCGCGGCGGGAGGCGAGCTGGATCTCGAACTCGGCCTCGTCCTGCGCCCGCTTGGCCTCCGACTCCTCCAGCACCCGCTGAGCCTGCGCGCGCATCTCGTCGGCCTGCCGCTTGGCGGTGGTCAGCACCTCGTCACGCTCGCGCTTGGTCGAGGCGCGCAGCTGCGCCACCTCGCGCTCGGTGGTGGTGCGGAGCTTGGCGATCTCCCGCTCGGCGTCGGCCCGCTTCTCCGCGACCTCGTGGTCGGCGGTGGCGCGCAGCTTGGCGGCCTCACGCTCGGTCGTGTTGGTCAGCTCGTCGGCCTCGCGGCGGGCGGTCGAGCGGATGTCCTCGGCGTCCCGCTCGGCGCTCGTGCGCATCTCGTCGGTCTCACGCGTGGCCTGGGCGCGCTTCTCAGCGGCCTCGGACTCGGCGGCGGCGCGCACGTCGGCGGCCTCGACCTTGGCGGTGGCCTTGATCTCGTTGGCCTCTGACCTGGCGGCCTGGACGAGCTCGGTCGCCTGTTCCTCGGCGAGGCGGAGGAGCTGTTCGATGCGGGCGCCGAGGCCGGAGTAGGTGGGGCGCTCCTGCTCCTGCAACTGGCGCTGGGAGTCGGACAGATCGCGCTGGAGACCTGTGGCCTGCTCGCGTGCCTGGCGTAGCTCCCCGTCGAGCTGCTTGAGGTGATCGTGGACCTGGTGACGATCGTAGCCCCGGAGCACGACGTCGAACTCGCGTGCTGGGGCGTCCTCGAAGAAGTTGTTGAGTTGGGCGTCGATGTCGGACTGCATGGAGGCTCGATCCTGGGTTGTCGAGACGGCTACACGGGCCGGACGGGGGGTTCGGGGCATCCGTACCAGGAGCCTGTGCCTCGCGGCAGGCCCCGTGTCCGGTGGAAGGTCAAGCGTACTCCGCTGGTGCCACCTGCGAAGCCCCGTCCAACTTTCTGCGTGACTAGTTACATATGAGCGGTTTATGCGGTTTGCGGGGTTTTGTGGTTATTTTCTATGAATTGGGCGCTTGGACAAGCTCTGTCAACATTCCACCCACGTCCTTGGGGTGCAGGAACGCGATTTCCGAGCCCATCGACCCGTGCCGGGGACGCTCGTCCAGCAGCCTCACACCCTTCTCGCTGATCTTGGCCATCGCATCGGCGACATCGGGCACGCCGAACGCCACGTGATGGACGCCTTCGCCCCGCTTAGCCAGGAATTTTCCCACAGGAGAGTCCTCGGAGAGAGGTTCCAGAAGCTGAATGTAGGAGCCCCCACCTTCGCCGTCGGCGATGTGCAGCATGGCCTCCTTCACACCCTGTTCCTCGTTCACCTCCCTGGCCACGACCGTCAGCTCGAACGTGCGGGAGAAGAGCTCGATCTTCTCCTCGAGATCGCGGCAGGCGATCCCGATGTGGTCGATCCGCATGAACATGTGTGGCCTACCTCCATGGCGAGTGACGGAGTGCTCGTGGGTATCGTGTCAAAGACCCGACGCGCGAGCACAGGAGGCCGTTGTCATGCCCAGTTCCGTCATCGTCGCCGGAGCTCGTACTCCCATCGGCAAACTCCTCGGCTCCCTGTCCGGTCTGCAGGCCGTCGACCTCGGAGGCATCGCCATCAAGGCCGCCCTGCAGCGGGCCGGGGTCGCCCCGGAAACGGTCGAGTACGTCATCATGGGCCAGGTCCTCCAGGCCGGAGCCGGTCAGATCCCCTCCCGCCAGGCCGCCGTCAAGGCGGGCATCCCCATGACCGTCCCCTCGATCACCATCAACAAGGTCTGCCTGTCCGGCCTCGACGCCATCGCGCTGGCCGACCAGCTCATCAGGGCGGGCGAGTTCGACATCGTGGTGGCCGGCGGCATGGAGTCCATGACCAACGCCCCCCACCTGCTGCCCGGCCTGCGCAAGGGCGTCAAGTACGGCGGCTCGCAGGTCGTCGACTCGATGGCCCACGACGGCCTCTACTGCGCCTTCGACCAGTGCGCGATGGGCGAGTCCACCGAGCGCTACAACGCGCGGCTGGGCATCGGCCGCGAGGAGCAGGACGCCCTGTCGGCCCGCTCCCACCAGCTCGCCGCCGCCGCCATCAAGAACGGCCTCTTCGAGGAGGAGATCGTCCCGGTGGAGATCCCGCAGCGCCGTGGCGAGCCGGTGCTCGTCAAGGAGGACGAGGGCGTACGCGGGGACACGACGGTCGAAACCCTCGCCAAACTCCGCCCCGCCTTCGCCGCCGACGGCACCATCACGGCGGGCTCCGCCTCCCAGATCTCCGACGGGGCCTGCGCCGTCGTCGTCATGTCCAAGGAGAAGGCGGAAGAACTCGGCCTTCCCTGGCTGGCCGAGATCGGCCGGCACGGCAACGTCGCGGGCCCCGACGCGTCCCTGCAGTCGCAGCCCGCCAACGCCATCAAGCACGCGCTGACCAAGCAGGGCCTCACGGCCGGCTCCCTGGACCTGGTGGAGATCAACGAAGCCTTCGCCAGCGTCGTCCTCCAGTCCGCCAAGGAACTGGACATCCCTCTCGACAAGATCAACGTCAACGGTGGGGGCATCGCCCTGGGGCATCCCATCGGGGCTTCGGGGGCGCGGATCGTGCTGACGCTGGCGTACGAACTGAGGCGCCGAGGCGGCGGCCTGGGCGCCGCGGGACTGTGCGGCGGCGGCGGCCAGGGCGACGCCCTCCTGATCACCGTCCCCAAGCCCTAGGGGCGCCGGCCGGGGCCACCAAGGGGTTCCGGGGCGCTGGGGGACTGCAACGCCTTCCTTGAGGGGGCGCTACGCGCCATGGGATTCCAGACAGTGCATCCCAAGGGGGGCAGGCCCCCCTTTCGAACCCCCGACAACCCCGCTCGCTCCGCTCGCCCGGCGCCCACCCGTGAGGCGGTTACCGGCTTGACCGTCTATGCCCGCCCCGAATGGGCCTCGCTGCCGCTCGGGCTGCGTTCATTCGGGCCTCGCGGCTTCGCCACGAGGCTCGGGGCTTTCCAGCCTCTCGCGCTCCCCGGACCCTGACCGGCTTCCTATGCGCCATGGTCGTTGCCGGACACGCTCCCTGCGGGCGAAGACTCCTACGGACGGAGATGTCCTGGGCGGAGGCTCCTACGGACGGAGGCTCCTACGGACGGAGGCGTCGTGGACGGAGGCTTCTACGGGCGAAGGCTCCTACGGGCGAAGGCTTCTACGGGCGGAGTGGCCTCGATCAGGCGCTGGATATGCGCCGAAAATTTGATCACAACGGCATCGCCCCGTCATCCCTCATTGATCGTCTGATCACCCCCGGCCTGATAAATCCGCGCCTCTCCCGAAGCCTCAGCCGTCATCTGCACGTTGGTAGCCCCATCCCCAGTGGACACGATCCCCGTGTTATCGCCCCCGATGGCCACCGACCTCGCCCCCGACGCCGACACATCCGGCTTGCTCTCAGGCTTCGGAAGGGGCCGGTCATCCTCCCGCGTACCCGATCGATCACTGCCCAAGCCGTAGATCGCGACCCCGAGCCCGACCAAGGCGACGAACAACCCGATCACACTCGCCAGTTGGTCGGCGTGATCCAGCCCAACCCGTACGAAATAGACCACCAGCCCCGCCACGGCCACCACCGCGACCACGGCCCCGGCCCGCACCAGCACGCGCCTGCGCATACAGCCATCATCAACCCACAGAACGTGACCACACAATGCAATCGGCGTCGTACCTATGGTCAGATCTCACGTCGGCATCGACACCCCAGTACAGAGCGCCTGATAAGCCTCCCGCAGTTCGCCTGCCTCGGGCAGGCCACGCGCCTCGACGCCAACAGCGATCTCGGCGGCACGCCAGTAGCTGGAAGGGACGATCTCACCGCTCGCCATGGCGGTCATGGTGACGTGCACGGCCTCCTCCGGCTGACCCACGGCCAGGAGCGCCAGCGCGAGATCTAGCCGTGCCAAGGCGGCTCTCCGTGGCCGTGGCGGCCCTTCGCCGGGTGACTCCAGGCGAGCGAGCACCTGCCGGGCGTAGGACTCCGCTGCGGGGTCGCCGATCCATGACAAAGTGGTCGCGGTATAGGTGTCGCTCTTGGCGGGGTCGTACTGGTAGTGATGCTCTGGGCGGTCCGGCGCCGGCAGAGGCGAGACCAGGCGGTGCACCCGGCCCAGGGCGGAGCGGGTGGCCGGTCCATCACCGAGGCGGGCCCAGGCGCGTCCTTCTTGGGCTGTTGCCTGGATGAAGACGGAGCTGGCACGGGGGGCCAGGTCCTGCGCGCCCTGGGACAAGGTCACCGCACGCCGGTAGTCGCCCTCGATGAGGACCCGCCACGCCTCCGTCTCCACGCACCATGCGGTCAGTTCCGCGTACTCGGCCTGCCTGCCCAGTTGGGCGGCCGTACGCAGTCGTGCCTCGGCGAAGGCGTACTGGCGTAGGTCGATGTGGCAGGTCGCTCCCAGCAAGGAGAGCCATCCACCGGCAATGAGCAGCCTTCGGTGCTCCGCGAGTGTCTTTCGGCCGTCCAGCAACCGGGTGACGTATTCCAGGTGCCGCCTGACACGTTCCAGGAGCTGGGCCGGCGGAACTTTGGGGTAGGCCGAGGCGAGGTCGTCCACGGCTGTGTCCAGCCGGTCAAGGGTCTCGTTCCCGACGTCGCTGGCCGCTGCCCGGCGGCTCAGCTCCATCGCGTCGATCTCATCGCCCAGGCCTGGTGTCTCATCCGCCGAGTCGAAGAGGATGGCCGCGCTCAGGCCGTACACGCGGCAGTACAACTCGGTGTACCTGTCGTCGGGACGATGCCGGCCATGCTCGTGGCCCCGGATGACCCTGATGATGCTCTCCGGGTCAGGAAGGGCTTCGTCGGACGCCTCTATGAGCTTCCGCGCGAGCTGACGCTGTGACCACTGCTGCGCGGTACGTGCGGCACGGAGTCGTGTTGCCCAGGCGGGGACCGCGTTCATGGCGCACCTTCCGGACGGTCGCGGGGGGATATCCGCGTGCTCCCCTAGTTTCCTCTCCTCAGGAGGTTCCGCATGTGGCTCTCATTGATTCATGTCTCGGGACACGGAATGTTTCTATTCATGGACTGCTTGTGACGGTCGCGGCCGTGGGGCGTGTGGTGTGACCGGCGACCGTGATCAGGCCACCGCTCTGATGAACGGGGCCCTGGACGGTTTGGCGGCCGAGGCCACCGGATCGGTCCAAGTGGTAAGGCTCGATCGTTACGCCCGCGATCCGTCGTACATCTACGGCAGTGTCGTGGTCCGAGCGCGTCGAAATCCCGCCGTTGGTGCGTTGGAGGGGCTCTCGTGATCGGGTGGGAGTCACACAGGCCGCACACTCCGCGCACTCGCGTCACCGAAACCTCATGCTGTGGGGTCTACGAGTGGTGTTCGGAAGGGGGCCGGTACTTCGTTCTCCGCCAAGGCGAAGGCGGCTACGAGGAGACCGGTCGAGGGCTCCATGCCGACGCTCGCCCGATTTGGAACAGCCTCGTCCAAGGTCATCGGCACGGCGAGGAGGCCGATGTCGAAGCCGACTTACGCGCCCGGCCGGAGGCGGCTCAACCTTCTACGGCCCATGGGACCGGACCGTACGACAGCTGATCGCCGGCGCCGAAGGTTACGCGCCGTAAGCGAAGAGTTGCCTAATCATTACTCTCTGTGCATAATAGAGTCTCACCCTGCCCAAAGTGCTCACTGGCCAGAAAAGGCCCCATCGACCCGAAGAGCGCATCGGTCACACCAAGAGCGCCGGCTCCACAGGCCCCGCGAAAGTTAGCCGGCGCCCTGTTCCATCTGGAAAGGGGAGGGATCCGCCGATGCCCCCAGCCCCATCACCGCCGTTCGAGTTCCCCACCCCTTACCAGCCCGACCCCGCCCGCCTGAGCCCGCACGCGGACGCCACCCACGAGCACTCCATGGCCTGGTCCCGCGAGATGGGGTTGTTCGACTTCAGGGACCGGTGGGGCGAGCGCATCTGGGACGAGGCGGGGTTCGCGTCCATGCGGATCCCGCTGATGGCGGCGTACTGCCATCCCGACGCCGCCAGGACGACGCTGGAGCTGGTCTCCGACTGGTACGTCTGGACGTTCTGGTTCGACGACCACTTCGCCCGGGTGTTCAAGCGGCCCGGCGCCCGTGAGCAGGCGAAGGAGCACCTGGCCAGGCTCCGCCTGTTCACCCCTGTCGACTTCGTGGACACGCCGCCCCCGGCGAACCCGGCCGAGCGCGGGCTCGCCGATCTCTGGTCGCGTACGTTCGCCGGAGCCTCCCCGGGCTGGCGGCGCAGGTTCGCCGCGAGCACGCAGGGCCTCATCCAGGACCGCCTGCGCGAGCTGGAGAACATGCGGGACCAGCGCGTGCCCAACCCGATCGAGTACATCGGCCTGCGCCGCAGCTGCGGCGGCGCTCCCTGGTCGGCGGGCCTGGTCGAGTACACGAGCGCCGCCGAGGTGCCGGACCGGATCGCCGGTACGCGGGCGGTCAGGGTCTTGCGGGACACCTTCTCCGACGGGGCGCACCTACTCGACGACCTGTACTCCTACCGGCAGAGGGGCGAGCTCGACAACGGCGTGCTGGCGTTGCGGACGTTCCTGGGCTGCGGCGCGCAGGAGGCCGCCGATCGGGTGAACGACCTGCGCACGTCCCGGTTGCGGCAGTTCGAGAACATCGCGCTCACCGAGCTGCCGCCGGTCGTGGAGGAGTGCGGGCTGGATCCGGAGGAGCGGGGGAGGGTCGCGCGCTACGTCCAGGGACTGCGGGACTGGCAATCCGGTACGTGTGAGTGGCACAGGCGGTCCAGTCGTTACCCGGCGGTCCCGCCGAAGACGTCGGCGGCCGGGCGCGCGCGGAGCGGGCCGGCAGGGGAACTGGCGGCGGCGAGTGGGCTGGCCGGGAGTGGGTCGGCAGGGGACGGGGTCTCCGCCGGTGAGCTACCTCACCGCACAGAAATGCCCTCCATGGCGGCGGACGCGCCAGGACGCATCAGCCCGGTGGATGCGCCAGGTCGCAACGGCGCGGCGGTGGACAGGACGCCGGGATATCTCTTCCGGCTGCCCGAGTTCGAGATGCCGTGGGCGGTGCGCATGAATCCGCATCATGCGGCGGCGCAGGCGGCCGGTAAAGCATGGGCGTGCGAGATGGGAATCGTCGGATCGTCGCCGGACGCGCTCTGGTCGGACGACAGGTACGACGCCATGCGGTTCGCCGAATGGTGCGCCATGACCAGCCCGGAGGCCGCGCCTGAATGCCTCGAACTCATGGCGTTGTGGTTCACCTGGATTCTCGCGCTCGACGACCACTTCATCGTCGAATACCAGGCGCGCGGGGACATCGTGGGCGCCCAGGTCTTTCTGGAGCGGCTGGCGGGTTTCATGCCCCTGGAGGCGGAGGAAGGCCCGCCGCCGCAGCCTGGCAACGGTGTCGAGCGGGGGCTGGATGACCTGTGGGGCGCGACGATCGGGCGGCTGGCGGGGGAGGGGCGGGCGGCGCTTCGGAGGGAGGTCCTGCTCTGTGCGGAGGGCAATCTCTGGGAAATGGGAAACAGCGCCCAGCACCGGGTTCCCGATCCGATCGACTACGTGGAGATGTCGCGGGTGGCGAAAGGAGTGGCGGGGCTGGGGGCTCGGCTGGTGCCGATGGTGCAGGAACTCGACATCTCAGAAGAGGTGCTGAAGAGCCGGTTCATGCGTGAGCTCGTCAACGCCTACGCCGACCATATCGACCTGACGAACGACATCATTTCCTACCGCTTGGAGACAGAGGTGGAAAGACATCTCAACAACGGCGTGCTGGCCGTGCGGAATTTCCTGCGCTGCGATCTTCAGCAGGCCGTGGAGATCGTCAACGACCAGCTCACGGCGTGCGTCAGGAAATTCGAGCGCATCGCGAACGAGGACCTGCCGGGAGTGGCTCCCGGGAGCGACGTGGCGGCGTACGTCGAGAGCCTGCGGCACTGGATGTGCGGGAACCTCGCATGGCACGTCGGCAACAGCCGCTACATCGACCTCTGTCCCGTCGGCGGCGTCCGCCTGCCCAAGGTGCTCAGGGCGGGGCACGTCAGCGCGGCGCCGGCCCCCAGCGATCAGGGCATGCAGCGGCTCGCGTGATGGCTCGCTCGTGCCCCCGGATGACCCTGACGACGCTCGTCGGGAAGAGCACGACGCTCGTCGGGAAGAGCACGACGCTCGTCGGGAAGAGCACGACGCTCGTCGGAACAGCACGATGCTCGTCGGAACAGCACGATGCCCCGGTCCGACCAGGAAGTGGACCGGGGCCTCGTGATGCCGCGCTCCGGCCCCGACCAGGAATGCGGGTCCGGCGCGCCGCCACCCCCTAAGGGGGCAGTTCAGCCCGGCCGCGAGGGAGGTTGCGGCCGGGCTGCTTGTGGACGGTCATGAGGCGAGGAAGCGGGCGAAAAGCGAGCGGTGACGGCGCTCGGCCGACCGGCTCTCGCTCGCCTCGCGGGCCCGGCGGTGCTCTGCGGCGGCTCTCCGCAGCTCGGAGGCGCGATGCTGCATGACGGTGTATTCGAGTTCGGCGTTCATCCGGAGTGCTCCTCTGATCGTTGCCTGCACTCTTAAGACTCCGCCTAAGGCCCCCGCCCGCACATCGGGCGTATGCCTTATCTACGCGGCCAGGGAGGTACTTAGGAGGGCCCACAGGGTGCCTAAGGCGCAGGTGAGAGGGGCTTAGGGCTCGTCGGTGAACTTCACCGTGACCTTCGTGAAGCCGAGTGACTTGAGCATCCCGGACATCATCGCCTTGGTGTTGGTGTCGGCCCGCGTACGCAGGTCGCTCGCCACCGCCGCCTCGCTGATCTTCTTCTCGGCCAGCAGGTAGAGCTCCCGCTGGTCACCCGGCGAGCCCGACAGGAAGTCCGACACCCGGTCGAACAGGCCCCGCTGCTGCGCGAACACGTAGGAGCGGCTGTTGTCCAGGTTCGGCTTCTCGAGCTGGGCCCGGGGGAGGCGCACGGTGGCCTGGGTGCGGTCCTGCGAGACCGTCACGCCGTTCGCCGCCATGGCGGAGAAGTCCACGTAGGCGTCCACCCCGCCCGCCCCGACGAACAACGTGCGGGTGCCCTTGATCGCGTCGGGCAGGAAGTTGGCGTCCTTCTCCAGGTCCACCACCACCTGGAAGGTCCCCGTGGCGGCCTCGAACCTGCTCATGTCCTTGATGGACTCCAGGAGCACCGGCTGGCTGCGGTCGATCGTCTGCTCGCCGAGCGGGTTGATCCAGGACCAGGCCAGCCGGCCGCCCACCACCAGCAGGACGGCCAGGACCAGGAAACCCGCCAGATATCGCCACCAGCGACGCCGCCCGGGAGTCACCTCGGGCAGCGTCGTTTGCGAAGTCGTCATGGGAGCATGACTACCCGATCAGCGATCATCAGTCCCAGCTGTTTGGTGACATCTCCGGTCCCCATTTGTCATATGACACGGGCCAGCTCGCTCCCGACATGTCGGGAGCCCAGCCCTCGGCGGTGTCGGCCGGGGCCCGGCCCGCGGCGGGGGTGTCGGACGTCTGGCCGGCCTTGGGCGTGTCCGGCACCGAACTGGCCGACGTGGTGCCGGTGGTGGTGCCAGTGGTGGTGCCGGTGGTGCCGGTGGTGCCGGTGGGGCTGGGGTAGACCGGGTAGGCGTGGTTCGTCTCGGGGCTCGGCTCGGGGGTCGGCCGCATGGGCGGCGCCACCTGGACGCGCGAGGGCCCGCCGCCGAAGTGCGTGATCGACAGCGTGCAGCCCTGGAAGTCGCTGTAGAACATGCGCAGCCACTCCCTGCGCTGGTGCTCGCTCCAGGAGGAGAACTCCCCCGTCGAGTACTGGTGCTCCGGCAGCGGCGCTCCCGGCAGCGGCTCGCCGCGCAGCCAGGCCACCACCATCTGCCGGTAGCCCTCAGCGACAGTGCTGTGGCACTTGGGGGCCAGCGCCTCGATGTACTCGTACGCCGCCTCCTCCGCGAACCCGGGTGACAGGTCCGGAATGTGCACCGGCGCCAGCCCGTTCGACGGCTTGAGCGGCTCGTCGAGCGGCCGCTGCTCCACCCGCGTGAACGCGGCGGGCGTGCCCGCCAGCCGGGAGGCGATCTGCGTGAACGCCGCGCCCGTCTCGGTCAGCCCCGCCCGCATCCCCGGATGCACACACACCGTGATCGGCCACTCCTGGCAGGTGTAGGCGATGTCCACGGCGGCGGCCGGCTTCGGCTGCGCCAGCACCCGCGTCACGCCCATTCCCGCGGCCAGCACGGCCAGCAGCGCGCACCCCAGCATCAGGGCCTGCCTGGTCACCAGCGCCGCCCAGCCGAGCAGCAGCGCCGCCGTGATGCCGAGCAGCCAGATCGTCTGGTCGAAGAACGGCGCCCCGCTCAACCCCTGGAACAGGTCGTACGGTTCCCCGGTCCCCGGCGCCAGCTTGTCGGCCCACCCGCGGTCGTCGGCCAGCCACGAGAACAGCCCGTAGCAGGCCAGCCCCGCGATCGGCGGCGTGTAAGCCCGCGGCAGCACCCAGCCGGCCACCCACCCGATCACCGAGTAGAGCGCCAGCCCCGCCATGCCCATTCCCAGCCCGGGCAGGCTCACCCGGCCCGCCTGGTCGGTGAGCACCGTCTTGACGGCCAGCACCAGCACCGTCGCCCCGAACGACCCCAGCACCACCATCACGATCGCCAGCGGCGCCTTGAGCGCCCGCCACGTCGTGAGCGAGCGCCCGCGCAGCGCCCGGCGTTTGCGCAGCGCCACCCAGGCGGCGAAGGCCGCCGCCACGGGTCCGGTCAGCCGGAGCGAGCCGATGACCGCGGCCACGATGTTCTCCCACGCGTCTACGCCAGGGATCAAGACGTTCCACGCCGCGACCAGGCCGACAGCCAGCAGTACGGCAACCGTGACGGCCGCGCTGTGCTTCAGCTCCTCTCGTGAAACGCCCGCGTGCTCACGCACCCGTTTTCCCGTTGAAGTTCATCAAGCAGCACCCCCCGTGCCCCTCGGTGAGGCGGATTGACGATCAAGTCCTGGCCGGTCCCCACAGGCCCATGGACTTGGCATCCGCGTCACCATTCGTACGAGAACCATAACTGAGCGTGATGATTGATGTCCGGATTCTTGGTCAAGCGAAGAAGCCTGTCGCGGAGAGTAATCAGACGAACCGGGACGACCGGCGCGCTACCGTATGCGCTGTGTCGCAGCCGAAGCCGCTCAACCTGCCGTTCGATCCCATCGACCGCGCCGCGGAGAGCTGGCGCGCTCACTTCGGACCGTCCGCCGCCATGGCCGCCGTTACCTCGATCATGAGAGCGCATCAGATCCTGTTGTCGCAACTTGACTCGCTCCTGAAGCCATACGACTTGACCTTCGCCAGATACGAGGGATTGGTCCTGTTGACCTTCAGCAAGACGGGCGCCCTCCCGCTGTCCAAGATCGGCGAACGGCTCATGGTTCACCCCACCAGCGTCACGAACACGGTAGACAGGCTGGAGAAGTCCGGATTCGTGCGCCGCCTGCCCAATCCCCGCGACGGCCGCGGCGTGCTGGCCGAGATCACCGAGGCGGGCAGGGGCGTCGTACGCCGTGCCACGGCCGACCTGATGGGCGCCGAGTTCGGGCTGACGATGTACGCCGAGGACGAACTTCACGCGATGTTCGACCAGTTGCGCACCCTTCGCGTGGCGGCGGGTGACTTCCCCGCCTCGCCCATGCGGCAAGATGAAGGGCATGGCGGACTTCTCTAGGCCCGGGTCACTCTACGGAGCAGTGGACCTGGGCGCGCGTAAGCAGGCACTGGAAGCGCAGGCCCGGCGGGACGCGGGTGGTCCCCAGGCTGCCTCGTCGGCCTCGGTCGTCGACGCGACCGAGGAGACGTTCACGACCGACGTCATCGACCGGTCCATGACCGTGCCCGTGGTCCTCGACCTCTGGTCGCCGAGAGCGCCGGGCAGTGCCCAGCTCAGCCCGGTGCTGGAGAAGGTCGTGGGCGAGATGGGCGGCAGGGTCGTCCTGGCCAAGGTCAACGTCGACGCCAGCCCGCAGATCGCTCAGGCGCTGCGCGTGCAGGCGGTGCCGACCGTGCTGGCGATCTTCCAGGGCCAGGCCGTCACCGGCTTCCAGCAGGTGCTGCCCGAGCAGGAGGTGAAGCGGTGGCTCGACGAGCTCATGGGCGCGGTCGAGCAGTTCTACCAGGCCAACCCCGACGCCCGGCCCGAGGCTGAGCCGGGCGAGCCCGAGGAGCCCGTGGGCCCGCCCGCCGACCCCGACCTGGTGGCGGCCGAGCAGGCCATCGACGACGGCGACTTCGACGCGGCGATCGCGGCCTACGAGCGGCTGCTGGCCCGCGTGCCGGGCAACGAGGACGCCAAGATGGGGCTCGCGGGGGTCAACCTGATCAAGCGCACGGCCGACGCCGACCCCGCCGACGTGCAGCGACGCCTGGAGGATCCGGCCGACATCGACGCGCAGCTCCTCGCGGCCGACCTGGAGATGTTGTCCGGATCGGTGGACGAGGCGTTCGCGCGGATCATCGCCCTGGTCAAGCGCACCTCGGGTGATGACCGCGACAAGGCCAGGAAGCATCTGCTCGGGCTTTTCGAGGCATTGCCGGCAGAAGACCCATCTTTGGCGAAAGCGCGTAGAGCATTGGCGAGCGCGCTGTTCTAGCCTGGGGTTATGCGGGTCGTCACTATATCGGCTACTTACGGCACGGCCGGCAGCCAAATCGGCCCGGCCGTGGCCGAGCGGCTCGGCGTGCCCTTCGTCGACCGGGCCATCCCCAGCGCAGTGGCCGAAGAGCTCGGCTGCACGCTGGAGGAGGCGCTGGCCCACGACGACCGCGCCGAGCACGGCCTCGGCCGCCTGTTCTCAGGGGCGATGCGGCTGCCGACGGTCACGTTCGGCGGCGTGGACATGTATGTCTCCGGCGCCATGCCCCTCGCGCCTGAGGAGTTCGTGCGCCGTACCGAGCGCATGCTCAAGGAGATGGCCCGCGATCGTGGCGGCGTGTTCCTGGGCCGGGCGGGGGCGATGGTCCTGGGCGAGCACCCCGGCGCGCTGCACGTCAGGCTCGACGCCCCGGTTGACCGCAGGATCCGGCAGACGGCCACGCTGGGCGAGATCAGCGAGCGCGAGGCCCGGCAGATCATCGAGGACAACGACCGCGCCAGGAACGCCTACGTGCGCCACTTCTACCGGGCGGATCCAGCCGATCCCTGCCAGTATCATCTGGTTCTCGACAGCACCACGATCCCGGTCGCAACCTGCGTGGAACTGATCGTTCTGGCTGCCGAGGCACTGGATTGACCTAACGCCCCCTAACATGGGAGGAATTCTTGGTCAGTCCCGAAGGAGCGATTGACGTGGCGACCGTCCCGAGTGTGTCGTACTCCATAACCGTGCGGCTCGAGGTGCCCGCCGGCGGCAAGGCCGTCAGCCAGCTCACCCACGCCGTTGAGTCGGCCGGGGGCGTGGTGACCGCCCTCGACGTCACCAACGCGGGCCACGAGAAGCTCCGCATCGACGTGACGTGCGCGGCCAGGGACACCGACCACGCCCAGGCCATCGTCGACCAGCTTGAGGCCGTCGAGGGCGTCGTCATCCACAAGGTGTCCGACCGCACGTTCCTCATGCATCTCGGTGGCAAGATCGAGATGGTGTCCAAGGTGCCGCTGCGCAACCGCGACGAGCTGTCCATGGCCTACACCCCGGGTGTGGCGCGCGTGTCGATGGCGATCGCGCGCAACAAGGAGGACGCGCGGCGGCTGACCATCAAGCGCAACACCGTGGCCGTCGTCACCGACGGCTCGGCGGTGCTGGGGCTGGGCAACATCGGGCCGGAGGCCGCGCTGCCGGTCATGGAGGGCAAGGCGGCGCTGTTCAAACGGTTCGCGGGCATCGACGCCTGGCCGATCTGCCTGGACACGCAGGACGTGGACGAGATCGTCCGCACGGTGCAGGTGATCGCGCCCGGGTTCGGCGGCATCAACCTTGAGGACATCGGCGCGCCGCGCTGCTTCGAGGTGGAGCGGCGGCTGCGCGAGCTGCTCGACATCCCGGTCTTCCACGACGACCAGCACGGCACCGCGATCTGCGTGCTGGCGGCGCTCACCAACGCGCTGCGGGTCGTCAACAAGAACATCGAGAACGTCAAGATCACCATGGCGGGCGCGGGCGCGGCGGGCAACGCCGTGCTGCGGCTGCTGCTGGCGGCCGGCGCGCGCAACGTGATCGTCTGCGACTACCTGGGGGCCGTGCACAAGGGCCGCGACGACCTGGACGAGTCGCTGCGCTGGATCGCCGACCACACCAACGCCGAGGGCTACTCGGGTGATCTGCGGGGCGCGGTCAAGGACGCCGACGTCTTCGTCGGGGTCTCCGCGCCGGGCATCCTGGTCGGTGACGACATCGCGACGATGGCCAAGGACGCGGTGGTCTTCGCGCTGGCCAACCCGGAGCCCGAGGTGTCGCCCGACGACGCGCGCGAGCACGCGGCGGTGGTGGCCACCGGCCGCTCCGACTACCCCAACCAGATCAACAACGTGCTGGCCTTCCCCGGGGTGTTCCGGGGGCTGCTGGACGCGCAGGCCGCCGGGGTGACGCAGGAGATGCTGCTCGCCGCCGCCCGCGCTCTGGCGGAGGTCGTCTCGCCGGAGGAGCTGGGCCCGAACTACATCGTCCCGAGCGTCTTCCACCCCGACGTGGCGACCGCCGTGGCGGCGGCGGTCCGTGAATCCGCCGGTGGGCGCGCGAGAGGCTTCACAGAGGCCTGAGGCCTCAGATCATCCTTTACGGCACAGCCAACGGCACTCCACCCGCCGACCGGGGCTGAGGACCCTCCAGGGGGACGCTCCTGACTCCCGCACCCGGCGGGCCGCCGCAACGGCGCACGGTGGGCCGATCGCGTGGTGAGGTGTCGGCCGGACAACCTGCGTGCGGCGGATCCCTCGTTGCGGGGCGGGGCGGGTTGAGGACGTGGTGGTGTGTCGGTCGAGGGACCCGAAGGGCCGCGAGTTCACCCTCAGGCGGTCCGTCCCAAGCGGCCTTGTCACGGGCCGACATGTCACCACGCGACCGGCCCACCGTGCGCCGTTGCGGCGGCCGGCCTGGGGCGGTTGTCAGCGGCGTCTCCCTGGAGGCCCTCAGCCCCGGTCGGCGTTTGGGGTGCCGTTGGCTGTGCCGTAAAAGATGATCTTCTTATCGGGTGATGGCGGGGATCAGGCGGTAGCTCTCCTGGAAGACCAGGTTGTGCGCGTCGCCCGCCGCTATCACCCGCAGCGTGTCCAGTTGCCCCGCCGCGTCCGCCTCGTCGAAGACGTTGAGCGGCCAGTCGCCGACCGTGTTGCCCCGCAGGTGCGGGTGGTGGAAGTCGCGGCCGTAGTGGGCGACCACCGCGATCGGCTGCTCGCCGCTCTCCTGCTGCTCCGGCCACGTCAGCGACCACATCGCGTTGAGCCCGCCCTCCTGGGACCTGGTGACCCCGCTGGCCACCACCTCCCCGGTGCCGAGCAGCAGGTCGGCGTTGGCCTCGTCGAGGGCCGCGCGCGCCACCGGGTCCAGGAGCTCCACGGCCCGGACGAAGAGGAGTTCCTTGTCCTCGCGGGTGACGGCCCGGCCGTGGTCGCCGTCGCGCAGGTCGGTGAAGTGCCTGAGCAGGGCCTCGTTCATCGGAGTTGGAGTACGCATGCCCTGCTCCTTCCCCGATAACCCCAAACGAGCCCAAACGAGCCTGAAGCTGCCCGAAATGCTCCCAGGTGAAGCGGGTCAGGCCAGCAGGCCGGAGATGCGGGCGCGGATTTCAGGCGTGTCGAGGCCGCGTACGGTGAGGGTCGTGCGGCGGCGTACGACGTCGTCCACCGTGGCCGCCCACTCGTGGTCGCGCGCGTAGATCGCCTGGGCCCAGATGTCCGGCCCGTCTGGGTGGATGCGCTCACCGAGCGCGGGGTCCTCGCGAATGAGCCGGGCCAGGTCGAACGCGATCGAGCCGTAGTGCGTGGCCAGGTGCCTGGCGATCAAAGGGTCCATGCGCATGCCCGGGTCGCGGTCGGTCCACAGCCGCATGGCCACGGCGTCGGGGCTGGCCAGGCCGGGCAGCGGCACTGCGGGCAGGATGTCGGCCAGGTCGTCGCCCAGGGGACGGCCGGGGAGGTGGGCGAGGATGTCGAGGACGTATTTGCCGATGTGGCGATATGTCGTCCATTTGCCGCCGGCCACCGACAACATGCCGCCCGATCCCCGGGTGAGCACCGTCTCCCGCTTGGCCGCCGTGACCTGCCCAGGCCCGCCGGGCAGGACCCGGAGACCGGCGAAGGCGTAGGTGATGTCGTCGCGCCGGACCTGCGAGTCGTGTACGGAATGCCCGGCCTCGTCGAGGATCTGTGCGATGTCCGCCTCGGTGGGGCGGACGGCGGCCGGGTCGCCCTCATACGGCTCGTCCGTGGTCCCCAGCAGCAGGTGGTCCTCCCACGGGATCGCGAACGACACCCGGTACTTGTCGATCGGCGTGGTCAGCGCCGCCTTCCACGGCTCGTGCCGGCGCAGGACCAGGTGCGCGCCCTTGGACAGCCGGATGCTGGGGGCGGCGTCCGGGTCCTCCAGGCGGCGCAGGTGGTCCACCCAGGGGCCGGTGGCGTTCAGGACAAGGCGGGCGGAGACGCCGAACTCCGTACCGTCGAGGCGGTCGCGCAGGTCGGCGCCGGTCACGCTGCCGCCCGTCTTGCGCAGGCCGACCACCTCGGCGTGGTTGAGCACGGTCGCGCCCGCGTCCACGGCGGCGCGGACGGTCATGACCGCGACGCGGCTGTCGTTCATCTGGTGGTCGCCGTAGACGGCGGCGGCGCGCAGCCCCTCGGTGCGCAGCGCCGGCACCTTGGCCAGTGCCTGGTGCGGCGTGATCACCTTGCCCATGCCGTCGCCGAACACCGACAGCGCCGAGTACAGGAACACGCCCGCGCCCAGCTTGGCGGCCCCGTGCGGCCCGCCCTTGTAGATCGGCACCAGGAACGTCAGCGGTTTGACCAGGTGTGGCGCGATGTCACCCGCCAGGGCGCGGCGCTCGCGGTGGTTCTCGGCCACCAGTTTGACGTTGCCGGTCTGCAGGTAGCGCAGGCCGCCGTGGACGAGTTTGGAGGAGGCGCTGGAGGTGGCGCCGGCGAAGTCGCCCGCGTCGACCATCGCCACCCGCAGCCCCGCCTGGGCGGCCATCCAGGTCACCGAGGTGCCCAGGATGCCGCCGCCGATCACGAGCAGGTCATAGGCGGTGCTCGCCAGCTCGTGGCGGGTCTCCGCCCGGTCGGTGCCGATCGCGGTCGTCATTGCCATTCTCCTATTGCTCGACCCAGCCGAGGGTCCTGGCCACGGCCTTCTTCCAGTTGCGGTATTCGCGCTCGCGTACGGACTCGTCGATCGCGGGGCGCCACTCGGCGGCCTTGTGCCAGTTGGCGCGCAGGCTGTCGAGGTCGGGCCAGTAGCCGGTCGCCAGACCGGCGGCGTAGGCGGCGCCCAGCGCGGTGGTCTCGGCCACCATGGGCCGGATCACCGGCACGGCGAGCACATCGGCGAGCGTCTGCATGAGCAGGTTGTCGGCGGTCATGCCGCCGTCGGCCCGCAGCGTCGTCAGGTCGAGGCCGGAGTCGGCGTTCATGGCGTCCACCACCTCGCGGGTCTGCCAGGCGGTGGCCTCCAGCACGGCCCGCGCGATGTGCCCCTTGTTGACGAACCCGGTCAGCCCCGCGATCACCCCGCGCGCGTCCGAGCGCCAGTGCGGCGCGAACAACCCCGAGAAGGCCGGTACGAAGTAACAGCCGCCGTTGTCGTCCACCGTCTTGGCCAGCGTCTCGATCTCGGCCGCGCTGGAGATCAGGCCGAGGTTGTCGCGCAGCCACTGCACCAGGGAGCCGGTGACCGCGATGGCGCCCTCCAGCGCGTATGTGGCGGGGCCGTCACCGATCTGGTAGCCGACCGTGGTGAGCAGGCCGTGCTTGGACACGACGGGCTCCTGGCCGGTGTTCATCAGCAGGAAGCTGCCCGAGCCGTAGGTGCTCTTGGTCTCGCCGGGCGCGAAGCAGGTCTGCCCGAACAGCGCCGCCTGCTGGTCCCCGAGCGCCGAGGCCACCGGCACGCCGGCGGAGGTGTGGCCGTAGACCTCGGCGGAGGGCCGGATCTCCGGGAGCATCGCGCGGGGCACGCCCATCGCGGCGAGCAGCTCGTCGTCCCAGGTCAGCGTGTGGATGTTCATGAGCATCGTACGGCTGGCGTTGGTCACGTCGGTGAGGTGGCGCCCGGTGAGGTTCCACAACAACCAGCTGTCCATGGTGCCGAACAGCACCTCGCCGCGCTCGGCCCGCTCGCGCAGGTCGTAGGCGTCGAGCAGCCAGCGGATCTTCGGCCCGGAGAAGTAGGTCGCCAGCGGCAGCCCCGCCTTCTTCTTGAACAGCGGCTCGTGCTCGGCCATGGCGTGGGTGAGCGCGTCGGTGCGGGTGTCCTGCCAGACGATCGCCGGGCAGACCGGGCTGCCGGTGGCGCGGTCCCACAACACGGTGGTCTCGCGCTGGTTGGTAATGCCCAGCGCGGCGATCTGGCCGTCCTCGATGTCGGCGCCGCTCACGGCCTCGGCGAACACGGTCTGCACGGCCTGCCAGATCTCCGCCGCGTCGTGCTCCACCCAGCCCGGCTTGGGGAAGATCTGGCGGTGCTCGCGCTGGGCGACGGAGATGATGTTGCCGGGCTGGTCGAAGACGATGCACCGGCTGGACGTGGTGCCCTGGTCGATGGCTGCGACGTAGTGCGGTCGAGGCACTGGAATTCCTCGCAAGACTTTAGGGTTCGACAATGCCGAACGAATGGTATTTGGTCACCGGGACGTGTTCAAGTGTCATCGGGCGAGGTCGCGGGTGATGGCGCGGGCGGCGTCGCGTACGTAGGAGACGAAGTCCATGTGCAGGTCGTCGCCGGGAGCCAGGCGCTCGACGGCGCCCCTGATGCCGATGGCGCCCACCACGAGGCCGCGCGGATCCTTGATCGGCGCGGCGATGGCCACCTCGCCCTCCGTCAGCTCCTCCATCTCGGCCGCCCATCCGCGCGCCCTGACCTGGTCGAGCTCGGCCTCCAGCTCCGCCTGGTCGACGAGGGTGTGTTTGGTGTGAGGCCGCAGCGGAGGGGCGAGTGACTCGCCGTAGGGGTCGAAGGCGAGCAGGACCTTGCCCAGCGCGCTGGCGTGCGTCGGCAGGTAGGTGCCGACCTGCAGCGTCTGCATGCTGTCGTCGGGCCGGAACACGTGATGTATCACCAGGACGTGGCCCTCGTGCAGGGTCCCGATCCAGGCGCTCTCCCTGCTCCGCCCGGCCAGCGCGTCGGCCCAGTTGATGGACCGGGTGCGCAGCTCGTTGACGTCGAGGTAGCTGCTGCCCAGGTGGAGCAGCGTGGCGCCGAGGCGGTACTTTCCCGTCGTCTCGTCCTGCTCGACGAACCCGACGCGGACCAGTGTGCGCAGGATGCCGTGCAGCGTCCCCTTCGGCAGCGCCAGCGCCCTGGCCAGCTCGGCCACACCGAGCTGCCGGGGACCGGAGGCGAGCAGCCGCAGGATCGCGGCCGCCCGTTCGACCGATTGAATCGTCTCTCCCACAACCGGCACCTTAGCGCAGTTTCGTTCGGGATTGTCGAACGAATTTTATTCCTGACCATTGGCTGTGAGTGTCGCCCTACAATGGCCCAGCCCTCTGGCGCGCGAGGAGAAGCCGAGCAACCTCAGACCGATCGGGAAGAGCCTGTGCCGCCGGAGTCCTGAGATCCACAGCCGGACATTGCCCGGCGACTGCGGCATTTCTCTAATGGGACCCGAGTCCCATTAGAGCAGGGTACGGAGAGGGGACTTGATGGACCAACCTTCCCGTTTAGCGGGAACCGTGCGGCCGGGGGGCCGTACCGCGCGGGTGCGCGCGGCCGTTCTGGAGGCCACCCAGGACGAGCTGGTCGAGCACGGCTTTCACGGCCTGACCATGGATCAGGTCGCGGCCAGGGCCGGCGTCGGCAAGACCACGGTCTACCGGCGCTGGGGGACCAAGGCGGGGCTGGTGGCCGATCTCATGAACGAGCTGGCGAACCAGTCCTCGGCCCATGCCGACACGGGCGGCATCGAGGCCGACCTGTACGCCAACGCGCTCGCAGTGGTCGAGGCGATCAGCGACAGGCGCCTGGGGGTCACCTTCCAGGCGGTCATCGCCGCCGCGACCAGCGACGACCAGGCCGCCCAGGCGCTGCGCGGGTTCTTCCAGCGCCGTATCGAGGAGTGGGCCAACGTCGTGGACCTGGCCGTCGAACGGGGTGAGCTGCCCAAGGGGACCGACGGCGCCGAGGTGATCAGGGCGATCTCGGCGCCGCTCTACTACCGCCTCGTGGTCACGAGGGAGCCCGTGACGGAGGAGGTCGCCGAGTGGTCGGTGGCGCGCACGCTGGCCGCCGCCAGGGCCGGGACGTTCGCCGTGAAGGCGAGGCGGGCGATGGGCGTGCGGGAGGCGGTGGAGTCACGTGGATGAGCGCGGCCAGATCGAGCCGTACCACCACAGGATCCCGCCCATCACCACCAGGCCACCCGCGGTGGCGAGCTTGCCCATGAGGTCGGCGGGCGGGCCCGTGTAGGGCAGGTGGCCGCGTCGGCCGTGGCCCCAAGGGCAGTCGTTCTCGACTCGGGTGGAATCGATCAGTGTTTCCGGGTGGTCGTCGCTGACCGAGTACGCCTCGATCTCGGCGCTGCTGCCCTTGTCCACGGCCACCTGCCTGACGATCGTCTTGCGGGCCGGGATCGAGCCGCTCGCCGTGCTGGAGCCGTCGGACTTGAGGTCGAAGCGTACGAGCTGCCTGGTCTGGTTGTGCAGGGTGACGGCCACCCGGCCCGAGCGGCACCCCACGTCGTCCACCGTCATCGTGAACGGGTCTCCCGGGTCCGGCCGGGGCCACGCGTGGGCCGCGACCGGAAGGAGCAGCCAGGCGCCCACCGGCAGGGCGGCCAGGACGAGACGAGTGCCGATGCGCATATGCTCCCCCCGAAAAGTGATCTCCGCTACCTAAAGTTCCCAAGCAGGCACGAAGAGTAACATCAACGGACTGGGGGAGCGCGCACCCCTAGTTAGCCTTCATGATGGATGTATGGCGGAAGCGATCTACGTCGGCGGGTTGTTGGTGGCGACGCCGCTTCTCGACGACCCCAACTTCCGGCGTAGCGTCGTGCTGATCCTCGAGCACGACCACGACGGCGGCACCCTCGGCGTCGTGCTCAACAGGCCGAGCGACATCTCGGTGACGCAGGTGCTGCCCGTGTGGGATCCGCTGGTAACCGGGCCCTCGGTGTTGTTCGAGGGCGGGCCCGTGCAGACGGACAGCGCGCTGGCGCTGGCGGCGGTCCCGAGCGGCGAGGAGCCCCTCGGCTGGCGCCGGCTGCACGCGGGCACCGACGCGGTGGCCCGGCTGGGCACGGTCGATCTGGACGCGCCGCCGGAGATCCTCCAGGGGGAGATCGCGCAGATGCGCATCTTCGCGGGATACGCGGGATGGACGTCGGGACAGCTCGAGAGCGAGATAGCCGAGGGGGCCTGGTATGTCGTCGACTCCGAGGTCGGCGACACCTTTCATGCCGACCCCGGCGTGTTGTGGCGGCACGTGCTACGACGTCAGCGCGGGGAGCTGGCCTTCGTGGCGACCTGCCCGGACGATCCGACGCTGAACTAGCGCCGCAGGTCCCACCCGGGGCGCAGGCAGCTCTCGGCCAGTTCGATGCTCTCCGCCATCCGGTGCTTGATCTCCTGCATCGTGCACTCGCGGCGCACGCACTCGAAGCCGACCCGCATGGTGGACATCGCGAACGCCACGATCAGGCGCGCGAGCTGGTCCTGGTCGGGATCCATGCCTCTGCGGGCGGCCACCTCCTCGGCCAGGCGGCGCTCGATCTCGGCCCCTCTGGCCACCGACAGGCCGATCAGGTGCGGATGTCCGTCGAGGAGCCCGCGCAACTTCAGGAACCTGGCGGCGTCCGCCGGCGTCGAACCCTCCACATCGCTCAGGACCGCACGCAGCGCGTGCATGAGAGAGGTGAACGGCGGCTCCTCGCGCGGGCGTTCGGCCAGGGTTTCCAGCAGGATCTCCGCGCCGTGCTCGTGGAACCACAGCACCAGGTGGTCCTTGTTGGTGAAGTAGCGGAAGAAGGTCCGGGGGGAGATTTCGACCGCCCCCGCGATCTGCTCTATCGTGGTCGACTCGTATCCTTGTTCGAGGAACAAGTCGAGCGCGGCGTCCAGGATCGCCAGGCGCGTCTTCTCCTTCTTGCGTTCCCGTAGACCCACCGTCACTCCCTCGAAACCTTTCTGTCACAGTGTGCCATAAGTCATAGGCCGACGATTAAAAGCCAGTTGTCATATGTCATGCTCTGCCATAGATTACCGGAGGCTTACGAGGTCTATGCCCCGGTGTGGGGCAGTACGTGTAACTAGGGGGACTCATGGCTCACGCGAAAGCGGTGGAAGCACCGCTGTCGCCCGGCCCTGCCAAGACGGGGACAGGGGGCAACCCGTGGCTGGTGCTGTTGGCGGTCAGCCTGGGCGTCATCATGGTGATGCTCGACGGCACGGTGGTCGGCATCGCCAACCCGTCGATCCAGGCCGATCTGAAGGCTTCGATGTCCGATCTGCAGTGGGTGACCAGTGGTTACCTGCTGGCGCTGGCGGTCTTTCTGATCACCGCGGGGAAGCTCGGTGACCTGTTCGGCCACAAGCGTGTCTTTCTCATCGGTGTCGGGGGCTTCGCGCTGTCTTCTGTGGGCATCGGGCTCAGCGCCCAACTGGCCGACATCATTCCCGGTGTGACTCCGGCCGGTGTGCTGATCGGCCTGCGCGTGCTGCAGGGCCTGTTCGGCGCGCTGTTGCAGCCCGCCGCGCTGGCCCTGCTGCGTGGAGCGTTCCCGGGTGAGCGGCTGAACCAGGCGATGGGCGCTTGGGGCGCGATCATCGGCCTGTCCAGCGCGGCCGGCCCGATCGTGGGCGGTCTGCTGGTCGAGAAGGTGAGCTGGGAGTCGGTCTTCTTCATCAACGCGCCGGTCGGCATCGCCGCCCTGGTCCTGGGCTTCCTGCTGATCAAGGACAACCGCGTGCAGACGTTCTCCCGGGTCGACTGGCTCGGTGTGCTGCTGCTGTCCGGCGCGATGTTCTCGCTCGTCTGGACGATCATCAAGGCCCCCGAATGGGGCTGGGGCGACACCACGACGCTGAGCTTCGTGGGCGCCTTCGTGGTGCTCATCGCGGCGTTCATCTTCTGGCAGAGCAGGGCCAGGCAGCCGCTGGTGCCGCTGTCGTTGTTCGCCAACCGCTCCATCTCCATCGGCACCTTCCTGATGATGATGGTCGCGTTCGCGATGTTCGGCGCGATGTTCTTCCTGGGCTTCTTCTTCCAGGGCGTGCACGGGTTGTCCCCGCTGGAGGCCGGCCTGCGCATGTTGCCGATGAGCGCCGGCATGATCGTCGCCTCGCCGCTGGCGGGCATGCTGCTCGGCAGGCTGGGGCCGAAGGTCACGATGGCGGGCGGTCTGGTGATCACCGCGCTGTCGATGTTCCTCATGTCCCAGCTCAGCATCGACGCCTCGTTCATCGAGAGCGCCATCCCGTTCGTGCTGCTGGCCTTCGGCCTCTCGCCGGTCTTCGTGGGCGCCACGGAGATCATCGTGGGCAACGCGCCGGTGGAGCTGAGCGGTGTCGCGGGTGGGGTGCAGCAATCGGCCATGCAGGTCGGCGGCGCGCTCGGCACCGCGATCCTGGGCGCCGTCATGGCCGCGGAGATCTCCAGCAGGCTGCCCGGTCATCTCGGCCCGGCGGCGCAGGCGATCCCGGCCGAGCAGATGACGCTGCTGGAGAAGGCCGCCGCGTTCGGCCAGGCGCCCGCAGGGGTGCCGCAGCAGATCGGCGACGCCCTGCACAACTCGTTCATGGACGGCATGCACATCGCCTTCCTGGTGAGCACCGGCATCGCGCTGCTGACCGCCGTGCTGGCGCTCTTCGTCAGGTCCGGCAGGAAGACCGAGGGCGCACCGGTCCACATGGGCTGACCAGCGCTCTCCGTACGGCCTCCGCTCACCGGGCGGGGGCCGTAGCGCTGTCCGGGGTCCCCGGCGGGCATAAACTCGGTGAGGTGAGCACGAAGATCCTCCCACAGCAGGAGACGACTCCGCGGACGTCGCACGGCGACGGCGATCACGAGCGGTTCGCCCACTACGCGGACAAGCACAAGATCACCGAGAGCATGGTGAGCGGCACGCCCATTCGCGCCCTGTGCGGCAAAATCTGGGTGCCCAGCCGCGACCCGAAGAAATATCCGGTCTGCCCGGAGTGCAAGGAGATCTACGAAGGGCTGCCCCAGGGTGGCGGCGAGGGTGGCGACGACAAGCAGTGAGTGTTGCTGAGCGGTAATCCCCCCACGGAGAGTTACGGTCTGTAGCCAGACCGTCTCATACCGTTGTGGGGGGATTACATGGCCCGGCGTGCGACCGCCGTCTTTTTGGCATGCCTGCTCGCGGCCGGGTACTCCCAGCCGCTCCTGCCCGGCGCCGCCGTGGCGGCCGCCTGCGCCAGACCCGCTTCACGCACTCTCGCGCCACGCACTCTGGCGCCACGCACTCCCGGCCCGCGCTCGCCCAAGCCGGAAGACGTCGGCAAGATCCTCGCCGAACTCGGCGAGCGGCTCGCCGGGGTCACGCCGCCGAGTCAGATCACGGTGCCGACCCGGGTGCACGTCATCTCCCGCGGCTCCGGCCGCCAGGTCTCCGACCAGGCGATCATGGCCCAGATCGACACGCTCAACTCCGCGTACGGCGGCAGGTTCGGCGGCGTCGACACCGGCGTGCGCTTCCGCCTCGACGGCATCTCGGTCAAGGAGAACTCCTCCTGGTTCACCGATCCCGTCGGCCACGAGAAGGCCATCAAGAACGCGCTGCACGAGGGCGGCCCCGGCACGCTCAACCTGTACATCGCCCAGCTCAGCGAGCTCATGCTGGGCTTCGCCAGCTACCCCTACTGGTACGCGGGCTCGCCCGGCCTCGACGGCGTCGTGATCGACTGGCGCAGCCTGCCAGGCGGGGCGATGATCAACTACAACCGGGGCTTCACCGGCGTGCACGAGATCGGGCACTGGCTCGGCCTGTTCCACACCTTCGAGAACGGCTGCCAGTCGCCGGGCGACGGCATCGCCGACACCCCCGCCGAGGGCGGCCCGACCGAGGCGTGCCCCCAGGACAAGGACTCCTGCCCCAGGCACAAGGGCAAGGACCCGGCGCACAACTTCATGGACTACGCCCACGACCGGTGCATGTGGGAGTTCACCCAGGGGCAGGCGGACCGGATGCACGAGATGTGGGCCGCGTACCGGGACACGGCGGCGGTCCTTTAGATTTCCGGCAAATTACGATGTGTGGGTGACAGCACCAAAGGCACTCGACACTCCCCACAAGCCTCCCGGCATCCTCGGCCCCGACTACCGCACCGCCACCTTAGGCATCCTGCTGGTCGTCACGCTGATCGCCTTCGAGGGCATGTCGGTCGGCGTCGTCATGCCCGCCATCGCGAAGGATCTCGACGCCTTCGACCTGTACGGGCT
This sequence comes from Nonomuraea insulae, assembly GCF_042656245.1. Taxonomy (NCBI): domain Bacteria; kingdom Bacillati; phylum Actinomycetota; class Actinomycetes; order Streptosporangiales; family Streptosporangiaceae; genus Nonomuraea; species Nonomuraea insulae. The sequence continues at coordinate 30,137 of NZ_JBHSPA010000071.1, forward strand.
CAGCTTCTCCGCCTTCCTCATCGCCAGCCTGTTCATGAACGTGGTGGCCGGGCTCTGGTCGGACCGGCGGGGGTACCCGGTGCCGTTCCTGGCCGGGGTGCTGCTGTTCGTGGCCGGGATGGCGCTGGCGGGGGCGGCGTCATCGGCCGTGATGTTCCTGCTGGCGCGGGCCGTACAGGGGCTGGGGGCCGGGGCCTCCATCGTGGCGCTGTTCGTGATGATCGCCCGGGTGTACCCGGTCGAGGTACGGCCCAAGGCGTTCGCCGCCGTCTCCGCCGCCTGGGTGGTGCCCGCCATGGTGGGGCCGTCCGTGGCCGGGTTCGTCGGGCAGCAGTGGGGGTGGCGATACGTCTTCTACGGGATCGTGCCGCTGGTCGTGCCCGCGCTCGTGATGCTCGTACCGGCGTTGCGGATGGGGTCCTCCGCCGTGGCCGCGCCCGGCACCGGGCCGCGCTCCAGGCCGATCGCCATGACGCTGGCCGCCACCGCCACCGCCGGCGGGGCCGGGCTGCTGCTGTACGGGGTGGACCGGCTGCACCTGCACGCCGCGTCCGCGAGCGTGGAGACCGTGGCGGGGCTGGCGCTCCTCGTGTACGGCCTGTACCGGCTGCTGCCTCCCCACGCGCTGCGATTCGCGCGCGGTCTCCCCACGACCGTGCTGATGCGCGGGTTCTTCTCGGCCTCCTTCTTCGGCGTGAACTCCTTCATCCCGCTGGCGCTGCAGGAGGTCAAGCACTTCGACACGACGTCGGCCGGGATCGCGCTGACGACCGGGGCCCTGGGGTGGTCGGCGGGATCGTTCATCCAGAGCAGGCGGCCGGGCGAGGCCCACAAGCGGATCCGGCTGGGCGTGGGGTGCGTGGCCATCGCGATCCTGCTGTGCCTGCTCTCCGTCCTTCCCGGGGTGAGCGGGTGGATCGCGGTGCCCGCGTGGATCGTGGCGGGCTTCGGGATGGGCTTCGGCATGACCACCGTCAGTGTCACGGCCATGAAGCAGTCGCCGGTCAACGAGCAGGGGGCCAACTCGGCGGCCCTGCAGGTGTCGGACCAGCTCGGGTCCGCGCTGTCGATCGGCATCGGCGGGGCGCTGATGAACGTGATCGGGCACTCCTCCGCCCAGATCGCCACCGGGTTCATGGTCATCTCGGCCCTCATGGCGGCCATCGCGCTCGGCGGCGTCCTGCTCGCCGGCCGCACCCGCTGAATTCCGCCCCTCCTGTCACAGCGATCACGGTTCTCCTGATCCCCGTGGCGGGGAGTGATAGGACAGCGGGCAAGGAGGTGCCATGGAGGATGATCACCAGGTCTGGCCCCCTCTCTCGGGGCCCAGGCATCGCCGTACTCCTCCAGAGGGCACGGAGCCCGCGCCCCGCGACGAGGAGCCGCCACAGGGGCGTGCCGGCCGTCCTGAGCCGCCCTTAGGGCGGGCGCCGTACGTACCGGCGCAGGAACGCCCGCCGGAGCCCGGCTGGGGCCGCCCTCGCGAGCCTCCTGGGAGCCGTCCGCCCGAGCCTGGCTGGGGCCGTACTCCCGAGCCTCCTGGGAGCGATTCGCCCGAGCCCGACTGGGGACGCTCGCCCGATTCCGACTGGGGGCGCTCGCCGGACCCCGACAAGGGCCGTCCGCCTGGCTGGGGCCGCCCGCCCGAGCAGCGGCCGCCCGAGCAGCGGCCGGGCTGGGGGCGCAGGAGGCATCCGCTGGATCTGGAGCCCGAGCAGGCCGGCTGGAGCCGCCCCCATCCACCGGACCCCGGCCCGGAGGAGCGGGCGGAGGCGTCGTGGAACCCCAGGATCCGCGGGACCGGCCCCCGCGATCTCGACCAGGGCGGTTACGACGACCTCCCCCCGTCCGCCCGCCTCCACGGGTCTCCAGCGGACCCGGGGTCGCGCGGACGGAGCGCCGCAGGGGGAGGAGGGGCGTGGAAGCGGGTGGCGGCCGTGCTGGCGGCCCTCGCGGTCGGGGCGGGGCTGGTGGCGGGGGCCACGGTGGCGGTGTTGCGGATGACCACGCCACAGGCGGGCACGGGACGGGTGAGCGACTCGCTGGCCGGGGTGGCGGCCACGTTGCCGCAGGGATGGAGCGTGGGCGCGGTGGCGCCGGTCACGGGGTTCACCTCGGTCGTACGGAACGGGGACGGGGCGCTCGTGATGGCCAGACCGGTGCCTGGACCGGTGAAAGACGCCAGGAAGGCCACGGCGGAGGCGTCGGAGCTGTACTCCAGGCTTCTCCTCCAGGGCGACCGCGTGACCGTCGTCGAGGACAAGGATCTTCCCGACGGACACACCCGGGCGCTGCGGGCCGAATATCGGGACGTGGTGAACCGCCCGGCGTTCCTCAGAGTGATGCTGCTCACTCGCGGGGACCGGCCCGTCCTGCTGGTCGGACTGCTGCAACCCGAGGAGAACAGCGGCAGGCAGGCGCTCGACGCGGTCATGACGAGTCTCAGATAAGCCGCATAGCACGTGAGGAAGACCTTGGCCAGAATCCTCGGCTCACGGCACGTCTTGTCGGTGGGCCCGATTACTCTTGGGTCACTGTGAGAAAGCGAAGCACACGAACCCCAGAGGTGATGCGGTGAGCACCTTCGCCGCGTCCCACCTTTCGCCTTCCTATCCGGACCGGGCCGCGTGGGGCACCGCCCCCAAGTTGCGCGCCTGGCAGCAGGAGGCGTTCGACCTCTACTTCAGGCGCGAGCCGCGTGACTTCCTCACCGTGGCGACGCCGGGCGCGGGCAAGACGACCTACGCCTTGCGCATCGCCAGCGAGCTGCTCGCCAACGGGGTGATCAGGGCGGTCACGGTCGTCACGCCCACCGAGCACCTCAAGCGCCAGTGGGCCGACGCCGCAGGGAAGGTCGGCATCGGCATCGACCCGGAGTTCAAGAACAGCCAGGGCGCGACGTCACGCGACTACACCGGGGTGGCGGTGACATACGCGCAGGTCGCGATGCACCCCGCCCTGCACAGGGCGCGCACAGAGGCCCGCAAGACGATGGTCATCTTCGACGAGGTGCACCACGCGGGCGACGCCAAGTCGTGGGGTGACGGCGTGCGGGAGGCGTTCGAGCCCGCCACGCGCCGCCTCCAGCTCACCGGGACGCCGTTCAGGTCCGACGACAACCCGATCCCGTTCGTCGGCTACGAGGAGGACGCCGAGGGCTTCAAGCGCAGCGTCGCCGACTACTCCTACGGCTACGGCCCGGCGCTCGACGACGGAGTCGTGCGGCCGGTCATCTTCCTGGCCTATTCCGGCGAGATGAAGTGGCGCACGCGCGCCGGCGACGAGATCGCCGCGACCCTGGGCACGCCGCTCACCAAGGACCAGCTCGGCCAGGCGTGGCGGGCCGCGCTCGACCCGAAGGGCGACTGGATCCGCCAGGTCATGCAGGCCGCCGACCGCCGCCTCACCGAGGTGCGCAGGGGCGTGCCCGACGCGGGCGGCCTGGTCATCGCCACCGACCACGAGACCGCCCGCGCCTACGCCCGCCACCTGCGCAACATCACCGGCGAGGGCGCCACCGTGGTCCTGTCCGACGACCCCGGCGCGTCCAAGAAGATCAAACAGTTCGGGGCCTCGGAGGACCGCTGGCTGGTTGCCGTGCGCATGGTGTCAGAGGGCGTCGACATCCCCCGCCTGTGCGTGGGCGTCTACGCCACCTCCATCTCGACCCCGCTCTTCTTCGCCCAGGCCGTGGGCCGCTTCGTGCGTGCCCGCAAGCGCGGCGAGATGGCCTCGGTCTTCCTCCCCTCGGTGCCCACCCTCATGGGGCTGGCCAACGAGATGGAGCTGGAGCGCGACCACGTGCTCAACAAGCGGCCTCCCGAGGACGGCCTCGACGACACCCTCCTGGACGACGCCAACCGCCAGAAGGACAACCCCGACGTCCTGGGCGACGAGCTGCCGTTCGAGACGATGGAGACCTCGGCCACGTTCGACCGGGTGCTCTTCGACGGGGGCGAGTTCGGCACGGGCGCCGAGGTCGGCTCGGCCGAGGAAGAGGACTTCATCGGGCTGCCGGGGCTGCTGGAGCCCGACCAGGTGGCGACGCTGCTGCGCAAGCGGCAGTCCGACCAGCAGGCCGCCAGGCGCAAGCAGCAGGAGGAGGAGCCCCCGCAGGCGGTGGCGCCGCACGAGCAGATCGCCGAGCTGCGACGCGAGCTGAACGGCCTGGTGGGGGCCTGGAACCACCGCACGGGCCAGCCGCACGGGGTCATCCACGCGGATCTGCGGCGATCGTGCGGCGGCCCGCCGATCGCCCAGGCCACGGCGGAGGAGATCCAGGAGCGCATCAACACCATCCGCCGCTGGGCCACCCAGCGGCGCTGAGGGCCTCCCGCCGCCGGGCGGCCCGTGGGGGGCGCCCGGCGGCGATCTGAGGGACATCCCCAGGTCAGCGGGCACGCCGCCGATGATTACGATGCGTGACTCTGCGCATTTGGCCACAGAGCAGTGGCCTTCTGTTAGAAGCTCGACGGAAGCGGCAACAACCACTCTTGGCTGTCTTGGGATATGCAGAAGGACTTCACCCATGTCGTCTGAGGCCACCGGAAAGTCGACGCTCATCGTCGCTTCCGGCCTCTCTCGAAACGCCATCATCGTCAGGCTCGACGGCGACCTCGATGTGGGGGCGCTGCCGATCCTGAGGGAGCACCTGCAGCACATCTGGGAGCTGCCCCCCAAATCCTTCCTGATCCTGGACCTCGGCGAGATCGCGTTCTGCGACTCCATGGGCATGAACGAGCTCGTCGACATCATGCAGCGGTGCGAGTCCAGGGGTACGAGGCTGCTGCTGGGAGGGGTTCAGGGGGTGATGGCGCGAGTGTTGTCGATCACCGGGTTGCGGCACGCGTTCGAGGTGTTCGCGAAGTTCGACGATGCGCTGCGGGAGGCCGCCGAGGAAGCCTGAACGAACTCGCGAGCCCTGGACGGCGCTGTTCGGGGCTCGCGATCAAGCGCTTATGAGGCCGGTCGCGGGATGGGGCGCCCGCTACGCCCATCAGTCAGGATGTAGCCCGATTTTTCGTGCAACGGGACCTTTAGTGTGACCGTGCCGCTCTTGATGTGGACCGGGAGGGTGAACACGTTCCGGTGCCGCGTGGTGAGCACGGCCGTGTGCTCGCCCGTACGCGTGGTCTCGTACAGCCAGACCAGCAGTCTCCTTCCGTGCGCGCGCAGGACGACCTCGGCGGTGTCGCACTGGCGCGGTACGGCCGGCCACGTCAGCACGAGCTCCGCCCCGGCCCTCGCCGACCGGGGAACGGGGGCGCGCTCGTCACAGGCGGGCATGGGGACGGGCACCGCGTGCGAGGCGGGCTCGGTGGCCGGCCGGATCCGGGAGGGGGTCGCGAGGGCGTTCATCGCGATCGTCCCGGCCTCCAGCAGGGCTAAGGTCGCGATCGCGCCCGCGCGTTCCGCCTTGCTGCCCTTGACGAGCAGCCACAGGCAGAGGGGGGCGAGGATGAGCCAGGCCACACCGAGGGAGAGGGCCAGCATGAAGAACCTCCACTAGTTGGTGACTCTCCGTATTACCGTGATTTCGGAGGGGGTTCGCCCTCTTCGATATCACATGACCTCAGCGTTGCAAACTGTGTACTCTTCGTGATCGACGGCGCCATCGGGGCGCCGGGCCACGGTTCGAAGGGTGCCTGAGGTGCGTCTCCATCTGCCGGAGGACATCAAGCACGAGGTCGCCAAGGCAGCACGGGCGCGCGGGATGTCCGAGGAGGTCTGCGTGGGCTTGAGTGATCAGCCCTGGGTGGGGGCGCCGTGGAGGGTGGCGCCGGCCTGTTGGAGCTCCGCCATGGCCGCTTCCGTGGTCGTCGGGGCGACGCCGGCCGTCAGGTTCAGCAGGACCCGCACGGCCAGGCCGTGCTTGACCGCGTCGAGGGCCGTGGCGCGGACGCAGTGGTCGGTGGCGATGCCCACCACGTCCACCTCGTGGACCTCGCGCTCCCGCAGCCAGTCCGCCAGGGACGCGCCGTCGCCGGAGACGCCCTCGAAGCCGCTGTAGGCCGCCGCGTACGCCCCCTTGCTGAAGACCTCCTCCACCCCCGACACGTCGAACGACGGATGGAAGTCGGCGCCGGGGGTGCCGGCCACGCAGTGGGCGGGCCAGGTGGAGACGTAGTCGGGGGCGTCGGAGAAGTGGGTGCCGGGGGAGATGTGGTGGTCACGGGTGGCCACGACGTGGTCGTAGGCGTGGTCGGCCACGTGACGGGTGATCGCCGCGGCCACCTCCGAGCCCCCGGCCACGGCCAGGCTGCCGCCCTCGCAGAAGTCGTTCTGCACATCGACGATGATCAACGCGGTGCCCATAGGTAGCACGATACGTCAGGCGAATTCCGTGGGGATCGCCGCGTAGCCGCGTCCGAGGTGGAGGGCGTCGGAGGGGAGGATGGCGACGGCGGCCTGGTGGCGTTCGCGGGCGGCGGACAGGGGTTCGCGGCCGATGACCTTGCCGTCGTGCACCAGCTCGTGGAGGAGGGGGATGCCGTTCTCGGGGACGAGCTCGCCGGTGGTGATCAGCTCGGTGTCGGCGGTGCCGGTCTCGTCGAGCAGCCGGTACGCCTCCTTGCGGCCCCCGCGCGACGGTTTGCCCACCGAGCGCTTGGCCACGGCCTCCAGCTTGCCCGTGGCCGTCTCCCTGGCCACCAGCTTGTACACCAGGGCCGCGGTCGGCACGCCTGAGCCGGTCACCAGGGAGGTGCCCACGCCGTAGCCGTCCACGGGGGCGGCGGCGAGCGCGGCGATGGCGTACTCGTCGAGGTCGGAGGTGACCAGGATGCGGGTGTTGAAGGCGCCGAGCGCGTCGAGCTGCTCGCGTACCTCCTGGGCCGCCGCCGCCAGGTCTCCCGAGTCGATGCGGACCGCGCCCAGCTTGGGCCCGGCCAGCTCCACGGCCGTGCGTACGGCCTCGGGAACGTCGTAGGTGTCCACCAGCAGCGTCGTCCCGGCCCCGAGCGAGGCGATCTGGGCCTCGAACGCCGCCCGCTCCGTGTCGTGCAGCAACGTGAACGCGTGGGCCGCCGTGCCGGCCGTGGGCACGCCGTACACGCGTCCGGCCATCAGGTTGGAGGTCGAGGCGAACCCGGCGATGTAGGCGGCCCTGGCGGCGGCCACGGCGGCGGCCTCGTGCGTACGGCGGGAGCCCATCTCGATGAGCGGGCGCGGCCCGGCGGCGTTCGTCATGCGTGAGGCGGCGGAGGCGATCGCGCAGTCGTGGTTCAGGATGGACAGCGCGACGGTCTCCAGCAGGACGGCCTCGGCGAACGTGCCCTCCACGACCATGATCGGGGAGGCGGGGAAGTAGAGGTCGCCCTCGCGGTAGCCGTAGATGTTCCCGGAAAACCGGTAATCGGCGAGAAACGCCAGAGTGGCGTCGTCGACAACCTGGTGCTCCCGAAGATAAGTGAGTTCATCGTCACCGAAACGGAAGCGTTCGAGCTCGTCCAGGACACGTCCGGTACCGGCGACCACCCCGTAGCGCCGCCCACCTGGCAGATGCCGGGCGAACACCTCGAAAACCGCGCGCCGGTGCGCCGCGCCGCTCCTCAGCGCGGCCTGCAACATTGTCAGCTCATAGTGATCTGTGAGCAACGCAGTGCTCATGGTCATTGTCACGAGTCGAAGACTACGGCCCAGATAGGGCAGACTCGTGGATGTGGGTAGCACCGCTCCAATCGCCGTCGAGCGTCCGTCATCGGACGTCCGGCCCGATCTGCCATGGGTGACCATCGTCTGGAACGACCCCGTCAACCTCATGTCTTACGTGACCTATGTCTTCCAAACGGTCTTCGGCTACACGAAGGAGAAGGCCGAGAAGCTGATGCTCGACGTCCATCAGAAGGGCAAGGCGGTCGTGTCCAGTGGCACGCGCGAGGAGATGGAAAGGGATGTGCAGATTCTCCACTCCTACGGCCTGTGGGCGACGGTCCAGCCGGACTCGGTCAAATGAGTCGGATGAGGTGGCACTGGTGAGTTCGGGGTTCACACGAGGCAAGAACGGCGGCGTCATCGCCGTGTTCGAGGCGGCGGAGGTCTCGCTGCTGCGCTCGCTCGTCTCCATGATGCTCGGCATCGTCTCGCCCGGGCAGACCAGCGACGACCCGCTGGAGCGGGCCCTGGGCATCGGCGACAGCGCGGTGCCGTCCGATCCGGTGCTGGCCAGGCTGTTCCCGTCGGCTTATCAGGATGAGAAGGACTCGGCGGAGTTCCGCCGCTACACCGAGGCCACGCTGCGCGACGGCAAGCGCGCCGACGCGCAGACCGTGCACGAGACGGCGACGCCCGGGCACGCGGAGCTGAACGCCGAGGAGGCCCAGGCGTGGCTGCGCTCGCTCAACGACCTGCGGCTGACGCTCGGCACCAAGCTCGACGTGACCGAGGAGGTCCACGACGAGATCGCGATCATGTCCGAGGACGACCCCCGTTACCCGGCCTACGTCACCTATGACTGGCTGACCTACCTCCAGGACAGCCTGGTCCGGGCCCTCTGGTAATTTCCGGGCATGCTGTCGATCGCGCAGGAACTGGTAGACAAGATCGTCGCCCATGCCCGGGCCGATCACCCCGACGAGGCGTGCGGCGTCATCGCGGGCAAGGGCGGCGTGCCCGAGCGTTTCGTCCCGATGGAGAACGCCGAGCGTTCGCCCACCTTCTACCGCTTCGACTCGATGGAGCAGTTCCGGGTGTGGCGGGAGATGGACGACCGGGACGAGGAGCCCGTCGTGATCTACCACTCCCACACCGCCACGGAGGCCTACCCGTCGCGCACCGACGTCTCCTACGCCTCCGAGCCCGACGCCCACTACGTGCTGGTCTCCACGAGGGACGAGAACGAGGTGGAGTTCCGCTCCTACCGGATCCTCGAAGGTGTGATCACCGAGGAAGAGGTAAGGTTTCTCCCATGATGGTCAGGCCTGTGCAGAGCTTTCTGTTCGCACATACTCCGGCTGTCGTCGTCTACGACTGTCGCTGACGCGGAATCCGCATCAAGCCGTCGGTGTTGCTGCCGATGGGACGACGACCTGACCTGAGGAGACTGACCGCGATGGCCATCGAGGTTCGCATTCCGACCATCCTGCGTAATTACACTGACGGCGCCAAGGCCGTGAGCGCCGAGGGCGCCACCCTCGACGAGCTGATCAGCAATCTCGAGGCCAGCCACCCCGGCATCAAGGCTCGCCTCGTCGACGAGGGCAGCCTGCGGCGCTTCGTCAACGTCTACCTGAACGACGAGGACGTGCGCTTCCTGGGCGGCCTCGGCACGCCGGTGTCCGACGGCGACACGGTGACCGTGCTCCCCGCCGTCGCCGGCGGGTGACATGCGTTTCGAATCGCTGATCGACTCGGTCGGCCGCACGCCTCTGGTCGGGTTGCCGAGGTTGTCGCCCTCCGCCGACGTGCGGATCTGGGCCAAGCTCGAAGACCGCAACCCGACCGGGTCGATCAAGGACAGGCCGGCGCTCTGGATGATCCAGGAGGCCGAGAAGGACGGGCTGCTCACGCCCGGCTGCACCATCCTGGAGCCCACCAGCGGCAACACCGGCATCTCGCTCGCCATGTCGGCCAGGCTCAAGGGCTACAAGCTGATCTGCGTGATGCCGGAGAACACCTCCGATGAGCGCCGCCAGCTCCTGCGCATGTGGGGCGCGGAGATCATCTCCTCGCCCGCGGCGGGCGGCTCCAACGAGGCGGTGCGGGTGGCCAAGGAACTGGCCGCGAAGAACCCGTCCTGGATCATGCTCTACCAGTACGGCAACCCGGCCAACTGGCGCTCCCACTACGAGAGCACCGGCCCGGAGATCCTGGAAGACCTGCCCACCGTCACCCACTTCGTGGCCGGGCTCGGCACGACCGGGACGCTGATGGGGGTCGGGCGGTTCCTGCGCGAGCGGGTGCCCGAGGTCCGGATCGTCGCGGCCGAGCCGCGTTACGGCGAGCTGGTCTACGGGCTGCGCAACGTGGACGAGGGGTTCATCCCCGAGCTCTACGACGAGTCCGTGCTGACCACGCGCTTCTCGGTGGGTTCCGCCGACGCGCTGAAGCGCACACGTGAGCTGCTGGCCACCGAGGGCATCTTCGCCGGGGTCTCGACCGGGGCCGCGCTGCACGCCGCGCTGGGCGTGGCCGCGAAGGCGGTCCAGGCGGGGGAGCGGGCCGACATCGTGTTCGTGGTGGCCGACGGCGGATGGAAATACCTGTCCACGGGAGCCTACGAGGGCACGCTGGAGGAGGCGGAGGATCGCCTCGAAGGCCAGCTCTGGGCCTGATCTCGACGACGGGCTCGAAGGCCGGCTCTGGGGCCTGATCTCGACGACGAAAGGCGGCCGGTCCCATCGGACCGGCCGCCTTCGTCGTTCGAGGTGACTCTTCGAGGTGACTAGTTGAACAGCAGCCGCAGCGAGAACGTCGACTCGGTGTCGCTCTGCGTGCCGCTCAGCCCGACCGCCCGCAGCACCTGGGCGTTGGCCTTGTCATCGCCCTGCATGGACGCCAGGTAGAGCTTCTCGATCTTGTCCAGGTCGACGAACAACGCGTAGTTCACGTCGGCGGCGTTCGGGATCGCCGTCTGGAACGTCTCCGAGTCGCCGAGCGTGCCCTCCTCGGCCAGCTTCTTGGCGTACTCGTCCGTCGTCGCCACCGTGAAGACGCCGTCGCCGGAGACCTTGGCGATCTGCGGAGCGGGCGAGCCGTTCTGCGTCATCGCCTGCGTGACCTTGTCCAGGATCGCCTGCGCCTTGGCCGGGTCGGTGGTGACCTTCACGCCACCCTTGACCTGGTCGCTGTCGAGGCCCTCACTGTCCACGGCGATCGTGAAGTTCTTGCCGAGCACCGTGGCCAGGTCCCCGGGCAGATTCAGGCCGAGCTGCGTCTTGGCGCTCTGGAGGAGCTGGCTGATCTCCGCGGAGCCGGCCGCCGTGGCCTGCTTCTCGATCTCGGCCCACTGCTTGGTGACGATCTGGTCCAGGCCCGAGACCGACAGGGCGCCCGCGGTGCTGGCGGGCAGGGTGCCGAGGTTGGCCTTGGGCAGGTCGCCCTCGGGGGTCATGCCGTTCGCACCGCGTACGACGCCGGCGAGCTCGACGTAGGCGCTGTCGAAGCGCAGTGCGCCGGCGAACCTGGCGTCCTTGATCTTGTCGAGGGTCGCGGCCTGGCCGGCCGGGACTTCCTTCTTGGCCAGTTCGAGCATGCCGCCCATGTCGGCCCAGAACGACAGCACGCCCTGCTCGCCGACCGCGCCCATGTCGTCGCTGAACTCGGCGTTGTCGGACAGGCTGCCTTCGCCCTGCGCGTACTTGTCGGCCAGGGCCTGCGTGGAGCTCAGCAGCGCGTAGTCCTCGCGGAAGGCGACGCCGTACTTGTCGCCCTCCATGAGCTTGGCGAGGCCGGCCTTGGCCAGCTCCTGGTCCTTGACCTGGATGGCCACCGCGTAGTCGGGGTCCTCCTTGCCGGAGGGCACGGCGGCGAAGCCGATCCGGCTGCCCAGCCACGGGTCGACGTCCTTGGCGAAGTCGAGCTTGCTGTCGGAGTCCTGGCCGTTGATCGTGTCGAACAACGCCTTACGCGGGTCCTCACCCGAGAAGGAGTCCTTGGTGACCGTGAACTTTCTGGCGAGCTGGAACAACGCCAGCTTCTGGTTCGCGGCCGGGTCGAGGTCAAGACGGGCGTAGGCGATGGAGTTCGCGGGCAGGACGTCGTTCGGCTGCGTGCCGCCGCCGCCGAAGGAGCCCACGGCCCACACCGCGCCACCACCGAGCAGGACCACGGCCAGTGCCGCGGCTATGGCGATGATCCAGCTCTTGCGGCCCTTCTTGGCGGGTTCCGCGGGGCCGAAGCCGTCGGGGCCCTGCTGCTGCCAGCCGCCCTGGGCGTACTGGTCCTGCTGCTGCCAGCCCTGCTCCTGTTGCCAACCCTGCTGTTGCTGCGGCTGTTGCTGCTGCTGCCAGCCGCCCTGAGGCTGCTGCCCGCCGTACTGCTGGCCGCCATGGGGCTGCTGTTGCTGCTGCCCGTAGGTGGGTTGCTGGCCATAAGGCTGTTGCTGGCCGTAGGGGGGCTGCTGGCCGTAGGACGCCTGCTGCCCGTAGGCACCCTGTCCTTCAGCGGACTGCTGGCCATAGGGCTGCTGCTGGTACGGCTGTTGCGGTGGGTAGGGCTGCCCCGGATACTGCGCCGTCGGCGGGTTCTCCGGCTGCTGCCCCTGGTTCCAGTTATACGCCGTGGTCCGGTCAGGATCCTGGCCATAGGGGGGATTGTTCGCAGACATCACTCAACTCACAATGTGGACTTTTGACCACAGTGAAGGTAGCTGATGTTGCTAGACGTGCGCTTGCAATGTACTGAAGTTGGAATTTAGACCCGGCTGAGTTCATTTCTCAGGACATCGATGTGGACCTCCCCATCTCCGTAGTCTGTGACGTTCTCCCACGGCACGAACGTGCACCCCGCGTAGACCAGTCGCGCCAGCGCCTGCGAGAGCCACGCCGATCGGCCCTGGCGATCGCGGGTGAGGCCGAGCAGGAGCGGAGCGCGCCTGCCTGACACCACCAGTCCGTAGACGGTGTGGCTCTGCTGAAGCTCCCCTTTGTGCCTGACCACCCGGATGTCCACCACGAAACCGACCCACACCCCGTTGGAGTCCCAAACGGACTGACCGATGAGTTCGGTGACACTTGCCATGATCAAACGTTGTCACCCGAATCATGTTTTCGCAGGTAGGCGCGCTGATGGGCGAATGCTCTAGAGTTGCTAGAACATAGTTCCAGACGTGAGGCAGGGGCGAATGACGAAGTTCGACGAGGCCACGCAGGCGATCAGGGTGGACGAGAGCACCTACGACGTGTGCCTCGACACCGGATACGCGATCGGCGGGCCGCTCAACGGCGGTTACCTGATGGCCGTGATCCTGCGGGCGGCGGTGGACGCCTCGCCGTTCGAGCATCCGGTGAGCACGACGGCGCAGTTCCTGAAGGCGCCGGTCGCCGGTCCCGCGCAGGTGCGGGTGGAGCCGTTGAAGGCGGGCAGGACGGTCGCGTTCGCCAGGGCGACGCTCGTACAGGATGGGGTGGCGCAGATCGAGGGGCTGATCACGACGGCCACGCTGCACAACGGCGAGCCGATTTATGCCGAAAAATCGGCGTATGAGATGCCGCCGGTCGAGGACTGCGTCAAGCTCCCCGATCCCAAGCCGGAGTCCGGCATGACCCTGAACGCCCAGATGGAGCTGCTCTTCGACCCGCCCACCATCGGCTGGCTGAAGGGCGAGCCCGTCGGCAGACCGGAGTCGCGGGCGTACTTCAGGATGGCCGAGCCCCAGGACCCCGACCCGTACGTGCTGGCGCTGGCCGTGGACGCGCTGCCGCCCGTGGTGTTCTCCGCCGGCCTGCGCGGCTGGGCGCCCACCGTGGACCTCACCTGGCACCTGCGCGCCCTGCCCGCGCCCGGCTGGCTCACGGTGCTCGGCAGCGGCCGGTTGATTTCGGACGGCTGGTTCGACGAGGAGGTCGAGGTACGCGACTCCGCGGGCCGTCTGGTGGCCCAGTCGCGCCAGCTCGCCCGGGTCGGCAGAGGGTGACGTGACGGGCTGATGTGACCAACGCAACACCGCTACAAGCTCACGTGTCGCACCTGTGAGCATTCTTACGCAGTGTTGATCGTGCAGGTCGCCTACCCTCTAGAGCGTGCCGGACGCGAGTATTGGGATCTTCGACAGCGGGGTCGGCGGTTTGACGGTCGCGCGCGCGATCATCGACCAGTTGCCCCATGAATCCATCACGTACGTGGCCGACACGGCCCGTCAGCCGTACGGGCCGAAACGCATCGCGGAGTTGCGCGCGTACGCGCTGGAGGTCATGGACCACCTGGTCGAGCAGAACGTCAAGATGCTCGTGATCGCGTGCAACAGCGCCAGCGCCGCCGTGCTGCGCGACGCGCGCGAGCGTTACGACATGCCGGTCGTCGAGGTGATCATGCCGGCCACCAGGCGCGCGGTGCGAGCCACCCGCAACGGCAGGGTCGGCGTGATCGCCACCAGGGCCACCATCGACTCCATGGCCTATCACGACGCCTTCACCGCGGCGCCCGACGTGGAGCTCACCGGCGTGGCCGCCCCACGCCTGGTGGACTACGTCGAGCGAGGAGAGACGATGAGCGACGAGCTCATCGAGGCCGTGCGCGAATACCTGGAGCCCGTCAGGGCCGCCGGGTGCGACACGCTCATCCTCGGCTGCACCCACTACCCCCTGCTCACCGGCGCGATCTCCTATGTCGCGGGTGACGGGGTCACGCTGATCTCCAGTGCGGACGAGACGGCCAAGGACGTCTACCGGATCCTGCACGACCGCGATCTGGCGGTGGGAGGCGAGGCCACCCCCCGGCACCGCTTCCGCGCCACCGGCGACTCCCTGCTCTTCGCCCGGCTCGGGCGGCGTTTCCTGGGCCCGGAGATCGATGTGGTCGAAGTCGCACCCGCGGGGGGTACTACCTTTAACGGGAGGCCCACATGAAGGTGACCATCGTCGGATGTTCCGGGAGCTACCCCGGTCCCGACAGTCCCGCGTCCTGCTACCTCCTCGAAGCCGACGGGTTCAGGATGTTGCTCGACCTCGGCAGCGGGTCGCTGGGCGCGTTGCAACGCCACATCGGCCTGTACGAGGTTGACGCGATCTGCCTGTCGCACCTGCACGCCGACCATTGCCTGGACATCTGCGGCTATCACGTGGCGCGCACGTACGGTCCCGAGGCCCCGTATCCGGTCGTGCCCGTCTACGCGCCCGCGGACGCGCCGGCCCGGCTCGCGGCCGCGTACGGCATGCCGGAGGAGCCGGGCCTGGAGACCGCGTTCGACTTCGTGGCGCTGGCGCCGGGCTCGTTCGAGATCGGGCCCTTCACGCTCACCACGGGCCTGGTCAACCACCCGGTCGAGGCGTACGGCTTCCGCGTCGTCAACGGTGGCAAGAGCCTGGCCTACTCCGGCGACACCGGCGAGTCGGGCGAGCTGGTGAAGCTGGCCATGGGCGCCGACCTGCTGTTGTGCGAGGCGTCGTTCATGGAGGGCCCCGACCTGCCTCCCGACCTGCACCTGACCGGCCGCCAGGCGGCCGAGCACGCCGCCAAGGCCGACGTGGGCAAGCTCGTGCTCACCCACCTCGTGCCCTGGAACGACCAGGCCGCCGTGCTGGAGGAGGCCAACGGAGGCGGCTACGGCGGACCGGTGGAACTGGCCCGCAGCGGCGCCGTCTACGACCTGGCCTGAACCTCGGTGAAGTCACGCAGGCGTGGCAGCGGCGAGAACAGCAGCGGCACGAACGCCACCGCCCGGCCCGCCATCAGCAGCCACAGAGTCTGCCGCACCCCGATCTGCTGAGCGACGAGGCCGCCGAGCAGCGCTCCCAGCGGCATCACACCCGACGACAGGAACCGAACCGACGCGTTGACCCGGCCGAGCAGGTGCTCGGGGGTGACGGTCTGCCGGTAGGTGATCTGGCCGATGTTCGACAGGGTCGCGCCCCACGAGATCATGATCGAGGCGATCCCGAAGCACACCACCCGCCAGTCGGGCTGCGTCATCGGCAGCAACAGGCCGAACGGAGCGCCGATGGTGGCGGCCAGCCAGGTCATCCTGGCGGTGCCGTGCCTCCTGGCCAGCCAGCCGCCGGTGAGGCCGCCCAGCAGCCCGCCGAATCCGCCCGACATGAGCAGCGCCCCGACGGCCCCCGGAGTCAGCTTGATGGTCTCGGCCAGGAACAACACCGACAGGCCCATCACGCCGCTCACGCACAGGTTGCCGATCGTCGAGGCGGCCATGAACGCGCGCAGCAGGGGGTCCTGCCACACGAACGAGAGCCCTTCGCGGATGCCCTGCAGCAGCGGGCGGCGCTCGGTGTCGCTGGGCGGTTTGTCGGGCGTTCTGATCGAGGCCAGCAGGAACACCGACGCGAGCGCGCCGAGTGCGGTGGCCACCATCGTGCGCTGCGCGCTCAGCAACTGCACCAGCACGCCGCCCACGCCCGGTCCCGCGAGGAACGATCCCGAGCGCACCACCTCCAGTTTCGCGTTGCCATCGCTGAGTTGCGGCCTGCTGACCAGATTGGGCAGATAGGTCTGGTCGGCCACGTCGTTGAAGACCTGGGCCACCCCGGCCAGCAGGGCGACCGCGAACATCATCTCGATTGTCAGCACCCCTAGCGTGGCCGCCACCGGAATGCTGCCCAGCAACAGGAACCTCGCCAAGTCGGAGGCCATCATCACCCGGCGTTTGCGCATCCTGTCGACCCAGACCCCCGCGGGCAGACCGAAGATCAGGAACGCGGCCGTCTGCAGCGACGACAGCAGCCCCACCTGGGCGGGACCGGCGTGCAGCACCATCACCGCTATCAGCGGAAGCGCCACACGGGAGATATTCGCCCCCAGTTCGTTCGCCACATGCGAACTCAGGAACCGGAGAAAGTCAGGGTTTCGCAACACCCCCGTTGTCATTGCGTAAGGATCCATGTGTCGGACACATTTGGTCAAGAGTGTTGTGGCGCGGAGATAGGGTGATCTGCATGTCCCGACAGGATGGCCGCAACCCTGACCAGCTACGTCCCATTACCATCACCAGGCAATGGCTGACCCACGCAGAGGGGTCGGTGCTGGTGGAATTCGGCGGCACCAGGGTGTTGGTCGCCGCGTCGGTCCAGGACAGTGTGCCTCGTTGGCGCAGGGGCAGCGGGCAGGGCTGGGTTACGGCCGAATACGCGATGTTGCCGAGAGCGACCAATACGCGTAACGATCGTGAATCGGTCCGCGGCAAAATCGGCGGCCGGACTCACGAGATTTCCCGGTTGATCGGGCGCTCGCTGCGCGCCTGCGTCGATTACAAGGCGTTGGGGGAAAACTCCATTCTGCTCGACTGCGACGTCCTGCAGGCCGACGGCGGCACCAGGACCGCGGCGATCACCGGGGCCTACGTCGCGCTGGCCGACGCCATCGAGTGGATGCGCAAGCGGCGCATGTGCCCCGGCGACCCGCTCATCGGCTCGGTCGCGGCCGTCTCCGTCGGCGTGGTCGGCACCGTGCCCATGCTCGACCTCTGCTACACCGAGGACGTCGCCGCCGAGACCGACATGAACGTCGTCATGACCGGTGAGGGCAGCTTCGTCGAGGTTCAGGGCACCGCCGAGGGCGCGCCCTTCGACCGCGGAGCGCTCAACCAGCTTCTCGACCTGGCCGTGGCGGGTTGTGAGGAGCTGACCCTGATCCAGCAGGAGGCCCTCGGCTCATGAAGATCGTGCTGGCCACCCGTAACGCGGGCAAGATCGCCGAGCTGCGCCGCATCCTCGCCGGGTTCGACATCGTCGGGCTCGAGGAGTTCCCCTCGATCGGGGAGGTCGCCGAGACCGGGGTCACGTTCGAGGAGAACGCCCTGCTCAAGGCGCACGCGGTCGCCCAGGGCTCCGGGCTGCCCGCGGTGGCCGACGACTCCGGCCTCTGCGTCGACGTGCTCAACGGCATGCCGGGTGTCTTCTCCGCCCGCTGGGCGGGGCGGCACGGCGACGACAGCGCCAACCTGGCCCTGCTGCTGGCCCAGATCTCCGACGTGCCCGCCGACAAGCTGACCGCCCACTTCGCCTGCGCCGCGGCGCTCGCGCTGCCGTCCGGGGACTATCGGGTGGTGGAGGGCGTGCTGCCTGGCCACCTCGTCACGACGCCGCGCGGGTCAGGCGGGTTCGGATACGACCCGATCCTCGTGCCCGACGGTGAGCAGCGCACGACGGCCGAGATGGCGCCCGAGGAGAAGGACGCGATCAGCCACCGGGGGCGGGCCTTCCGCGCCCTGGCGCCGATCGTGCGCGAACTGGTCAGCTCGTAACCACCGCGTAAGAACCCGGAGGTGCGGAGCAACGTACCTTCGGATTGTGCACAGGAATGAGATGGTCCCCGCCTGGGCGGGAGCCTTGGCGGGATTGGTGTCAGGAGGCGTGGCCCTCGGGATCGCGCAGCTCGTGGCCGGGTTCGTCGGGCCAGAGACGTTTCCCGTGGTGGCCGTCGGCGATGTGACCGTCGATCTGACGCCCGCCCCGGTCAAGGACTTCGCGATCAGGACGTTCGGCGAGAACGACAAATCCGTGCTCGTCGGGGGCGTTCTGGTGGTGCTCGCCGTGGTGGCCGCGCTCATCGGGGTGCTGGCCAGGCGGCGGCTCGCCTACGGCTACGCGGGGCTGGCGGCGTTCGGGGTGGTGGGCGTGCTGGCCGTGGTGACGCGGCCTGACGCCGGCGCTCTGGACGTGATCCCGACCGTGGTGGGGGTGGCCGTCGGGGCTTGGGCCCTTTCCTGGCTGCTACGCCGTGCGTCCGTGCCGGGCCCCGCGGCTTCCCGCGCCCCGGCGTCCACGGTCGCCGCGCCTGAGGAGGGCGTTCCTGACGCCGCTGCGGATCGATCGGCCGGGAGCGAAGGCGGCGTCGAGCAGCGGGCGGCCCGGAGCGGAGCCGGCGTCGAGCCGTCGGCGGCCGGGATGCCGGGCGCCGACGGTGCGGAGCCGGAGCGGCCGGCTGTCGTACGGGCCGAAAGCGAGGCGGGGGAGCCGGAGCGGCCGGCTGTGATGCGGGCCGGGGGCGAGCCTTTGGTGTTCGATCGGCGGCGGTTGCTGACCGGCGCCGCAGGGGGCGTGGTCGTCGCCGGGGCGACGGCCCTGTTGGGGCGGCAGTTCGGGGCGGGGCGGGCGGTGGACGCCGCGCGCGTCGGCGTGACGCTGCCCAAGCCCGCGACCCCGGCCAAGGCCCTTCCCGCGGGTGCCGATCTGCGGATCAGGGGCCTGTCGCCGTTCGTCACGCCGAACAAGGACTTCTACCGCGTCGACACCGCCCTCGTCGTTCCCCAGGTCGATCCGAACGACTGGACGCTGCGCATCCACGGCCTGGTCGACCGCCCGGTCGAGCTCACCTACGCCGACCTGCTGAAGATGCCGCTCACTGAGGCCGACGTCACGCTGACCTGCGTCTCGAACGAGGTCGGCGGCCCCTACGTGGGCAACGCCCGCTGGCTGGGCGTGCGTATGGCCGAGGTGCTGCGCCGGGCGGGGCTGCGCTCCGACGCCGACATGTTGTTGTCCACCTCGGCCGACGGCTTCACCTGCGGCACCCCGGTGGACGTGGTGATGGACGGCCGCGAGGCGCTGTTCGCGGTCGCGATGAACGGTGAGGCGCTCCCCGTCGACCACGGCTTCCCCGTGCGGCAGGTGGTGCCGGGACTGTACGGGTACGTGTCGGCCACCAAGTGGGTGGTGGACATCAAGGCGACCAGGTTCGACACGGACGAGGCGTACTGGACGCCCCGGGGCTGGTCGGCCAAGGGGCCCATCAAGACCGAGTCGCGCATCGACGTGCCCAAGTCGGGCGACTCGCTCAAGCCGGGCGGCGCCACGATCGCCGGAGTGGCGTGGGCGCAGCACGTCGGTGTGGACGCCGTCGAGGTGCGGGTGGACCGCGGGCAGTGGCGGCAGGCGAAGCTGGCCCAGGTGCCCGGGCCCGACACGTGGCGGCAGTGGTCGATCGACTGGGACGCCACTCCCGGGAAGCACACGATCGAGGTGCGGGCGACCGACGCGTCCGGGCGTACCCAGACCGATCAGCTCGCCCCGCCCGCGCCCGACGGCGCGACCGGATGGCACACCATCACCGTTCAGGTGGGCTGAGGTATGGGCCGTTTGCGCAGGTAAGAGAGATAGTCCGGGCGGAGAATCTTGCCGACTTCGCCCCCTTGACACGGTGTCGCCTCTACGATCGTTCGTCGAGCATGACAGGAGGCAGGCCGTGTTCCGCGAGCGCAAGCCGAGTGTCCCGCAGGGGGAGTACAACCCCGTGGTGGCGGACGGGGTGCGGTGGCTCGACTACGAGCGGGCCGCCGACTCCGCGAGCACCGAGCCCCGTGAAGGGCCCCGTGACGAGTCCCGTGAAGGGCCCCGTGACGAGTTCGTGGCGCCGCCGGAGGGCGGCGACTGGTTCGACCTGCCGCGGCGGCCGCCCAGGCTCGCCGACAGCCGCCCGTACGGCGTGCCTGGCGGGCTCGCCCAGCCGGACCCGCAGGTGGAGCGGGACCTGGCTGAGGCGCTGCGGCCCGGCGCCCGCTTTCCCGACCCGCGCGGCACCTGGGTCCGGCTGGTCAACGGCGGCGGACCCGCCGACGACCCGTTCAGGGCCTCCAACGCCGCAGATTGCGCGCTGGCCGTGCTGTCCACCTGGCACGGCGAGCCCGCGACGGCCGCGCCGAGGCTGCCCGAGTACGACCGGATCGGCCGCCCCGCGCTGACCGGCGAGCGGGGGAGCGTGGCCAGGATCGAGCGCTGGGCCGGGCAGCGCCTGCAGTACGCGGGCCAGGGACGGCACGCCTACCCCATGATCGCGCGGCGGCTGCTCGACGCCGGGCACGGCGCCGCCGCCGTCATCGTGGTGCGCTGGCCCGGTGGCGGCTCCCACGCGTGGAACGCGGTCAACTACGACGGCGAGGTGATCTGGATCGACGCCCAGCGGGGGCACATGTCGGTCGAGCCGCCGTACCGGACCGTGACAGGGGTGTTCTGCGTGATACTCGACCGTCAGGGACGGCCGCGATGAACCTGGAGCAGGCCAGGGCGCTGGCGGAGGAGTACTTCAACGGGGTTCGGGAGCCGGAGGAGGCCGTGCCGGTCGGTGTGCACGGGTTCGACGGCGGTTACGTGGCGTGGGTGCGCGACCTCGAACCCGACGATCCGGCCCGGCTGCCGGAGACGACCGGGGGCGGGTGCGTCGTGATCGACCGGGCGACGGGCGAGGTCGTGGCCCGGCCGCTGCTCGACCCGGAGTCCGTGGCCGAACTGTGGCCCGGCCGCACGCCCCGCTGACCTCAGATCTGGCCTCAGAGCTGACCTCACCCGGCCGCACGTCAAGCTGACGCTGGGGCTGACCTCACCGGGCCGCACGCCACGATGACCTCAGGGCGCGCCTCAGATGCGTGGCCGGGCGCCGCCCCCATAAGACGCCCGACCAGCCCATACCTTCTATCCTAATTCTTCGCATTTATTCGGCTACGGGGCTTTCGTCCGAGATCAGCTGGTGGCGAGGGAGCCCACGATGGAGGCCCGCGCGGCGCGGCGGGCCGGGATCACGGCCGCCAGCACGCCCGCCACCCCCGACAGCACCACGAACAGCACGATCTGCGGCACAGGCACCGAGAACACGGCGCCCGTCAGGATCGCCCGCATCGCGGCCCACCCGAAGACGAGGCCGAGCACGACGCCCACCAGCGCCCCGATCAGGCCCAGGACCAGCGCCTCGACGGACAACATGCCCCGTAGCTGCGGCCGGGTCAGGCCCAGCGCCCGCAGCAGGGCCGACTCCCTGGTGCGTTCGTGGACCGAGAGCGAGAGCGTGTTCGCGATGCCCAGCAACGAGATCAGGATCGCCAGCCCGAGCAGCCCGGTGATGATCGCGAGCATCATGTCGAGCGTCTCGTCGAACTGCCCGCGGATCTCCGTCGAGCTGGCCACCTGCACGGTCGGATAGGGCGCGGCGGCGGCGTCCACCACCGCGCGGGCCCGCTCCCCGGCCACGCCGTCCCCGACGGTGACCATCACCCGGGAGTCGGGCACCGCGCCGAAGTACGTCTCGAACGCCCCCTCCGGGACCGTGACCGGCGTCAGCGTGGACTGGTTGCCGTCGAGCAGCGCGACCACGTCCAGCGAGACGGTCCCCGCCCGCTCGGTCCTGACCGTCACCGTGTCGCCGACCCGCACACCGAGCCGCTCGGCCACGGTGTCCTCCAGCGCTGCCTGGCCCGCCCCGAAGCCCTTCATGGAGCCGGCGGCCACGTACGGCTCGATGGGACCGCTGAAGGTGCCCACGACGAGACGATCGCCCGCGACCACGGCCTCGACCTCGCGGATCTGCGCCACGGAGGCCAGCTCCCGATGGCCGCGCAACTCCCCGGCCACGGACCTCGGGATGACCGAGTCGCGCTCCTGGCTGGTGAGCACGTAGTCGATCGGGAACTGCTCGTCCAGCTTGCCGGTCATCGTCAGCCTGGTCGACGCGGTGACCACCGAGATCAGCGTCATGAGCGTCACCCCGATCGTCAGCGCGACCGTGGTGGTCGCGGCCCGCCTCGGGTTGCGGCCCGAGTTGTCCACCGCCAGACGGCCCGGCACCCCGAACACCCTGCGCGGGATCCAGCCCACCAGCGCGCTCAACGGCTTGACCAGCACCGGGCCCAGGATGAGCACCGCCAGGAACGTCAGCGCGCCCCCGGCCATGACGACGAACAGCGCGACCTCACCGGGTTCGAGGGCGAACACGCCCGCACCGGTCGTGCCCAGGCCCGCCAGCAGGAAGAGGGCGGCGAACGCGGCGCGTGCCAGGCCGGTGCGGAACGCGCGTTCCTCGGGCTGGCTGCGCAACGCCGCGATCGGCGGCACCCGGGTGGCCGACCTGGCCGGCAGCAGGGCCGCGCACATCGTGACCACCAGCCCGACGGCCAGGCCGATCGCGACCGTGGCCGGGGTCAGCGCGGCACCCGCGTCCGTGGGCAGCGGGGCGTCGGCCGCGCCGAGCACGGCCAGCGTGGCCGTGGCCAGGCCGTACCCGATGATCAGGCCCAGCGCGGAGGACAGCAGGCCCACGACGGCCGACTCCAGCACGATCGAGCCGAACACCTGCCCGCGCGTGGCCCCGATGCAGCGCAGCAGCGCCATCTCCCGCGTGCGCTGGGCGATGAGGATGTTGAAGGTGTTGTAGATGACCAGCGCGGCCACCATCATCGCCACGACGCCGAACATCAGCAGCCCCAGCGTGAACATCTGAGCCTGCACCCCGGCGGCCTTGGCCAGGTCGTCGGCCAGTTCGGCGCCGGTCTTCACCGTGTACGCGCCGCCCGCGGCCGCCGCCACCGCCTGCTTCAGCCCGGGGCCTGAGCCCGCGACGTCGATCTCGGCGTATCCCTTCACACCGGTCATCCGCCGCGCGGTGGCCGGGGTGAAGCCGACCGCGCCGGTGTAGGCGAGCATCTGGTCCACGCCGGTGTCGATCAGCCCGACGAGCCGGAAGTGGTGCGCGCTCTTCTTCCCGTCGAGCACGGTGATCATGTCGCCGAGCCGGAAGCCCTGGGCCTTGGCGGTGTTCTCGTCCAGCACGGCCGCCAGGTCGTCGGTGCCGGGGCCGGTGCCGGAGACCACGTCGGTGCGGTCGAGCGGGCCCGTGATGACGGACAGGGCGGTGGTGGGGGCGTTGCCGAAGGTCTTGCCGTCCTTGCCGAGCACGGGCGCGCCGCCACGGATCAGCCCTCTGGCCTCCGTCACGCCCGGGAGCGCCTGGACGCGCTGCAGCACCTTCTCGGGCAGCAGGCCGTCGCTCTTCCCGGGCAGCACGGCCACGTCCACCTTGCCCGCGTCCGCCGTGACCCGCTGGGCGAAACCCGCCTGAACGGTGTCGTTCAGCACGAACGTGCCCGCGATGAAGCCCACGCCCAGCATGATCGCCAGCGACGTGAGCAGCAGTCTGAGCCGGTGCGCGCGCAACCCGGCCAGCGCCGTCCTCAGCACCTCACGCCTCCAGTCGCACGAGCGTGTCCAGCACGGACTGCGGCGTCGGCGCGGCGACCTCGGTGACGAGCTCGCCGTCACGCAGGAACACCACCCGGTCCGCGTACGAGGCCGCGATCGGGTCGTGCGTGACCATGACGATGGTCTGGCCCAGCTCGCGTACGGAGGTGCGCAGGAAGGACAGCACCTCGGCGCCACTACGCGAGTCCAGGTTCCCCGTGGGCTCGTCGGCGAAGATCACCTGAGGCTTGCTGATGAGTGCCCTGGCCACCGCCACGCGCTGCTGCTGGCCGCCCGACAACTCCGACGGCCGGTGCGCGAGCCGGTCCCTCAACCCGACGGTGTCGATGACCCGGTCGTACAGCGCCTGGTCGGCCTGGCGGGCGGAGATGTCGAGGGGCAGGCGGATGTTCTGCTCGGCGGTCAGCGTGGGCAGCAGGTTGAACGCCTGGAAGACGAAGCCGATCCGCTCGCGGCGCAGCAGCGTGAGCCGCCGGTCGGTCAGCCCCGTGAGCTCCACGTCGCCGATGTGCACGGTGCCAGAAGTGGCGGCGTCGAGGCCGGCCAGACAGTGCATCAGGGTGGACTTGCCGGAGCCGGAGGGGCCCATGATGGCGGTGAACGCCCCGGTGGCGAAGGACACGGTCACGTCGCGCAGGGCGTGTACCCGGGCGTCGCCCTGGCCGTACACCTTGCTCAGATCGGTGGCCACCACGGCGGGCGGGGCCTGGAGCCGGGTCTCGGTGAGCGTCACATTCATCTCCTAGTCAGGAAATTTCAACGTGACCAACGCTAGGAGTGGAAATTTCGGGATCCATGGGTCCTGAGGAGGGACTTCGTGTGCGCCCGCCGATGACCCGCGTCAGACTTTCGGCCGATGGGAGGGCGCGATCAGACCGGCCTCGGCTGATGGAAGGGCGCGATCAGACCGGCCTCGTACGATGGGAGGGCGTGATCAGACCGGCCTCGTACGCGTACACCACCACCTGCGCCCTGTCCCGCAGCCCCAGCTTGGCCAGCACCCGGCCCAGATGTGTCTTCACCGTCGCCTCCGCCACCTCCAGGCCGCCCGCGATCTCCATGTTGGACAGGCCGCGCGCCACCATGAGCAGCACCTCGCGCTCGCGCGGCGTAAGGTCGGCGCCCGCCCCCACCGGCTCCCCGGTGGGCAGTTGCGCCGCGAAGCGGTCCAGCATCCGCCGCAACGTGCTCGGCGAGACCACCGACTCACCCGCGTGCACGACCTTGATCGCGCTGACCAGGTCGGCCGGCGGCACGTCCTTCAGCAGGAACCCGGACGCGCCCGCCTTGACCGCCGAGAAGGCGTATTCGTCCAGGTCGAACGTGGTCAGGATCAGCACCTTCGGCCCCTCGATGCGCCGGGTGGCCTCCACGCCGTCCATGGTGGGCATGCGCACGTCCATCAGCACCACGTCCACCTCGGTCGTCCGGAGGATCTCCAGCGCCGCGGCGCCGTCGCCGGCCTCCGCCACCACCTCGATGTCCGGCTGGGCCCCGAGCACCATCCTGAACCCGGCCCGCAACAGCTCCTGGTCGTCGACCAGCATCACGCGAATCACGCCGCCTCCTTGGCCATGGGCAACCGGGCCAGCACCTCGTAGCCGCCGCCCTTCCGGGGGGCGGCCGACACCGCGCCGCCGTACAGGCCGACCCGTTCGCGCATGCCGATCAGGCCGTGCCCGCCGGTGCCGCTCGGGGCCGCCGCGCCCCGCCCGTCGTCGGTCACCCGTACGACCAGGTCGGAGCTGTTGTAGTCGATCTCCACGGAGGCCCTGACATCGGGGCCGCCGTGTTTGAGCGCGTTCGTCAGGGCCTCCTGGACGATGCGGTAGACCGCGAGCTGCTGGCCCTCGGGCAGCTCGACCGGCACGCCGCCGACCCGCAACCTGGCCGGCACTGCCGAGTCGCGTACGAGCTCCTCCAACTGGCCCAGCCCAGGCTGCGGGGTGTAGTCGGTGCCCGCGGCCTCGTTCTCGCGCAGGACGCCCACCAGCCGGCGCATCTCGGCGAGCGCGGCGCGGCCGGTCTTGGAGATGTTCCTGACGGCCAGGCGGGCCTCCTCGATGTCGCTGTCCAGGGCATAGCCGGCGCCGTCGGCCTGCACCACGATGACGCTGACGTTGTGGGCCACGACGTCGTGCAACTCCCTCGCGATCCTGGCCCGCTCGGCCGCCGCCGCCATCATGGCCTGCTGGTCGCGCTCGCGCTCGGCCCGCTCCGCGCGCTCCTCCAGGCCCTCCAGGTAACGTCTGCGGGTGTTGGCGTACAGGCCGGCCAGCCAGATCGTGACCACGAAGATCGAGCCGCTGAAGAACATGCCGAACGTGGGCGTGGCCCAGTTGACCAGCGCCAGGAACACCCCCAGCTCCGCCACCAGGCCCGCCGCCAGCGCCCAGCGGAACGAGCAGCGGTAGGCCACCGCCCAGAGCGCCACCAGCACCGCCAGGTTGGCGGGCAAGGGCTGCTGGCCCGCCAGCCACTGTACGAAGCTGACCAGCGAGACGGCCGCGAACGAGGCGACCGGCCGGCTCCGCCACACCAGCGGCGCCAGGAGCACCGCCGACAGCCCCAGGTAACCGGCCACGCCTCCCGGGTTGATGGATCCGTACGGCAGCGCCAGAAGAGCGCACAACGCTGCCAAGGGAGCCACCCGGAGGGCGACCGTGAGCTTCTCGTGGCGCCTGGACCACGTTCGTACGCTGCCGAACACAACATCACGATATGTAGCCCCGGCGGGCCAGAGGTCCGTCTGGAGGCGGAAGTACGACTACGACCCAGGTCTTACATAGCTTTGCTCTTACGCGCGGCTTACGGTGGCTTTGGCATCCTCATTACTTGGGAGCGCCCCTCGCGGGTGAGTAAAGGGAGATCGTGATGGCGGATCATGATCGTGACGCCGGGTCGCGCGGCGAAGAGGAAGCACCGCGCGACCCGACCCGGCAACTCCGATACGGAGAGCAGGCGGACCAGGCATACGTCCACATCCCACCCACACAGCCGAGCCCACCCGACTGGGAGCCTTCCTACGGGGACTACCTGCGGCGCAAGAAGAGCCAGGTCATCGGTGCGGGCATCATCGGCCTCGTCGTCGGCGGCCTGCTCGGCGGCCTGACCGTCGCCGCCTTCAGCGACCCACGCGAGGATCACGGCCGGTATGAGATGGGGGTGAACGAGCCGGGCTGGGCGCCACGCGGCGAGTTCAGGGGGCCGAGGTGGCTCGAACCGGGTTGTTACCAGGCAGAGGACGGCAGCTATTGCGTCGTCCCGCCGCCACCCGAGGTGGCGGTCCCGGACGTTCCCGATCCGGCACCGGCGCCGACCAGGACCAGCTGACACTCGTAGGGCCGGTGGGATTCGAACCCACACTAACAGCCACCTAAAGACTGCGCCTCTGCCATTGGGCTACGACCCCTTTTCGCCTTTCCCTTACCGGCGAAATTCTCGGTCTGGGAATGGCAGTTCGGGCACAGGAAGCGGAGATTCTCCATTCGGTTGTCGAGCCAGTCGCCACTGATGTGGTCGACATGGAGCGTCAGCGGCCTTCCCTGCCACGTGCCGCTAATCTTACAGCCTGCGCACGTGTACGGGACCCCCGCTTCGCGCAGAGCGCGCCGCAGGGCCGGAGCCTTCTCGCGAATGGAACCGGCCGGGCGCAGCACGAGAACTTCCTGGTGGGAGCGGACCGTTGCGGAACGCCGCCCTTTGCCGTGGGCCTGGCCGACGAAATGGGAAGTGTCAATGCCGAAGTGCTTGAGCCGTCGGCTGATGTGGGCGTGGCTGCCGCCGGTCCACTTGACGCCCAGGCGCCTGAGCACGTCGGCGACGCTAAGGGACTCCGCGGCCGCCTCGGTGAGCAGCTCGCGAGAATACTTGATGTACGCCGCCACGGCGTCAGCCTAGAAAACGACTCCGACGTTTTCCCCGGCCGAAATGCTATTCGCTATTTTGCGTCGACTGCCCAATTCGGGCCCTCCGGCCGCGGAGGGCCCGATCGGGGGTCAGGACAGGCCGAGCTTCTTCTTGAGCGAGGCCACGTGACCCGTCGCCTTCACGTTGTAGAGCGCCTGCTCCACCTTCCCGTCCCCGTCGATCACGAATGTCGAGCGGATGACGCCCACCATCTCCTTGCCGTACAGCTTCTTCGGGCCGTACGCGCCGTAGGCCTGGTGGACGGCCAGGTCGGGGTCCGAGAGCAGGGGGAAGGTCAGGGCGTCGCGGGCGGCGAACTTGGCGAGCTTGTCCGGCTTGTCCTTCGACACGCCGAGGACGACGAAACCCTCGTCGGTGAGCTGGCCGAGGTTGTCGCGGAAGTCGCAGGCCTGCTTGGTGCAGCCAGGGGTCATCGCGGCAGGGTAGAAATAGAGGATCACCCGCTTGCCGCGGTAGGTGTCAAGGGAGACGGTGCCGCCGTCGGCGGTGGGTAGCGTGAACTCGGGCGCGGCGTCGCCGGGCGCGAGCTTGGTTTCGGTCAATGGGCCCTCCTGAGTTCCTCCCGCCAACCTACCGGCCTGGCCGCGGTGCCGTTCGAGGCCTTGACCTGACAGACTGATCACGACCAGAACGGACGGAGCCCGCACGGCGCGGGGCACGCGTACGGTCGAAAGGAGAGCCATGGCTGACACCGATCCCGACGAGCTGGAGCGGCGGATCGCGCGGACACGCGCGGAGTTGGCGCATACGGTCGACGCCATTGCCGACCGGGTGAATCCCAAGCGGGTCACCGAGCGCACGGTAGCCGATGTGAAGAGCAGGGCCGGGCATTTCGTGGCGTCCGTGGGGGATGCCCTGGGTGTTACGGCCCGGCCGGTCAATGGTGAGGATCCCGATCGGGTGTGGGAGGACGAGCGGCCGGATCTGGGGCCGGTGCTGATCGGGGTAGGGGCGGTGCTGGTCGTGGGGGCGGCCATCGTGCTCTGGCGGCGGCGCCAGCGTCGCAACCGCTGACCTGGTTCCTGTCGGGTCTCAGCGGCGTCGTAGCCGGTGACCTGGTTCCTGCCGGGCGTCGGCGCGTCGTGATCACTGGCCTGAGTTCTGGCGGGCGTCGGCGGCGTCGTAGCCGCCGGCCTGGGGCCAGCGGGCTTGGTGGGCGTCAGAGGAACGTGCGGGCCTCGCCGCGGTACGTCGGGATCGATTCCACCAGGGTGTCGCCGTCGATGAGGTGGAGGGTGTCGAAGCGTTCGCACAGCTCCCCGGCCTTGGCGTGCCTGAACCACACCCGGTCGCCGACCCGCAGGTCCCCGGCCGGTGGGCCGAGCAGCGGGGTCTGCACCTCGCCGGCGCCCTCGTCGGGGGCGTAGCGCAGGCCGGCGGGCAGGTACGGCTGGGGCAGGCGGGCCAGGCTCGGCGGGCCGGAGGCGAGGTAGCCGCCGCCGAGGACCGTCACCGTGTCCAGGGCCGGGCGGCGCACGACCGGTAGGGCGAACAGGGCGGCCGGGCGGCCGGTGAAGCGGCGGTAGAAGTCGAAGAGCCGGGGGTGGAAGAAGCCGGAGCCGGCCGCGATCTCCGTGACGGCCTTCTCGCGTGTGGTGCGCTCGACCGAGCCGGTGCCGCCGCCGTTGACGAACTCGAGGTCGGCGATCTGGCGTACGGCGTGCACGATGCGGCCGCGGCGCACGACGAGTTCCCTGGCCGAGCGGGCCTGCATGAGCCTGATGAGGCGGGCGTAGGCGGCGTTCGCGGGCGGGTCGTCGCCGACTCCGGCGATCTGCGACTCGTACGCCAGCAGCCCGGCCAGCCGGAAGCCCGGCCGTTTGGCGAGGTCGGCGGCCAGGTCGGCGGCCTGGTCAGGTTCGCGGATGGGGGAGCGGAGGGCACCTGCCCGGAATTTCCCGCCGAGGGCGACATATCCGGCGTCGATGTCGATGCAGGTGCGGATTTCGGCCCTGGCGTGGACCCCGGCCACGGCGGACTCGATGAAGTCCAGGTGGGCGGGGGAGTCGATGGTCACCGTGATGTGGCGGGCCGCGGTCGCGTCGCCTGCCAGGGTGGCCAGCGCGTGGCGGTCGGTCGTGGGGTAGGCCACGAGGATGTCGGTGAAGCCGTGCGCGGCCAGCCAGAGGGCCTCGGGCAGGGTGAAGGCCATGATGCCCTGGAAGCCGTCCATGGCCAGGATGCGTTCGAGGAGCGGGCGGCTGCGTACGGACTTGCTGGCCACCCGGATCGGCTTGCCCGCCGCGCGCCTTACGAGGTCGGCCGCGTTGGCCCGCATGGCCGCCAGATCGACGATCGCGAATGGCGCTTCGAGAGCCGCGGTCGCGCGGTCATAGCGCTGGCGGTCATCCATACCGGCAGCGTAACGGCATATCGGGCAAATGAATATGAGGTGTGTTCGCGTTAATCGCCGTCCCCGTAATGTTCGGGCAAATGGGCGGCGAGGGCGCGGTTCAGGCCATGCGGGACCCATGTACCTCTGTCGTTGTGATGACCACGCTTCAGCAGATACTGCCCGGTGCCGTCGTCGCCCCGCGGCACATCGGGCTGCGCAGGGCGAACAGGGCGCTCAGGCCGGCCCGTACCGTCCCGGGGGCTCTGGTCGCGGTCACGCTGGCCGCCGGGCTGGGGGCCACCGCGGCCGAGATCGTGTCGGGGCTGCTCGGCGCGCCGCTCGGCTGGGTGCCCGTCAACGAGGCGGTCGAGCTCGCGGGCAAGACCACGTGGCCGGACGTCGCCACCTCGGCCGTGGCCGCGGGCGGGGCCGGCGCGCTGATGTTGCTGCTGGCGGTCGTGCCCGGCCGCTCCAGGATGGTCGCGGTCGAGACGTCCGACCCGCTGATCGTCATCGGCATCACCCGCTCGGGCCTGCGCCGCACGCTGCGCGCCGCCGCCCAGCAGGTGACGGGGGTGGACAAGGCTCGCGTACGCCTGCGCAGGCGCACCATCGAGGTCACCGTCATGACCGGCGCCGAGAGCTCCGGCCAGATGCTCAGGCAGGTCGGCAACGCCGTCGGCGACCGCCTGGCCGGCGTGGGCACGCTCGGCACCGGCGAGGTCGTGGTACGCCTGCGCAGGAGGGCCGGGTGACGCGCCGGGGCTCCGAAGCTCCGCCCGCACAGGCTTGGCGGAGGTCCGAAGATTCGCCCGCACAGGCTTGGCGGAGGTCCGAAGCTCCGCCCGCGCAGGAGGGCCGGGTGACGCGCCGGCTCGCCCGAGGCGGGGCTCCGCGGATTCACCCGCACAGGAGGGCCGTCTGATGCGCCAGTACGCCGGCAATCGCGTGGGTCTGGCCATCGTCGGGGCCGCGCTGCTGGGCCTCGGTGTGTACGCCTGGCTCCGCGGCCATGACCGTCTCCTCGGCCTGTCGCCCAACGGGAGAGTCCTGCCCGCCCAGACCTACCGGACCCTGGCCGAGGAGCCCTGGCCCCTGTGGTTCCTGGCTCTCGGGCTGCTGCTCCTGGCCCTGGTCTCGCTGCGCTGGCTGCTGCTCTGTCTGGGCTGGGGCCGCCGCGGCACACCCAACGGCACGGGCACGGCCATGTTGTTCGTGGGCCTCAAGGGCGTGGACGGGCTGAGCCGTACGGGGGTGCGGGTGGGGGAGGACGGCCTGCGTATCGGCCTGACCTGCCCGGCGGCGGCGGACGTGGGTGCGGTGGTGAGCAAGCTGGACCAGGACATCGTGGGGCGCGTCCGGCGCGAGATCCGCGACGCCGAGTCCCCGGCCGTCGTGCTCCTTCACGTCCGGCGCTAGCGGTCACGTTGACGCGCGTGAGGATCTGCCGGGTCGCCGTTTGTGGAGGGACGCGCGGGCAGCGTGGTTGTCCGTGCACAGGCGATCAGAGGTTCGGACGGACTACTTGAACGGTGATCACTTCCGCGCCTTCATGCGAAGTGATCGTGTACCAGATGGTTACGTCGTCGCTGACCAGGTTGAGTTCGTAGGCGTTCGGAACACCGTCCATGGGGTCGGCTCGGCGAGCGTAGGTCGTGGCTCGTCCAGGAGGGTGAAAATGGCGAGCTGAACGGGTCTGCGCAGCCCCTCTGGCAGAGCCTCGATCTGCTCCCACGCACGCTCAGGAAAGGCGATACGCCGGTCAGCCACTGATGCCCCACTCGGCGGCCAACTCATCGCGGGTGAAGGTTCGCACGTGGCCCGGGTCGGCGGCGTTGTCCATGATGGCTCGCATGGCCTGCTGGCGCCCTATCTCCCGACGCAGCCGTCTGACCTCGGCTTTGAGCGCCTCGTATTCGTCACGAGGGATGGTGATGACCTCGTCGTGGTGATGCGCCGTCATGCCTTCACGCTACCTGCTCTCTGTGGCATTCCCAGGATTTCGGCAAGGTCCATGGCAGTCCTCGCCGCTGAGGGTCAGCACTCGATGACGTTGACCGCGAGGCCGCCGCGTGAGGTCTCCTTGTATTTGTCGAGCATGTCGCGGCCTGTGTCCCCCGGCGGCGTTCTCCACCTGCTCGGGCGTGCCCCCCGAGGACCTCCGTGAGGGCGGCGGAGGCCATGGAGCAGGCTGAGCCGTACGGGGGTGCGGGTGGGGGAGGACGGCCTGCGTATCGGCCTGACCTGCCCGGCGGCGGCGGATGTGGGCGCGGTGGTGAGCAAGCTGGACCAGGACATCGTGGGGCGCGTCCGGCGCGAGATCCGCGACGCCGAGTCGCCGGCCGTCGTGCTCCTTCACGTCCGGCGCTAGCCGCTACTCGTAGTGGTAGCGCGCCTGCAGGACGATGATCTCGTCGTCGGCCGGGAGATACACCAGGCGGTGCTCGTCGGTGATGCGCCGCGACCACGCACCCGCCAGGGCGTACTTGAGCGGCTCCGGCTTGCCGATGCCCTGGTGGGGATCGCGCAGGGTCTCCTCGATCAGCCGGTTGACGCGCTTGAGGATCTGTCGGTCGGCCGACTGCCAGTAGACGTAGTCCGCCCAGCCCTGGCTGGTGAAGGCGACCTTCATTCGTCGCCCAGCAACTCGTGCCGCTCGTGGCGGCCCTGCAGGGCCTCGTGGTAGGACTCCATCAACCGGCGCGCGTTGGCCGGGGAGCGGAGCAGGTAGGCCGTCTCCTGGAGAGCTTCGTATTCCTCCGCGGCCACGAGATAGGCGTTTCCGCTCTTGGAGACGATCTCCACAGCGGTGTGGTCGTTGTTGACCTCTTCGATGAGCGGGAACAGTCGGCGGCGAGCCTCGCTGGCGGTGATGGACACTGGGCCCTCCTAACTGAGTGGTACAACTTTATGGTACCACTCGGGAGGGTGGTCAGCACTCGATGACGTTGACCGCGAGGCCGCCGCGTGAGGTCTCCTTGTACTTGTCGAGCATGTCGCGGCCGGTGTCCCGCATCGTCTTGATGGCCTTGTCGAGGGCCACGTAGTGCTTGCCGTCGCCGCGTAGCGCGATTCTGGCGGCTGTGATGGCCTTGTTGGAGGCGACCGCGTTGCGTTCGATGCACGGGATCTGGACGAGGCCGCCGATCGGGTCGCAGGTCAGGCCGAGGTTGTGTTCGATGCCGATCTCGGCGGCGTTCTCCACCTGCTCGGGCGTGCCCCCGAGGACCTCCGTGAGGGCGGCGGAGGCCATGGAGCAGGCCGAGCCCACCTCGCCCTGGCAGCCCACCTCGGCGCCCGAGATCGAGGCGTTCTCCTTGAACAGCACGCCGATCGCGCCGGCCGTCAGGAGGAAGCGGACCACGCCCTCGTCGTCGGCGTGGGGGACGAAGCGGGTGTAGTAGCTCAGGACGGCCGGGATGATGCCGGCGGCGCCGTTGGTGGGGGCGGTGACGATGCGGCCGCCGGCGGCGTTCTCCTCGTTGACGGCCAGGGCGAACAGCGTCACCCAGTCCATGGCCTGGAGCGGGTCCTTCTCGGCCGGTTCCGACTGCAGGCGGCGGTGGAGCTGGTTGGCGCGGCGCTTGACCTTGAGGCCGCCGGGCAGGACGCCCTCCTTGGAGATGCCGCGGCGTACGCACTCCGACATGACGTGCCAGAGGTTCAGCAGACCCGACCGGATCTCCTCCTCGGTACGGCCGAACGCCCGCTCGTTCTCCAGCATCAGGGCGGAGATCGACAGGCCGGTGTTCAGGCAGTGCTTGAGCAGTTCCTCACCGGTGGTGAAGGGGTAGGTCAGGACGGTGTCGTCCGGTTTGATGCGGTCGGCGCCGGTGGCCTTCTCGTCCACGACGAACCCGCCGCCCACCGAGAAGTAGACCTTCTCCCGCAACAGCTCGCCGGAGGCGGCGTAGGCGGTGAAGCGCATGCCGTTGGGGTGCTCGGGGAGGGAGATCTTGCGTTCGAAGACGAGGTGGTCGCCGACGACGAAGGGGATCTCGTGGCTGCCGTACAGGAGGATCGTGCCGGATTCGCGCATCTGGGCGACGCGGGCGTCCACGGTGTCCACGTCCACCAGTTCGGGCTTCTCGCCGGACAGGCCGAGCAGGACGGCTTTGTCGCTGCCGTGGCCCTTGCCGGTCAGGCCGAGGGAGCCGTACAGGATGGTCTCCACGCGGGTCACCTGGTCGAGCAGGCCGTCCTGGTCCAGGCCGCGGGCGAACTTGTGAGCCGCGGCCATCGGGCCGCCCGTGTGGGAGCTCGACGGGCCGATGCCGATCTTGAAGAGGTCGAAGACGCTGATCGCCATTGATGTGCGCCCTTCATGAAAGGCCGGGGCCCTGGTCGCGGGCCCCGGCGGAGTGGGTCAGGAGTCGCCCGAGGTGAGGGCGGTGTACTCCTCAGGAGTAAGCAGGTCCTCGGGGTCGCCCTCCACGCGCACCTTGAACATCCAGCCCTCGCCGTAAGGGTCGCTGTTGGCCAGGCTGGGGTCGTCCGCGATGGCCTGGTTCACCTCGGTGATCTCACCGCCGACCGGCGAGTAGATCTCGTTCACGGACTTGGTGGACTCCACCTCGCCGACGGAGTCGCCCTGCTCGACGCTCGTACCGACCTCGGGAAGCTGCACGAAGACGACGTCACCAAGGGCCTCGGCGGCATACGCGGTGATGCCGATGGTCACGGTGATGCTGTCCTCCACACCGCGCACCCACTCGTGCTCCTTGGTGTAGCTCAGGTCGTCAGGGATGTTGCTCACTTGTTCCTCCTGTAAAAGGGCAGCTCGACCAGGTCCATAGGTTCATGGCTGCCCCGGATGTCCACAGCCAGGCCTGATTCGGCGCCGGTGTCCACGTAGGCCATCGCGATGGGCTTTCCCAGGGTCTGGGAAGGCGCACCGCTGGTGACCTCGCCGACGACGACGCCGTCCTTGGTGACCGGGTAACCGTGGCGCGGCACCCGGCGGCCCCGCGCGACCAGGCCGACGAGCCGGCGCCGGGGCTGGTCGTCCTTGACCGCCTCGAGCGCCGCCCTGCCGACGAAGTCACCGGGCTTGTCGAATTTCACCACCCTGCCCAGTCCCGCGTCGAACGGGGTGAGCCGTACCCCGAGTTCGTTGCCGTACAGGGGCATTCCGGCCTCAAGCCTGAGCGTGTCGCGGCTGGACAGGCCCGCGGGCCTGAGGCCGTGCGGCTCGCCGGCCGCCATGAGGGCGTGCCAGAGCGGCACCGCGTCCTGGTTGGCGACGAACAGCTCGAACCCGTCCTCGCCGGTGTAGCCGGTACGGGCGATGAGCGCCTGCCGGCCGTCCACCAGGCCGGGCAGGCCCGCGTAGTACTTGAGCCCGGCGAGGTCGGCGTCGGTGAGCGTGGCGAGGATCTCCTGGGCGCGAGGTCCCTGGACGGCGATCAGCGCGTACTGGTCGGAGCGATCCTCGACCACCACGTCGTACGCCTTCGCACGATCTTTCAGCTCATTTCCGACTTTTTCGTAGTTCGAGGCGTTTGCCACCACCATGAACTCTTGGTCCCCGAGCCGGTACACGATGAGATCGTCGAGCACCCCACCGCGCTCGTTCACGATCATGGTGTACCTCGCCCGCCCGGGTGTCAGCGCCGACAGGTGTCCCACCAGCGCGTAGTCGAGCGCCTCGCCGGCCTGCGGACCGGTCAGGAAGATCTCGCCCATGTGCGAGAGGTCGAACAGTCCGGCCGCCTCGCGTACGGCTCTGTGCTCCGCGGACTCGCTGCCGTACCGGAGCGGCATGAGCCACCCGGCGAAGTCGGTGAGCGTGGCGCCGAGGCTCTCGTGAACGTCTCGTAGCGGTGTAGGTCGGGACATATGGCGCACCTCAGGGCAGGATTGGATGCCAGCATCCTCCCCCTCTGTCATCGATGCCTGAGAGCTTCGCCCGTCTTTTGCCGGACTTTCACCTTCGGCGAGGCCCCGCAGGCCTGCTTTCCAGAGGTCACCTAGTCCGTGCGGTCCTTTGCCTTGAGAGGTTCGCGGGGAGGGCTTGCTCCTTCAGGGACCCTGACCGGCTTGTCAGGGTGCTCTCCCGCACGGTTTCACCGGTGATGTTCGTCAGCCTAGTGCCGGTACGGGGGTGTTGTCGCGTTCTGGTGGGCCGTGAACCGCTGCGGAGGCGATGACGTCCAATGAGGTATGCGTCCGTTACCGGTGGTTCTGGGGTTGCTCGCGATGGTGGTCTCCTGCGGCTCGGAGCCGGCCGCGTCCCCGCGTTACACGGCCAGCCTGACCGTGCTCGAAGGGGGCGGGCATGGGCCCCAGCTCTGCTCGAACATCATGCAATCGAACCCGCCGCAGTGCAGCGGGCCCGACGTCGTCGGCTGGGACTGGAGCAAGGCGGCGCACGAGTCGCTGCGGGGGGTGAAGTGGGGCGAGTACCGGGTGGTCGGCACCTGGGACGGCGCCCGGCTCACGCTGACGGAGCCGCCGGGCGCGCCCGTCAAGCCGCCCGAGAAGGAGGAGGGCGACGTCTTCGCGAGCGCGTGTCCCGAGCCAGAGGGCGGCTGGCGGCCCGTCGACCGCGCCAAGGCCACGGATCAGGACATGGACGCGGCGATCGGGCGGGCCAAGACGGCCGAGGACTACGCGAACGCCTATGTGGACCGCCTCACCCCCCTGCCCGCGCATCCCGAGAGGCTGACGGCCGACGACGCCGAGAACTACGTGCTCAACCTGCGGTTCACCGGCGACCTGGCGGGGCGGGAGGAGTGGATCCGCGAGCTGTGGGGTGGCGCGTTGTGCCTGAGCAACGCGAAGCACACGGAGGCCGAACTGCTGGCCATCCAGCGGGATCTGGAGGACGAGACGAAATCCGGCAAGATCGTCTACAGCTCGGCCGGCAACATGGCGAACCGGGTGGAGATCGGGGTCTGGGTGGCCGACGAGGAGCTGAAGCGGCGCCTGGAGGACAGGTACGGCGCCGACATGATCTCGATCGACGGCATGCTCAAGCCCGTGAGGTGATCCCGCCCCCCAATCCCGGCCCCAATCCCGGCCCCAATCCCGGCCCCAATCCCGGCCCCAATCCCGGCCCCAATCCCGGCCCCAGCCTCGCGGCCCGGCCTCGCAGGACCGCCCCCGACCGGCTCAGCAGGCGGTCACCAGGGCGTCGAAGAGGGCGTGGTCCTCGGCGGCCTCCGGGTGCCACTGCACGGCCATGGTGAAGCGGCCCGAGTCCAGCTCCACGGCCTCGATCGTGCCGTCCGCGGTGGTGGCGGTGACCGTCAGGCCGGGGGCGAGGCGGTCCACGGCCTGGTGGTGGTAGTGCGGGACCGGCACCGGGTCCTCGCCCAGCGCCTTGGCGACGCGGGTCCCGGGCACCGGGCTGATCGGCAGGTCGCCGAAGACGCCGGGGCCCGGGCAGTGGCCCGTGTGGCCGACGACGTCGGGCAGGTGCTGGTGGAGGCTGCCGCCGAGGGCCACGTTGAGGACCTGGAGGCCGCGGCAGATGCCCAGGTACGGGACCTCGGCGTCGAGGGCGGTCGCGAGGAGCTCGAACTCGGCGCTGTCACGAAATTTCCGGACGTAGCTGGTGTGTTCCTCCGGCTCCGCGCCGTACCGGGCCGGGTCGATGTCGCCGCCGCCGGCCACGATGAGCCCGTCCAGGCCGCGTACGACCGAGGCAGGCTCACCGGCCGGAGGCAGCAGCACCGGCTGGCCGCCCGCGCGCACGACCTGCTCCACGTACGCGTACGGCAGCAGCGCGGCCGTCGTGTCCCGCCACACCGTGAACGTGGCGGGCTCGACGTAACACGTGATGCCGATGACCGGACGCCGCATCGTGCCGACCCCCTAGAACGGTGTGACGTAGGCGCCGGAGATGCCGCCGTCCACCAGGAACTCGCTGCCCGTGATGAACGAGGCGTCGTCGCTGGCCAGGAACGCCACCGCCGCCGCGATCTCCGACGCCTCGGCGAAGCGGCCCACCGGGATGTGCACCAGCCGCCGCTGCGCCCGCTCCGGGTCCTTGGCGAACAACTCCTGGAGCAGCGGCGTGTTGACGGGTCCGGGGCACAGGGCGTTCACCCGGATGCCCTCCCTGGCGAACTGCACGCCCAGTTCCCGCGACATCGCCAGCACCCCGCCCTTGGAGGCGGTGTAGGAGATCTGCGAGGTCGCCGAGCCCATGACGGCCACGAAGGACGCGGTGTTGATGATCGAGCCCTTGCCCTGGCGGCGCATGTGGGGGATGGCGTGCTTGCAGCACAGGTACACGCTGGTCAGGTTCACCTCCTGGACGCGGCGCCAGGCGTCGATGCCGGTCTCCAGGATCGAGTCGTCATCGGGCGGTGAGATGCCGGCGTTGTTGAAGGCGATGTCGACGCTGCCGTAGGTGTCGTGGGCGGTCTGGAACATCCGTACGACGTCGTCCTCGACCGTCACGTCGGCCCGTACGAACAGGCCGCCGACCTCCTTGGCGGCCTTGGCGCCCGAGTCCTCGTCGATGTCCACGCAGACCACCCTGGCGCCCTCGTCGGCGAACCTGCGGGCCGTGGCCAGCCCGATCCCGCTGCCCGCGCCGGTGATGACCGCCACCCGATCCTGCAACCGCTGCATGTGTGTCACTTCCTGCCCATTGGTCGTTCAGCACTCCTCATTCGCTTCGCGAAGTGCCTCGTTCCCCGGCCCTTCACTCCGATGAAATGAAGACGTTTTTCGTCTCGGTGAAGGCCGCCAGGGCGTCCGGGCCGAGCTCCCTGCCGAGGCCGGACTGTTTGAAGCCGCCGAACGGGGTCCAGTAGCGGACGGAGGAGTGGGAGTTCACCGACAGGGCGCCCGACTCGACGGCCCTGGCCACGCGGAGCGCCCGCCCGACGTCGCGGGTCCAGATGGAGCCGCTCAGGCCGTAGGGGGTGTCGTTCGCGATCCGTACGGCCTCCGCCTCGTCCTCGAACCGCGCCACCGACAGGACCGGCCCGAAGATCTCCTCGGTGAACGCGCGGTCGGTGACGCCAGGGGTGAGGACGGTCGGCGGGAACCAGTAGCCCTTACCCTGGGGGCACGATCCCCGCAGGTGGGGGGTGCCTTCTTCGACGAAGCCGCGCACCCGGGCGAGGTGTTCCGCGCTGATCAGGGGGCCCATCTCGGTGCTCTCGTCGAGGGGGTCGCCGACTTTGACGCCCTGGACGGCGGGTTCGAGCAGGGCCATGAAGTCGTCGTACACACTGGACTGGACGAGCAGGCGGGAGCGGGCGCAGCAGTCCTGCCCCGCGTTGTCGAAGACGGCGTAAGGAGCGGTTTTCGCCGCCTTTTCCAGGTCTGCGTCGGAAAAAATGATATTTGCGGACTTGCCGCCTAGCTCCAGCGTGACCCGCTTGAC
Organism: Nonomuraea insulae; assembly: GCF_042656245.1. Classification (NCBI taxonomy): domain Bacteria; kingdom Bacillati; phylum Actinomycetota; class Actinomycetes; order Streptosporangiales; family Streptosporangiaceae; genus Nonomuraea; species Nonomuraea insulae. Next base: position 69,318 of record NZ_JBHSPA010000071.1, read on the forward strand.
CTGCCGAGCCGCCTTGGCGGCGATCTCCTTGCCCACCTCGGTCGAGCCGGTGAACACGATCTTGGCCACGCCGGGATGCTCCACCAGGCGGGCCCCCGCGACCTCCCCTGCCCCAGGCAGAACCTGGAGCACCCCCTCGGGGAGGCCCGCCGCCAAGGCCAGCTCGGCCAGCCTCAGCGCGGTCAGCGGAGTCCATTCGGCCGGCTTGACGATCACCGTGTTGCCGGCCGCCAGCGCGGGGGCGACGCCCCACGACATGATCAGCATGGGGAAGTTCCACGGCACGATGATCCCGACGACGCCCAGGGGCTCCTGGAAGGTGAGGTCCACGCCGCCGGGCACCGGGATCTGCTTGCCGTGGTTGCGCTCGGGGGCGCCGGCGTAGAAGTGCAGCACGTCGCGTACGGCGCCGGCCTCCCAGCGGGCGTTGCCGATCGGGTGCCCGGCGTTGGCCAGCTCCAGCCCCGCCAGCTCCGCGCCGTACTCGCCCACCAGGTCGGCGAAGCGGCGCAGCAGCCGCGCCCGGTCGCCTGGCGCCACCTCACGCCAGGTCAGGTAGGCCTTCCTGGCCCGCTCCACCGCACGATCGATCTCGGCCGCGTCGGCGAGTTCGACCTCCGCGACGACCTCCTCGGTCGCCGGGTTAACGATCTTCATGCGTCACATCCGCTCGAAACCACGGAACAGCTCCCAATCCGTCACCGCCGCGTCGTAGGCGGCCAGCTCCACCCGCGCGTTGTTCGCGTAGTGCTCGACCACGTCCTCGCCGAACGTCTCCCGCGCCAGCTTCGACCCCTCGAACAACGCCAGCGCGTCGCGCAGCGTGTGCGGCACGGTCTCGGCGCCGGAGTCGTAGGCGTTGCCCTCGAAGGCGTCCTCCAGCGGCAGCTCGGCGTCGATGCCGTGCAGCCCGGCCGCGATCAGCGCGGACACCGCCAGGTACGGGTTCACATCGCCGCCCGGCACCCGGTTCTCCACGCGCAGCGAGAGCCCGTGGCCGACGAGCCTGAGTGAGCAGGTGCGGTTGTCGACGCCCCACTTGACCGCCGTGGGGGCGAAGCTGCCGGGCACGTAGCGCTTGTAGGAGTTGATGTTGGGCGCGTACAGGAGGGTGAGGTCCCGCAGGCAGGCGAGCTGCCCGGCGATGAACCGCGCCCCGAGCGGTGAGAGCCCGTGCGGGCCCTCGCCCGCCATCACCGGGTCGCCCTCCAGGCTGCGCAGGGAGATGTGGATGTGGCAGGAATTGCCCTCGCGCTGGTTCGGCTTGGCCATGAACGTGATCGACCGGCCCTCCTGGGCGGCGATCTCCTTGGCGCCGTTCTTGTAGATGGAGTGGTGGTCGCAGGTCCGCAGCGCCTCGTCGTAGCGGAAGGCGATCTCGTGCTGGCCGAGGTTGCACTCGCCCTTGGCGGACTCGACGTAGAGCCCGGCGCCCTCCATCGAGCGCCTGATCCGCCGCAGCAGCGGCTCGATGCGGGCCGTGCCCAGCAGCGAGTAGTCCACGTTGTACAGGTTGGCCGGAGACAGGTCGCGGTAAGCGCGCTTCCAGGCGTCCTCGTAGCTGTCGTCGTAGACCACGAACTCCAGCTCCGTGCCCACGTACGCGGCCAGCCCCCGGTCGGCGAGCCGGGCGAGCTGCCTGCGCAGGATCTGGCGGGGCGAGGCGGTCACGTCGCCGCCGCCCTCCCAGGCCAGATCGGCCATCAACATCGCGGTCCCTTCCTGCCACGGCACCCGGCGCAGTGTCGCCAGGTCCGGCTTCATCACGAAGTCGCCGTAGCCCCGGTCCCAGGACGACATCGCGTAGCCGGACACGGTGTTCATGTCCACGTCCACCGCGAGCAGGTAGTTGCAGCCCTCGGAGCCGTGGTTCACCACCTCGTCCAGAAAATAGCGCGCGGACAGTCTCTTGCCCTGCAACCTGCCCTGCATGTCGGCGATCGCGAGCAGGACGGTGTCGATGCGCCCGGCAGCCACCTCGTCGCGCAGCTCGGCGACGGAAAGGAACCCGGTGCTCGCTCGCTCGCTCACGCTACGTCGCTCCGATCTGGCCTGACGCGCTTTCCCGTTAATTGGGCTAGTCTCAGACCATTGATGTGTATGGCGGGATCGCTTGTCAAGACCTGAGGACACGTTGGACGAGTCGGCGCGTTTGATGACGGTGTTGCGCCCGGTCAGGGCCGGCAACGCCTTCGAAGAGACGGTGGAACGGCTGCTCCAGGCGATCAAACTGGGCGTGGTGGCCCCCGGCGACAAACTCCCTCCGGAGCGGGAGCTCGCGGTCCAGCTCGGCATCAGCAGGGTGACGCTGCGGGAGGCGATCCGCGCGCTGTCGGACGCGGGCTATCTCGACGTGCGGCGGGGCCGCTACGGGGGCGCGTTCGTCACCTACGTGCCGCCCAAGCCGGACGCCGGCGACCTGCGCCAGGCGGTCAACGAGATGGGCATGGCCGACCTGTCGGACGCGCTCACGTTCCGGCTGGCGGTGGAGTGCGGGGCGGCGCAGGTCCTGGCCGCCTCCGGCCTCACGCCTGAGAAGCGGGCCGTGCTCGTCCGCAGGCTCGCCGAGCTGAACGAGGCGGGGCTGGAGGACTACCGGCGTCTCGACACGGCCTTCCACCTGTCCATCGCGGAGCTGACCGGCTCGACCCTGCTCGCCACGACCTGCGCCGACGCCCGCTCCAGGGTCAGCGACCTGCTGAACGCCATCCCGATGCTCCAGGTCAACCTCGACCACGCCGCCGGGCAGCACCAGGCCATCGTGGACGCCATCCTCGCCGGCGACCCCGACGCGACCAGGCGGGCGGTGGTGGAGCATCTGGAGGGCACGGCTGCTCTGTTAAGGGCGTTCCTCTCCTGATTTGGGTCATTCCCCGCAGGCGGCTCGTACCATCGAGGTCAGGGCTATGGGGAACTGGTTTCAGCAAAGCATCGTCAACACGGGACGGCTGCCGCTGTTCTGTTACTTCTGCATGCTCATCGCGGCCTTCATCGCCACCCGCATCAACGTGCGCCTGATCAGGGCGAAGATCGGCTGGTTCCGCAACTTCAACGTCGGGGAGATGCACATCCACCACGTGGTGTTCGGCGTGGTGCTGATGTTAGTGGGCGGTGTCACGCTCATCGTCTCGCCCGGCTCGCAGATCGGCACCGCCGTCGCGGCCTCCGTGTTCGGCGTCGGCTCGGCGCTGGTGCTGGACGAGTTCGCGCTGATCCTGCACCTGCACGACGTCTACTGGGAGGAGGAGGGGCGCACCTCGGTGGACGCGGTCTTCATCGCGGTCGCCGTGACCGGCCTGCTCCTCATCGGCCTGCGCCCGCTCACCTGGGACTACGGCACCCTCGTCAACCCCGCCGCGCTGATCGTGGCGAACCTGGTGCTCGCCGTCGTCACGTTGCTGAAGGGCAAGATCTGGACGGGCATGGCGGGCCTGTTCGTGCCGCCCATGCTGCTGGTCGGCGCGGTACGGCTGGCGCGGCCCGGCTCCCCGTGGGCCCACTGGTTCTTCGCCACCCGCTCACCCCGCAAGATGGCCACGGCCATCCACCGGGAGGAACGGTGGCGGCGGCCGGTGATCAAGGTCAAGATCGCGTTCCAGGAGTTCCTCTCCGGGCGGCACGATCTGCCCTCCACCCGGCGCATCCGCCGGCGTCCGTGAGGCTATCCCTGAACCCACGGGGTGAGGTCAGGTCGCTTGGCCGTGCGGCCGTCGCCGGACGATCGGCCGCGCAGGCGGCGGCCGATCCAGGGCCCCGCGAACGTGCCGGCCCACCGCAACTCGGTGGCCGCCGCCCGCCACCTGGCCGCAGGGGGCAGGGGCGGGAGCGGCTGCCTCCAGGTGTCGTCGCTGCCCGGCAGGCCCAGCGTGTGGGCCACGGCGGCGGCGAAGCGGGCGTGGCCGTCGGGGCTGGCGTGCAGGCGGTCGAGGCTCCACATCCTGGCGTCCGTGATGTGCTCCATCGCGAACGTGTCCACCAGCGTGACGCCACGGCGTTCCGCGGCTTCGCGGACGCGGGCGTTGAGGTCGAGGACCCGGGGGCGGAGCGAGCGGACCAGCGGGGCGATCTTCCCGATGTCGGGGAAGGTCACCGTGACCACGTGCGCGCCGGTCGCCGTGAGCGTGGTGAACATGTCATCCAGGACCTCCGCCACCGCGGCGGCGTCGAAGCCGGGGCGGATGAGGTCGTTCATCCCGGCCATGACCGTGACCAGGTCGGGGCGGAGCGCCAGCGCGGCGGACATCTGCTCGGCGCGGATCTGGCTCGCCCGGCGGCCACGCACCGCGAGATTGGCGTAGAGCAGGCCGGGATCGGCGCGCGCCAGGTGCTCGGCGAGGCGGTCGGCCCAGCCGCGATGGCCCACGGTGTCGTCGCCGTCGCCGAGACCCTCGGTCTGGCTGTCTCCGAGCGCGACGTAACGCGTGTACATGCCTGTTCTCCCTCCAGTACCTCGAGTACTAGAGGGAGGCTACAGAGCGGAGGGCGAGGCCCGCGCCCAGGAGTACGACCATGGCGGCGGTGCCCAGCGGGGCCAGGCCCGACAGGCGGGCGGCCAGCCGGCGACCGGCCGAGGCGCGTTGTTCCAGGCGGTCCACGATCTTGACCAGGAGCAGGCCGGTGACGGTGAGGGTGGCGGCCATGCCGACGCCGTAGGCCGTCACCAGCGCCACGCCGAACCACGTGCGGCCGAGCGCGATCGCGCCCAGCAGCACGATCAGGGCCGAGGGGCTGGGGACGAGCCCACCGGCCACCCCGAGACCGATCAGGCCCGCCCGCTTGGTGGGCTGATCACCGTGCCCGTGTCCATGGCCGTGCCCGTGCCCGTGCCCGTGGCCGTGTCCATGGCCATGCCCGTGCCCGTGACCCTGACCACGGCGGATGTTGATGAGGAGACGCACGCCGATGACGGCGATCAGCACGCCGCTGGCCACCCCCAGCCAGCTCAGCACCGACTCCCCGGCCAGCGAGGTGAACACCGTCAGCAGCAGCCCCACCACCAGCACCCCGGCCGTGTGCGTGGCCGTCACCGTCGCCCCGACCACCACCGCGTCGCGCGGGCGGCCACGGCGGCCCGCCAGGTACGCGGCCATGACGGTCTTGCCGTGCCCGGGGATCAGCGCGTGCCCGGCCCCGAGCACCACGGCCAGCCCCACCGCCAGCAGCCCCAGCGGCACCGTCAGCGACTCCGAGCCGATCAGCCCGGTGAACGTCCTGTCCAGCGCGGCCAGCGCGTCCCCGATCGGCCCGCCGATGCCGAACCCGCCGGAAACCGTGCCGGGCGCCTGCGAACCGGAGGGGGCGGACAGGCCCGGTGCGACGGTGAAGGTGGCGACGCGCTGGTCGAGGGGGTCGGTCAGCAGGTCCTCGGGGTAGGCGCGCAGCTCCTGGCTGACGCTCGTCGTGGGCACCGAGGAGCCGGTCAGGCGCACCCCGTCCCCGACGGCGGTGATCTCCCGCCAGCCGATCCTGTCCTGCTCGAACCCGTCGGTGAAGCTCACGGCCCCCGAGGCGCGAACGTCGGCCACGAGCCGGCAGGTCAGGCGGCTGGTGCGCAGTCCCCCTTGGCCGGGGGAATAGGCGAACTCGGAGCCCCGCACCCGCCACGGCACCCGCCGGCCGGCCACCTCCAGCCGCTGGGCCCCGGCCAGGGCGGCGCAGCGGCGGGCCGCGTACGTGGCGTCCACCTCCGGCTCGGCCTGCAGGGTCGGCAGTTCCGCCAGGTCCACGACGGCGAGGCCGCGTACGTCGGAGGCCGAGACCCGCAGCCCGTTGTAGTGGTTGACGGTGAAGTTCCCCAGCGGGTGCGCCTGGGCCGGCCCGCTCAGCAGGGCGCTCGCGAACAAGGACAGCAGCAGCCCCAGCAGGCAGGCTCGGAGCAGTCTCATGAGAACCTCGCCAATGCGGACAGGGCCGGGTCGAATTCTGGGTCCACCCGCGCGGAGCGGCCGAGGGCCTTCTCGATCGTGGCGCGGTGGTAGGCGAGCAGCGGGTTCTGCCAGCCGGTGGCGGTGGACCGCCTGGCGTACGGCAGCGCCTCGGCCGCCTTGCCCGCCTTGAACAGGGCCCAGGCCAGGGCGTCGGCGGCGACGAGGTTCGGGTTGCGGGCGTACTCGGCCCTGGCGTGCCGTACGGCCTGCGCCGGGTCGCCGTGGTCGGCCTCGAACTCGGCCCACGTCAGGTCGTCGCGCACGCCCGCCGCCTGGAAGAGCTTGCGCTGGGCCCTGAGCAGCGTCCAGTCGGCCGGCCGGCCCGCCTTGAGCCGGGTCTCGCCCTGCTCGATGAGGTATTGGGGGAGGGGCAGCCGCTGGACCACCCGCTCGTACAGGTCGAGGGCCTCGGGCAGCCGGCCGCTGAGCGCCGCCGTCCTGGCCTGGCCCGCGAGGGCGGGCGTGTAGGCGGGGTAGGCCTCCAGCGCCCTGGCGTACCAGCCGGCCGCCGCCTGCAGGTCGCCGGCGTGGAGGGCCAGCTCGCCCAGGTAGTAGCGGCTGTAGGCGAGGTCGGCGGGCGCCCAGGCATCGTTCTGTGCGTATTCGAGGTATTCGCGCGCCTTGTCCCGGTCGCCGCGCAGCTCTGCCGCGTACGAGGCGCGGGAGAAGGACGCCACCCCCGGGCGCAGGCTCATCATCTTGTCCACGGCCTTCTGCGCCCCGCGCAGGTCCCCGAGCTGCGTCTTGGCGTCGGCCAGCACGCCGTAGGCCGGGGTGCCGTAGGGGTTGACGTCGATGGCGCGCTCGGCCAGGCGCACCGCCTCGGCGAACTCGTGGCGGCCGGCGGCCAGCGCGGCCTGGCCGGCCAGGACCGTGTCGTCGCGGGGGCTCAGCCTGGCGGCTGTGGCGAGCGCGCCCTCCGCCTTGGTGTAGTACGCCGGGTCACCGGTGACCCGGGCCTGGTCCACGTACTGGGAGGCGAGCTGTGCCCAGCCGCGGTGGTCGCCCGGCAGGCGCTTGAGCCGCTCCTGCAGCGTCTCGCGCCGCGGCGTGTCCGTCACCGGCTGGGACGACGGCTCCGCCGAGAAGGAGAGGATGGTGAAGATCATCGTTGCGACGAGGGCGAGTCCGGCGAATATCGCGAAGGCACGCATGTCCAAGGCTCCAGAGATGAAGGTGGGGCCGGCCGGCCCGTGACGGGGAGCACGGCCGGCCGGCCCTTTTGCTGGCGGCAGACGATGGGAGACGGGTGTCTGCCGCCGGGGTGGACCGGCCGGCTTGGAGAGGGGGCCGACCGGTCAGGAGGGTTAGCGCTGGTTCACTGCCACGTTGCTCGGCAGCGGGATGTACGGGAACGTCTGGAGGAAGGGCTTGTCGTTCCTGTCCACCTTGTCCGTCAGGCCTGGGATGAGCTTGCCGGTCAACGCGGCGCCGGCCACGGCCTGCAGCTCGATGTCCACGACGTCGTCGCTGAGCCGGCGGCCGTTCGGGAAGCCCTGAAGGTCACCGCCCAGGACGCCGAGCCTGTTCGGGTCCTTGGCCGGCGGGATCGACATGTTCAGCCGCAACTGCTCCGAGGGGCGCAGCTTGCCCGCGTCCTTGTTGAGCACCTGGGAGTTCAGATCGGCCTTGATGGGGCCGTTCTGCTTGGCGATGCCCTGCAGGAAGATCTCGACCAGGTCGTTACGCGGGGTCGCGGGCGCCTTGATGCCGTAGATGGCCTGCAGCAGCCTGGCCACCTCGGGGTCGGTGACCCGGTCGACCAGCGCCTGCACGTCGGCGTCCTTCGACGGGTCCAGGGCGTTGTAGGCGTCCTTGATACCGGCGGACGCGACGAGCTCGTTCACCAGCGGGTTGCACAGGCGGGAGACCTGCACGTAGTCGTCGCCGTTGAACTTGTCGGTGGTCGAGCAGACGCCGATCACGGGGTTGCGCTTGGCGTCGCCCTTGAGCGCCAGCTCCGTGGCCGGGACCTGGAGGGCCACGCTGTTGACGTTGTAGCCCTTGGTGGTGTCCTGGCCGACCTCGGACAGGTCGCCGCCGTACAGGAAGTCGAAGACGCGCAGGTCGAGGAAGAACGCCTCGTCCGACTGCCCGGCGAACGTCTTGCCGCCACCGGCCAGGCTCTTGATGGACTGGTTGCGCAGCGTGGCGTAGTTGGGCATCGACGCGCGACCGACGTTGCTGGGCGCGACGATGCCGTCGTCGACCAGTGTCTTGGAGCCGTCAGGCGTGATCCGCTTGAGCGTGTAACGCTGGCGGAAGAGCAGGTTCGCGTCGTTCAGCGAGGTGACCGGGCCGTTGTTGTAGAGGAACGTGGTGTTGCCACGCTTGTCCTCGTTGGTGAACGTCCACTGGTAGGTGATGTCCGTCTTGGCGTCACCATCGTTGTCGATCTTTATGTTGTACCGGGACTTGGTCGCGAACGGGTAGAAGTTCGGGCCGCCGTGCGGCTCCTCGAACGGGATCCAGTTGGCGATCAAGGTCACGGAGTCGGCTTTGTCAGGGCTGACGAACGCGTACACGTCGGTGTTGTCGTGCTGCGGGTCACCCGAGATCATGGGGGCCTCGCGGTGCGAGGAAGCCATGCCGGAGTCGGTACGGAGCACGGCCAGGGACGACGCGGCGACCGCAGCGGCGAGGCCAAGTCCGACTAGAGCGCGCCGGTTGATCCGGAGCTCCATGTTCGGTCCTTTCGGGAAGGGCTGATCGTGACTTACGAGGTTCCGGCCGGGTTCCTCGACGCCCTATTCGTCCGCCGGCCGCCGCCGGATGTCGGTCTCATCCCTGAGGATGAGGGTCAACCAAAGTTGACATACTTAAGTCGTCAATTTAGGTTGACTCCGTGCCGGGGTGCGGAATGTGCCGCCCCGTTCGTTTAGAGCAAGTCGAGAAATATCGTGAAAGGAGATGCGGTGGTCAAGGAGTTGCTCTCCTACATGCGCCCGCACCGGAAGGTCCTCTTACTGGGCGGACTGCTGAGCCTGATCGGCTCGGTGGCGGGCCTCGCGATGCCGTTGCTCGCCAAGTACGTCGTGGACGCGTTCGGCCAGGCCGGGTCGATGGCCGCGCCGTTGCTGGGGCTGACCGTGGCGGTGCTGGTGGGCGCGGTCGTCTCGGCCGGGGGAAGCTACCTGATGGAGCGCACGGGCGAGGGCATCGTGCTCGGCGCCCGGCGCAGGCTCGTGGATCGCATGTTGCGGCTCAGGGTCGCCGACGTGGACCGGCTCAAGCCCGGCGACCTGCTGTCGCGGGTGACCGGTGACACGACGTTGTTGCGCGCGGTGCTGACCAACGGCGTCGTCGACTCGGTCAGCGCGGCGTTCATGCTGGTCGGGGCCATCGTCATGATGGCGACCATGGACGGCGTGCTGTTGCTGGTCACGCTGCTCGTGGTGGTGGTGATCGGCGGGATGGTGGCGCTGATCATGCCGAAGATCCAGCGGGCCCAGACGCACGCCCAGGAGGCCGTGGGCGAGATGGGGGCCGTGCTGGACCGGGCGCTGCAGGCGTACCGGACGGTCAAGGCCAGTGGCGCGGAGGAGCGGGAGATCGCCGTGGTCGGCGAGGCGGCCACGCGCGCCCGGGACCGGGGCATGCAGGTCGCCGGATGGACGTCGCTGGCGGGAGTGGCGACGTGGATGTCGGTGCAGATCGCGTTCCTGGCCGTGCTGGCCGTGGGCGGCGCCCGGGTGGCCTCGGGCACGCTCGAGGTGTCGTCGCTGATCGCGTTCCTGCTGTACCTGTTCTACCTCGTGCCGCCGATCGGGCAGCTCGTCCAGGGCGGCGTGCAACTGCAGCAGGGCCTGGCCGCGATGAAGCGGATCAAGGAGATCGAGGACCTGCCGGCCGAGCCGGTCAGCGCCGCGACGCCGGTGGAGGCCAGGCCGGTCGGGGTGAGGTTCGAGGACGTGGTGTTCCGGTACGGCGACGACCGGCCCATCGTGCACGACGGGGTGAGCTTCGAGGTGCCGCCCGGCGGGCTGACCGCGCTGGTCGGGCCCTCAGGAGCGGGCAAGTCCACGGTGTTCGCGCTGCTCGAACGCTTCTACGACCATCAGGACGGGAGGATCGAGGTCGGCGGCAGGGACATCAGGGACTGGCCGCTGGGCGAGCTGCGGGCCGCGTTCGGCTACGTCGAGCAGGACGCGCCCGTGCTGGCCGGATCGCTCAGGGAGAACCTGCTCTTCGCCGCCCAGGACGCGACGGAGGAGGAGCTGAGCCGGGCGATCGCGCGTACGCGGCTCGACGACCTGGTCTCCAGGCTGCCCGAGGGGCTGGAGACGGCGGTCGGGCACCGCGGCGTGCTGCTGTCGGGCGGCGAGCGGCAGCGCGTGGCCATCGCCAGGGCGCTGCTGCGCAAGCCCAGGCTGCTGCTGCTCGACGAGGCCACCTCGCAGCTCGACGCGGTCAACGAGCTGCGGCTGCGCGAGGTGATCTCCGAGGTCGCCTCGGAGACGACCGTGTTGGTCATCGCGCACCGCCTGTCCACCGTGACCAACGCCGACCGGATCGTGGTCATGGAAGGCGGCGGCGTGCGGGCGGTGGGCACGCACGACGAGCTGGTCGGCGCCGACGAGCTCTACCGCGAGCTGGCGGCCACCCAGTTCCTCGTCAGCTGAGAAGGGCTAGTCTCTTCGTGAATGGGTTCATTCACGAAGGGACCGCCCATGAGCAGAACCGTCCGCGCCCCGCGAGGCACCACGATCACGGCGAAGGGCTGGCCGCAGGAGGCCGCGCTGCGCATGCTCCAGAACAACCTCGATCCCGAGGTGGCCGAGCATCCCGAGCAGCTCGTGGTCTACGGCGGGTCAGGCCGGGCGGCGCGTGACTGGCCGTCGTTCGACGCGCTGGTCAGGACGCTCACCACGCTCGAAGGCGACGAGACGCTGCTGGTGCAGTCGGGGCGGCCCGTGGGTGTGTTCCGCACCCACGAGTGGGCGCCCCGGGTGCTCATCGCCAACTCCAACCTGGTGCCCGACTGGGCGAACTGGGAGGAGTTCCGGCGGCTGGAGGCGGCGGGGCTGACGATGTACGGGCAGATGACCGCGGGTTCGTGGATCTACATCGGCACCCAGGGCATCCTGCAGGGCACGTACGAGACGTTCGCCGCCGTGGCCGAGAAACGGTTCGGCGGCACGCTGGCCGGGACGATCACGCTCACGGCCGGGCTCGGCGGGATGGGCGGCGCGCAGCCCCTGGCCGTCACCATGAACGGCGGCGTGGTCATCTGCGTCGACTGCGACCCGCGCTCGGTGGCCCGCCGCATCGAGCACCGCTACCTCGACGTGGAGGCGGCCTCGCTGGAGGAGGCGCTGCGGCTGGCCTACGAGGCCCGCGACGCCCGCAGGCCGCTGTCGATCGGCGTGGTCGGCAACGCCGCCGAGGCCGTGCCCGATCTGCTGGCCCGCGGCGCGGAGATCGACATCGTCACCGACCAGACCTCGGCCCACGACCCGCTGATGTACCTGCCGCTGGGCGTCGCCTTCGAGGACATGGCCGGCGAGCGGGACAAGGACCCGGCCGGGTTCACCGAGCGGGCGCGCACGTCGATGGCGCGGCACGTCGAGGCCATGGTGGGGTTCAAGGACGCGGGGGCGGAGGTGTTCGACTACGGCAACTCCATCAGGGGCGAGGCCAAGCTGGCCGGTTACGCGCGGGCCTTCGACTTTCCCGGGTTCGTGCCCGCCTACATCAGGCCGCTGTTCTGCGCGGGCAAGGGTCCGTTCCGGTGGGCCGCGCTCAGCGGCGACCCGGCCGACATCGCCGCCACCGACCGGGCGATCCTGGAGCTGTTCCCCGACAACGAGCCCCTGGCCAGGTGGATCAGGAAGGCCGGGGAGAAGGTGCACTTCCAGGGGCTGCCGGCGCGCATCTGCTGGCTGGGCTACGGGGAGCGCAACGTGGCCGGTGAGCGCTTCAACGACATGGTGGCCTCGGGCGAGCTCCAGGCGCCCGTCGTGATCGGCCGCGACCACCTCGACAGCGGCTCCGTGGCCTCCCCCTACCGCGAGACGGAGGCCATGGCCGACGGGTCCGACGCGATCGCGGACTGGCCGCTGCTCAACGCCATGCTCAACACGGCCTCGGGGGCCGCCTGGGTGTCCATCCACCACGGCGGCGGGGTGGGCATCGGGCGCTCCATCCACGCCGGCCAGGTGACGGTGGCCGACGGCACCGCGCTGGCGGGCGAGAAGCTCAACCGCGTCCTCACCAACGACCCGGGCACCGGGGTCATGCGGCACGTGGACGCGGGTTACGAGGAGGCCGCCGAGGTGGCCGAGGACAAGGGCATCCGCATCCCGATGCGAGAATCCTGACCTCCTTTGTTACCAATGGGAGGGATGAGAACGCGTGGTCCCTGGCGTTGGAGGTGGCGTGGCGGACGGATATCACAGTGGCTCTGAAGGTGGCTCTCCCAGCGGCTTTCACGGGGGGCTTGACCTGCTGCTGGAGGGCCGGAGGCTGTCGCCGGTGCAGCGCAGGATCGCGCACTATCTCAGCGAGCACCTGGATGAGGCGATCTTCCTGTCCAGCGTGGAGCTGGCCGAGCGGTCCGGGGTCAGCCAGCCCTCTGTGACCAGGTTCGCCATGGTGCTGGGGTTCGCGGGCTATCCGGAGCTGCGGCAGGCCCTGCGGCCGCTGGTGCTGGGCGGGAGCGCGGAGGGGCCGCAGGAGAGCCTGCTGCGCGGGGCCATCGACTGCGAGATCCGCAACCTCGCCCTGGTCAGGGAGCGGCTGAGCGCGTTCCCGCTCAAGGAGCTGGGCGAGCAGCTCGCCGCGACCGAGCCGCTGCCCGTGCTGGGGCTGCGCGTCTCGTGCGGGCTGGCCACCACCTTCGCCTACTACGCCCGCCGCATCCATCCCGACGTGCGGCTGCTCACGCACGGCGGGTCCGAGCTGGTGGACGGGCTGCACGCGGCCCGCAGGGCCGGGGCCGAGTGGCTGGTGGCCGTGGTCCTGCCGCGCTACCCGAGAGAGGCGGTGCAGGGGCTGGAGTACGCGGAGAAGCTCGGCTTCCGGGTGGCCTGCATAACGGATAAATCCGATTTCCCGGCGGAAGTCGTGCTGGACGCGCCCGTGGGCGACCGGCTCGTGTTCGACTCGCACGCTGCGCCGCTCGCCCTGGCCATGGCCCTGGTGGAGGCCATGGCCGACGCGGCGCCGCTGCGTACGCAGGCCCGGCTCGACGAGTATGAGCGGATGACCGACGAGACCGGTACGTTCCTACCCGGCGATCTTGCCTAGCGACGCGCAGTCGTCAAGCTCAATAAGCTGCCGTTCATGAGTGAACGACCGACGGCGCTGGTCACAGGCGCCTCACGGGGGGTCGGCGCGGCTATCGCCCGGGCCCTGGCCCCGACCCACGATGTCCTGCTCGGCGGCCGGGACGAGGAGGCGCTGGCCGCGCTGGCGGCCGAGCTGCCCGGCTCGCGGCCCTGGCCGGTGGAGCTGACGCGGGTCACGGCGGCCGAC
>NZ_JBHSPA010000071.1:82752-102509 GCF_042656245.1 Nonomuraea insulae
CACAGCGCCGGGGTGAGCCGGCTCGGCCGCATCGCCGACCAGCCGGCCGACGTGTGGCGCAGGACCATGGAGGTGAACGTCGTCGCGGTCGCGGAGCTGACCAGGCTGCTGCTGCCCGCGCTCAGGCGGGCCGGCGGGCACGTCGTGTGCATCAACTCCGGCTCGGGCCAGCGGGCCAATCCCGACTGGGCCTCTTACGCGGCCAGCAAGTTCGCGCTGAAGGCGTTCGCCGACGCGCTGCGGCTGGAGGAGCCCTCGTTGCGGGTCACGACCGTCTATCCCGGCCGGACAGCCACCGACATGCAGCGGGGTGTGCGCGAGTACGAGGGGGGCGCGTTCGAACCCGGCAAATACCTCAAGCCGGAGACCGTGGCGCGGGCCCTGCTCGCCGCCGTCACCGCCGGGCCCGACGCCCACCTCACCGAGCTGACCGTCCGGCCCAGAGGAGGCCCCGTCAACTGAGGTGAATGAATCCATTCACTAGAGTTGGGTCCATGCTTGAGCCACTCGCGCACATAGGACGAGATCAGGAGACCGGCGGCTACCTCAGGGACGCGTGGTCGCACGCCGACTTGGAGCTACGCGAGTGGTTCGGGGGTGAGGCCGCGCGGCGGGGGCTCGACCTGCGGGAAGACCGCAACGGCAACCTGTGGGCGTGGTGGGGCTCCCCGTCGCCGGAGCGGCCAGGCGTGGTGACGGGAAGCCATCTGGACTCCGTACGCCAGGGCGGCGCGTACGACGGGCCGCTCGGCGTCGTGTCGGCCTTCGCCGCGCTCGACCTCCTCCGGGAGCGGGACATCACGCCGTCCGTCCCGGTGGGCGTGGCGTGCTTCACCGACGAGGAGGGCGCCAGGTTCGGCGTGCCGTGCATGGGGTCGCGGCTGCTCACCGGGGTGCTCTCGCCGGAGCGGGCGCTCGGGCTCACCGACGACGACGGCGGCACGCTGGCCGAGGTCATGAAGCGGGCGGGGCGCAGGCCGCGCGAGATCGGGCGCGACGAGGAGACCCTCGCCGCCGTCGGCACCTTCGTGGAGCTCCACGTCGAGCAGGGCCGCGGGCTCGTCACCGAGGACCGCCCCGTGGGGGTGGCCGCGGCGATCTGGCCGCACGGGCGGTGGCGCTTCGACTTCCGCGGCCGGGCCGACCACGCGGGCACCACCAGGCTGGCCGACCGGGACGACCCGATGTTGCCGTTCGCCCGCATGGTGCTCGCCGCGCGGGAGGCGGCCGAGCGCCTCGGGGTGGTGGCCACGGTCGGCAAGACACGCGTCTCGCCCGGCAACGCCAACGCCATCCCCGGCCTGGTCTCGGCCTGGCTGGACGCGCGCGGGGCCGACGAGCGGGCCGTGCGCGAACTGGTCGCCGAGCTCACCGCGACGGCCTCGGAGGTGGGCGAGGAGTCCTGGACGCCGGAGGTCGGCTTCGATCCGGTGCTCAGGGACCGGCTGGCCCGGGTGATCGGCGGCGACACGCCCGCGCCGATCCTGCCCACCGGCGCGGGTCACGACGCGGGAATCCTCGCCGCTGCGGGCGTCCCGAGCGCCATGGTGTTCGTCAGGAACCCCACAGGCGTCTCCCATTCCCCCGGCGAGCACGCCGAACAGGCAGACTGCGAGGCGGGAGTCGTGGCACTCGCGGATGTGCTGGAGGATCTGTGTCGCTGACCTACTGGTGCGAGCGGGCCTGGCTGCCCGACGGGGTCGCCGGCGACGTCCTCGTCGAGATCGAGGGCACCAGGATCGCGCGGATCGAACAGGGCCCGCCGCCCGCCTCGGCCGTGCGGCTGCCGGGGCTGACCATCCCCGGCCTGGCCAACGCCCACTCCCACGCCTTCCACCGTGCCCTGCGCGGCGCCGCGCAGGAGGGCAAGGGCGACTTCTGGACCTGGCGCGAGCGCATGTACGAAGTGGCCGCCCGCCTCGATCCCCACTCCTACCTGCGGCTGGCCACGGCGGTCTACGCCGAGATGGCGCTGGCGGGGGTGACGTGCGTGGGCGAGTTCCACTACCTGCACCATGACCAGGACGGGCGGCCGTACCGGGACGATCCCAACGCGATGGGCCACGCGCTCGTCCGCGCCGCCCGCGCCGCCGGACTGCGCATCACGCTGCTCGACACCTGCTACCTGTCCGGCGGCATCGGCGTGCCCCTGTCCGGGGTGCAACTGCGCTTCAGCGACGGGGACGCCGAGCGCTGGGCGGCCAGGGCCGAGGGGCTGGCGGGGGAGTACGAGGGGCAGTCCGACGTGGAGATCGGCGCGGCCATCCACTCGGTGCGGGGGGTGCCGCCCGAGCAGATGCCCGTCGTGGCCGACTTCTCCCACCGGCACGCGGCGCCGCTCCACGTGCACGTCTCCGAGCAGCGGGCGGAGAACACGGCCTGCGTGGAGACGTACGCGGCCACGCCCGTCCAGGTCCTGCACGAGCGCGGGGTGCTGGGGCCGCGCTCGACCGTGGTGCACGCCACCCACCTGACCGACGTCGACATCGAGCTGCTCGGGCAGTCGGGCACCTACATCTGCATGTGCCCCACCACCGAACGCGACCTCGCCGACGGCATCGGCCCCGCCAGGGCCGCCTCGGAACGCGGCGCGCGGATCACGCTGGGCTCCGACAGCCACGCCGTGATCGACCTGTTCGAGGAGGCGAGGGCGGTGGAGCTGGATGAGCGGCTGGCCACCGAGAAACGCGGTCACTGGCCCGCCGCCGACCTCCTCGCCGCCGCCACGAGCGGGGGCCACACCTCGCTCGGCTTCCCCGACGCCGGCCAGCTCGTGCCCGGCGCGTGGGCGGACCTGGTGTCGGTCCGTCTCGACTCCGTACGGACGGCGGGGGCGTCGGGGCTGGAGGCGGTGGTGTACGCGGCCACGGCGGCCGACGTGCACTCGGTCGTCTCCGGGGGCCGCCAAGTGGTCGCCGAGGGCCGTCACGTGCTCGGCGACGTCGGATCCATGCTGGCCGAGGCGATAGGAAGCCTGCGATGACCACCACCGTGATCGACCACATCGGACTCCTGTACACCGGCGACCCCGAACAGGAGGAGATCGCCGACGCCGCGCTCGTCATCGAGGACGGCCTGGTCGCCTGGACGGGGCCCTCCGCCGGGGCGCCCGACGCCGACGAGCGGGTGGACGCCGAGGGCCGCGCCGTGATTCCCGGCTTCGTGGACAGCCACGCCCACCTGGTCTTCGCCGGTGACAGGACGGCCGAGTTCCAGGCGCGCATGTCGGGCGAGCCGTACACCGGGGGCGGCATCAGGACCACCGTCGCCGCCACCCGCCAGGCCAGTGAGGCCGAGCTGGCCACCCGCACCCACGCCCTGGTGAACGAGATGCTCGCCCAGGGCACGACCACCGTGGAGATCAAGAGCGGCTACGGCCTGTCCGTCGAGCACGAGCGGCGCTGCCTGGAGATCGCCACCGCGCTGACCGACGAGACCACCTTCCTGGGCGCGCACGTGGTGCCCGCCGACGCGGACGCCGACTCCTACGTGCGGCTCGTGGCGGGGGAGATGCTCGAAGCCTGTGCCCCGTACGCGAAGTGGGTGGACGTGTTCTGCGAGCGGGGGGCGTTCGACGGGGACCAGACGCGGGAGATCCTCACGGCCGGGCTGAAGGCGGGGCTCGGGGTGCGGGTGCACGCCAACCAGCTCACCGAGGGGCCGGGGGTGCGGATCGCCTGCGAGCTGGGGGCCGCCTCCGCCGACCACTGCACGCACCTGACGGCGGCCGACGTGGACGCGCTGGCCTCCTCAGGGACGGTGGCGACGCTGCTGCCGGGGGCCGAGTTCTCGACGCGGTCGCCGTACCCGGAGGCTCGGCGGCTGCTCGACGCGGGCGTGACCGTGGCGCTGGCCACCGACTGCAACCCCGGCTCGTCGTTCACGTCGTCGATGGCGTTCTGCGTGGCGCTGGCCGTACGGGAGATGCGGATGACGCCGTTGGAGGCGATCAGGGCGGCGACGTACGGAGGGGCGCGCGCGCTGCGCCGTACGGACGTAGGGTGGTTGCGGCCCGGAGCCCGCGCGGACCTCGTCGTGCTCAACGCTCCCTCATACGTGCATGTGGCCTATCGACCCGGCGTTCCCCTCGTCCACCAGGTGTTTCAGGCCGGTCTCCTCCTTTAGGAGGACATCCAGAACCATCCCCCGGTCGTAGTTGTTTAGGGAATCTTTGCATGTGGCCGGACGTTGGCCGGGTATAGAACGCAGCTGCGGAACGAGGTGCCTGGGGATGGCAAGGCCTACGGGGAGTCGCACGCAGGATCAGCACGTCGCTGACCGCGATCTGCTGGGGACATATCTGGCCGAGATCGGCCGGGTCCCGCTGCTCACGGCGGAGGAAGAGGTGGAGCTCGCCAAGCGGATCGAGGCGGGCCTGTTCGCCGAGCAGCTGCTCGACAGCGGGGGCACGGAGCCGCGCATCGGGGACGCGGCCGACGAGGAGCTGGAGCGGCTGGCCATCTCGGGCCAGCGGGCCAAGGATGAGTTCATCCAGGCCAACCTCCGCCTCGTGGTGGCGGTGGCCAGGAAATACTCCGGCCGGGGGATGCCGCTGATCGACTTGGTCCAGGAGGGGAACCTGGGCCTTGTTCGTGCGGTGGAGAAGTTCGACTACCGCCGGGGATACAAGTTCTCCACCTACGCCACGTGGTGGATCCGGCAGTCGGTGGGGCGCGCCATCCACGAGCAGGCCCGTCCCGTACGCCTGCCCACGCACGCGGGGGAGCAGATGACCCGGCTGATGCGGGTGCGGCGCGACCTGCTGGCGGAGTTCGACGCCGAGCCGACCGACGACGACCTCGCCTCGATCCTCGAACTACCCATCGAGCGCGTGCGCGAGCTGCGCCGCTGGGCCTCCGACCCCGTCTCCCTGCAACTGGGGGTCGGCGACGAGGACGAGACGGAGCTCGGCGACATGATCGCCGACGAGACCTGGGCCGATCCTGAGCAGCAGGCCATCGACATCCTGGAACGCGAGCGGCTCGACCAGTGGCTTCTGGGGCTCGAAGGGGCCACCAGCGAGATGTTGCGGTGGCGCTACGGGCTGGTGGACGGGCGCGAGCACACGCTGACCGAGGTGGGGGAGCGCTACGGCATCGGCCGCGACCGCGCCCGCCGCATCGAACGCGACGCCCTGGCCCGCCTCCGCAAAATGGCCACCGCCGCCGCCTGACCCTTCTGGACCTCCGGCGGCCCTCCCGCCCGGCCGCCGTTCAGGGCGCCGGTCCCGCGCGCCCATGCAACCGGGACCGACCGCTCAGCACCGTCAAGGGCGCCGAGACCCGCCCCCCACCGTCCCGCCGACGCGGCGCCTGAGAGGGGTGGCGCTCTGCGGCTGGTGGGCGCATGTGCCTGTCCCGGGGCGGCGCGGTTGCCTCGGCGCTCCGCTCGGCCCCCCACCGTCACCGCCCCGGGCCTCCTCTGAGGCGCCGCGTCGGCGGGACGATGCCCTTAGGAGTGCTGGGCGGGGTCAGGTGGGGCGGAGGAGGCGGTGGAGGAAATCTTCGACGGCGGCCTCGGCCGTTGGGTGGTCGCCGCCCCTGGCCACCAGTAGCGCGCTCTCGTTGATGGCCGCCAGCAGCATGTGCGCGTGCAGGTCCAGGAACTCGGGGCGCACTGAGCCGGTGGCCCGGAGGGCGCCTTTCAGCATGCCGAACGAGTAGCGCTCCTCCATGGCGCGCCAGCGCTCCCAGCCCAGCACCGATGGTGCGTCGATGAGGACGATGCGTTTGATGACCGGGTCGCCGGCGAGGCGGATCCAGGCCAGGACGCCGGTCCGGAGGGCGGACTCGGCGTCAGGGGAGTCACGGACGGCTTCGACGATCTTGGCCCCGACGGTCGCCTCCGTGGCCTCCAGGACCGCCTCGAACAGGGATTCCTTGCCCGCGTAATGGTGGTAGAGCGCCCCCCTGCTCAGCCCCGACTCCTGGAGCACCGTCTCGATCGAGGTGTCGTCGTAGCCCCGGTCGGCGAAGAGTCGCGTGGCGATGGTGAGGACCTTGTCGCGGGTGGCCGCGCCGCGTTCGGCCTTGAGGTTCATGAATCCACTCTAGACAAACCGACTATCGGTCGGTAATTTCATAGACCGACAGTCGGTTTGTTATCTGAGGAAGGATCAAGCCCGTGGAGGGGATCACCTACGTGGACGTCGGGCAGGGGCCCGTCAGTCTGTTCGTGCACGGTGTCGGGACCAGCTCCCATCTCTGGCGGAACGTCATCGCCGAGCTGCGTGACGAGCGAAGGTGCGTGGCGATCGATCTGCCGGCGCACGGTGGCAGCGCCGTGCGGGAGGATCTGTCGCTGCCCGCGCTCGCCGAGGCCGTCGAGGAGTTGTGCGAGCATCTGGGGCTCAGCGAGGTCGATCTCGTGGCCAACGACACCGGCGGCGCCGTGGCGCAGATCTTCGCCGTACGGCATCGCGCACGCCTGCGCACCCTCACCCTCACCAACTGCGACGTGCACACCAACACCCCGCCGGAGGCGTTCAAGCCCACCGTCGAGCTGGCCGCCAGAGGTGAGCTGGCCGGGCTTGCCGCCCTCCTGCTCGACCGGCCGGAACTGCTGACCGAGACCGCCTTCGGAGAGGGCTACGAGCGCATCGAGGATCCGGCCGCGCTGGTGGAGGCGTACATCAGGCCGATTCTGAGCAAGCCGGACGGCGGGCGCGCGTTCGAACGGCTGCTGACCGGCATCGACGCCAAGGAGCTGGTCGCGATCGAGCCGCAGCTCGCCGTGCTGACCGTGCCGGCGCTCGTGGTGTGGGGCACGGGTGACGTGTTCTTCGACGTGAGCTGGGCGCGGTGGTTGCGGGACACGCTGCCGGGCGTGCGGGAGATCGTGGAGATCGAGGGCGGGCGGCTGTTCTTCCCGGACGAGCGGGCCGGTGAGCTGGTGCCGCATTTGAGGCGGTTCTGGGCGCAGCCGTAGGCTCGTCGGCATGCATGTCGAGACGCTGCGTCGCTATCCGGTCAAGTCCATGCTGGGGGAAGAGGTCGCCGAGAGCGGGGTGACCGAGCGCGGGCTCGCGGGGGATCGGGCGCGGGCGGTGCTCGACGTGGTGACGGGGAAGATCGCCAGTGCCAAGAATCCCCGGCTCTGGCGCGGGCTGCTGACGATCGAGGGCGCCCGGGCGCCGGGTGACGCGGAGTTGTCGGAGCTGGTCGGGCGCGAGGTCCGGCTGATCGACGTGCCGCCTGAGGGCGCCGAGTTCGAGCGGTCCGTGCCGGAGCAGGTGCTGGCGGAGGGGATCGAGGCGGAGGTGCCATACACGGTGGGCACGCTCGGCGGGGCGGCCCCCGAGGGCACGTTCTTCGACTTCGCGCCCGTCCACCTGATCTCCACCTCCGCCGTCGAGCGGATCGGCGCGCTGAGTCCGCGCGGGCACGTCGAAGCCCTCCGCTACCGGCCGAATCTGGTGATCGCGACCGAGACGGCGGAGGGCTTCGTGGAGAACGGCTGGGTGGGGCGGGAGCTGAGCGTCGGCGAGGACGTCGTGCTGCACGTCCTCGCGCCCAGTCCCCGCTGCGCCGTGCCGACGCTGGCGCACGGGGCTCTGGGGCGCGACGCCGACGCCCTGCGCACGGTTTCCCAGCACAACCGGGTGCCCGTGTTCGACATGGGGCCGCAGGCCTGCGCGGGGGTGTACGCGCGGGTGGTGCGGCCCGGTCTGGTCAGGAAGGGCGATCGGGTACGGCTTACGTGAGCGGCGTCAGATACTTGTCCAGGTCGTCCAGGATCTTGCCGGCGGCCGTGACGCCGATCCCGAGCATCCAGATCTCGTCGTCCACGTTGTGGGCGTTGCCCGACTTGACCGCTCCGAGGTTCTTCCACAGCGGCCCGCCGGTCACCGAGGCCTGCGACTTGGCCGCCGCCTCCCCGTACGCGCTGTAGAAGACCGCGTCGGCGTCGGCCTTGGCGATGTTCTCCTGGCTCAGTTTGCCGAAACGTTTGTCGTCCTGGTCGGCGAGCTGCTGGACCTGCGGCCGGGGGATGCCCGCGTCGCCCACGACGATGCCGCTGAACGACTCGGGGCCGTACATGCGGATCTCCGTCGGCATGAACCGCATGATGCTCACCTGCAGCTTCGAGAACTTGGCCCCGACCTCCTTGGCGCGCGTCTGATAGGCGGCCAGGAGCTGCTGCGCCTGGTCCTTCTTGCCCAGCGCCTCGGCGTCGAGCAGGAAGTTCTCCTTCCAGGTGATGCCGACCCGCTCGGTGAACACGGTCGGGGCGATCTTGGTGAGCTTGTCGTAGAAGGCGGCCTGCCGGAACTTGGTGCCGAGGATGAGGTCCGGCTTGAGCGCCATGATGGCCTCGATGTTGAGCTGCTGGAGCGTACCGACCGGCTTGGTGTTCGCCAGGGCGGAGCCGAGGTATTTCGGCCACGCCTGATTCTCCTGGGCCTGTGCCGCTCCGACGGGGGTGAGGCCGAGCGAGACCATCGTGTCGAGTTTGTCCGTGTCGAGCACGACGACCCGCTTCGGAGTCATGGGCACCCTGGTCTCGCCCATGGCGTGCTTGACGGTCCTGGTGGGGCCCGCCTCCTGGGAGGTGGTCGAGGTCCCGCACGCGGCGAGCACTAACACGGGGAGCAGGGCGGCGACGGTCAGGCGGAGACGCATGTGTATTCCTTGATCGCTTAGGTTAGGCAAGCCTAAGTATCTCATGTCCGGTTTGGCATCGCCGAAAAAGGTCCGGTGAGAAGCCCGAAACCTAGGCGAAACACCCGCGCGGCGAGATTCACGAATGTGAAACACGCCTGGTCGAGCCACGAAACCCCAGCCGAACACGCTGTGGCCACACGTCACATGTACGAAGGAGGGTCGCTTCGATGATCGACAGCGGCACTACCGCCTGGATGCTGGTATGCACCGCCCTGGTGCTGCTGATGACTCCGGGCCTCGCGTTCTTCTACGGGGGCATGACCCGGGCCAAGAGCGTTCTGAACATGATGATGATGTCGTTCGTCAGCATCATCGTCGTGACCGTCGCCTGGGTCCTGTACGGCTACTCGTTCGCGTTCGACGCGGCCGGTGATGGCACCGGCTTCGTCAACAAGATCATCGGGGGACTCGACTATGTCGGTCTGAGCGGTGTCTTCAACGCCGTCTACGAAGGTTTGGTCGTCGAGGGCGGGAACGTGACGGCCGAGGCCGCCGCGGCTGACAACTTCCCGCTCATGGTGTTCTCCGCCTTCCAGCTCACCTTCGCCGTCATCACCGTCGCGCTGATCAGCGGCGCCATCGCCGACCGGGCCAAGTTCGGCGCGTGGGTGCTGTTCTCGCTGGTGTGGGCCACGGTGGTCTACTTCCCCGTCGCCCACTGGGTGTGGGGCGGCGGCTGGCTCGGCCAGCTCGGCATCGAGGACTTCGCCGGCGGCACGGTCGTGCACATCAACGCCGGCGCCGCGGCGCTCGCGCTCGCACTCGTCCTGGGCAAGCGCAAGGGCTGGCGTAAGGAGCCCATGCGCCCGCACAACCTGACGCTGGTGCTGCTCGGCACCGGTCTGCTGTGGTTCGGCTGGTTCGGCTTCAACGCCGGGTCCGAGCTCGCGCCCGACCAGACCGCGGGCCTGGCCTTCATGAACACCCAGGTCGCCACGGCCGTCGCCGCCGGCGCCTGGATGGTGGTGGAGAAGCTGCGCGACGGTCACGCGACCACGCTCGGCGTCGCCTCCGGCGCGGTGGCCGGTCTGGTCGCCATCACGCCCGCCTGTGGTTTCGTCGACCCGTGGGCGGCCGTGGTCATCGGCCTGCTGGCCGGTGTCGGCTGCGCGTACGCGGTGGGCCTGAAGTACAAGATGGGTTACGACGACTCTCTCGACGTGGTCGGCGTGCACCTGGTCGGTGGTGTGATCGGCGCGATCTCGCTGGGCTTCGTGGCGGCCTACCCGTTCCTGCCCGGCCAGAACAAGGGCATCCTGATCGAGGGCGGGCAGCTCAGCCAGCTCGGCCTCCAGGTGCTCGGTCCGATCGCGGTCGGTGGTTACTCCTTCGTGGTCTCGTGGATCATCGGGAAGATCATCGACAAGACCATGGGCTTCCGCGTCCCCGAGGAGTCGGAGGTCACCGGCATCGACGTCTCCACCCACGCCGAGACCGGCTACGACCTCGGCACGATCTACGCCTCCGGCGTGAGCTCCCCCAACGGTCCCACCGCACCCGCACCTAAGAAGGTGGACGCATGAGACTCATCACCGCGATCATCAAGCCCTTCAAGCTGGATGACGTGAAGGCCGCACTGGAACAGTTCGGCGTCAAGGGAATGACGGTCAGCGAGGCGAGCGGCTACGGGCGCCAGCGCGGCCACACCGAGGTCTACCGCGGGGCCGAGTACCAGGTGGACCTGGTGCCCAAGGTCCGGCTGGAGGTCCTCGCCGAAGAGGATGACACCGAAGACGTGATCGACGTCATCGTCAAGGCGGCCCACACCGGCAAGATCGGCGACGGCAAGGTCTGGTCCGTTCCCGTCGACACCGTCATCCGTGTCCGCACGGGGGAACGGGGCCCGGAAGCCCTGTGATGGATCCGCAGCGAAGCGAGGACATCCATCACAGGACGTCCTCGCGGAGCGAGGCCATCAGACACAGCATGGATCCGCAGCGAAGCGAGGACATCCATCACAGGACGTCCTCGCGGAGCGAGGCCATCAGACACAGCATGGATCCGCAGCGAAGCGAGGACATCCATCACAGGATGCCCTCGCGGAGCGAGGCCATCAGGCGCAGCATGGATCCGCGGCGCGGCGAGGGCATCCGTCACTGGACGTCCTCGCTGCGATGCCTGGACAACGGTGTTCGGGTGGAGCTCGGCAAGGGGGCAGAGCAGTGAGGGGAGAGGCCCGTTCGTACGCCGCGGCCCGCAAGGAGCGGGCCGCGGACACCGACCGGTGGCTCAAGGATCTCTTCCGTACGGCGAGCGACGGCGACCACGTCTCACTGGTCGCCGTCGGGAGCCTGGGAAGGGGCGAGCTGGCGCCCGGCAGCGACCTCGACCTGGTGCTGCTGCACAACGGCCGGGCCGACGTGGCCAGGATCGCCGACCGGATCTGGTATCCGATCTGGGACTCGGCGGTCAACCTCGACCACTCCGTACGCACGGTGGAAGAGGCCGTCTCGGTCGCCAGGCAGGACCTCAAGGCCGTGCTGGGCCTCATCCAGGCCAGGCACGTGGCCGGCGACCCCGACCTGACCAGGAAGGCCAGGGAGGCGGTGCTGGCCGAATGGCGCGCCGACTCCCGGCGCCGGCTCGGCGAGCTGCGTGACGCGTCCGACCAGCGGGCCCAGGTCAGCGGGGAGCTGGCATTCCTGCTCGAACCCGACCTCAAGGACGGCCGCGGCGGGCTCCGCGACGTGCAGGCCATGCAGGCCGTGGCCGCCGCCTGGGTCGCCTCGGCGCCGGGGCCGCGGGCGCGGGAGGCCTACGAGTTCATCCTCGACGTGCGGCACGCGCTGCACGTCGTCACCGCCCGCGGCACCGACCGGCTGGTCCTGCAGGAGCAGGACGCGGTGGCCGGGCTGCTCGGCCTGCTGGACGCCGAGGCGTTGATGCGCAGGCTCGCGGAGGCGGGGCGCACCATCTCCCATGCCTTCGACGGCACCTGGCGCACCGTTGACAGGCTCCTGTCAGGCCCCGCTCCGCGTGGGCGCCGCCCGCTGGCCGACGGTGTGGTCGAGCACGGTGGCGAGGTGGTGCTCGCCAGGGGGGTCAACCCGCGCAAGGACCCGATCCTGGTGTTGCGGGTCGCCGCCGCGGCGGCCGACTCCGGGCTGCCGCTGGCGCCCGCGACGATGTCCGTACTGGCAGCTCAGTCGCCTCCGATGCCGGTGCCGTGGCCCGAGGAGGCGCGTGACTCGCTGGTGTCGATCCTCGGCGCGGGCCGCGCCGCCGTGCCCGTGTGGGAGGAGCTCGACCAGGCGGGCATCCTTGTCAAGCTGCTCCCTGACTGGGAACGCGTACGCCACCGTCCCCAGCGCAATCCGATCCACCGCTTCACGGTCGACCGCCACCTGATCGAGGCCGCCGCGAACGCCGCCAGCCACACCCGCGAGGTCTCCCGTCCCGACCTCCTGCTGATCGCGGCGCTCTTCCACGACGTGGGCAAGGGCTGGCCAGGCGACCATTCGGCGACGGGCGAGGTCGTGGTCCGCGACATCGCCACCCGCATCGGGCTGCCCGCCCAGGACGTCGAGACGCTGGCCACGGTCGTACGCCACCATCTGCTGCTTCCCGAGACCGCCACCCGCAGGGACCTCGACGACCCCGTCACGATCGAGAAGGTCGCCGCCACAGTGGGCACGCGGGAGGTGCTCGACCTGCTGGCCGCGCTGGCGGTGGCCGACGGCAACGCGACCGGTCCGGCCGCCTGGAACAGCTGGAAGGCGGGGCTGGTCGCCGACCTCGTACGCCGCGTGCGGTCCGTGCTGGCGGGTTCGCCGCCGCCCAAGCCGCCCATGCTGTCGGAGGAGCAGGCCTCGCTGGCCCGGCACGGCGGCGGCGCCGTCCGCGTCCACGGGGGAGCGGTCACGGTCGTCGCCCCCGACCGGGTGGGGTTGTTGTGGAGCGCCGCGGGGGTGCTGTCCGCGCACCGGCTCGTCGTGCGCTCGGCCTCGTCGGCGTCCGCGGGCTCCACGGCGGTGATCGAGTTCTCCGTGATCCCCGAGTACGGCTCCCCTCCCGACCCGGCGACACTGGAGTCCGATCTCCGTCTCGTCCTTGCTGGACGTCTTGACATCGAGCAGCGGCTGGCCCGCCGCACACGCTCGATGAGGCCGCCCCGCGTGCCGGTGGCGCCACCTCGTGTGACCTTGGTCGACGACGCCTCCGCGACCGCCACCGTGGTGGAAGTCAGGGCCCATGACAGGCCGGGGCTCCTGTGGCGTATTGGACGAGCGTTCGGTGACTGCGGTCTTGACGTGAGGGCCGCTCGCGTGGAGACTCTCGGCGCGGAGGCGGTGGACGTCTTCTATGTTGTGGACCGCGCGGGTCGCCCCCTCAGCGACGACGCGCAAAGGGCTCAAGTCCGCGATCAAGTCCTTGCCGCACTGCGATAACCAACAGCACACGACAACCGGTCGCATTGGTAACAATTGTGTCCGAAATGCCGGATAAGTCAGATGCTGCGGATACCTTGTGGACGGCTTGATGACCCGTTGCTGACGGGACGATTGAGGGGTAGCGGAAGCGGTGACTACGGGGAACTCGGGCAGCGGCCCGGCCGCCGAGCGGGACCGCCACAAGCGGCCGCTGTCGCGGCTCGGCCTGCGTAACTGGCGCGTGAGGTGGCGGCTCACCGCGCTCATCCTGGTGCCCACCATCGCCGGCGTCGTGCTCGGGGGAGCGCGCGTGGTCGGCTCGGTGCAGAGCATCGGCGTCTATGATCGCACGGCCACCTCGGCCGAGCAGTCCGGTCGGATCCGCGACCTGGTGCAGGCGATCGGGCTGGAGCGTGACACGGGTGGCTGGATCGGTGCCAACCGTGCGTTGCGCAAGAAGCTCGCACCCGCCTACACGGAGCGCAAGGCGGCCGTCGACACGCTGATCAAGACCGTGCGCTCCGACCTCGACACGATGGACGACTCCTACGGCCCGCGCGTGGTCAAGGCCGCCGCCCAGGCGAAGTACGACATGGGCCGGCTGGCCAAGATCAGGACCGAGGGCCAGACCGACACCATCCGCTACGACTTCCTCACCGACACCCTGCTCAAGCTGCACGACGAGCTGAGCCTCATGTCGGACGACTCGCAGATCGTCGGCCAGTTCCGCGGCCTGAGCGCGCTCGCGGCGGCCAAGGAGGAGATCTCCCGGCAGCGCGTGCAGCTCCTGCAGGCCTCCTACGACTCCAAGCGCGTGGACGGCAAGGTCGTCGAGCAGTTCATCGCCTCCAACGCCCGCCAGCAGAGCGACATCGCCACCGTGGGCGCCGAGGCCGGCGTCGAGGTCGGCCTTGAGCTGTCCAAGGCGCTGGCCTCCGAACCCAGGTACGTCAACATCCAGCTCACCAAGTCGCGCGCGGTCACGCTGGCCAGCGGCCGCAAGCCGGGCGCCGTCATCACCGACAACCTCATCTCGGCCAGGGCCGAGCGCGAGGAGTGGTTCAAGAACAACACCGTCGCCATCGAGGTGCTGCACGGCATCGAGAAGGGCCTGGCGGGCAAGGTGAACCTGCGCAGCCAGGAGCTCCGCGACGGCGAGATCCGCAACGCGATCGTCGCCGGCGCCCTGATCGTCGCGCTGCTGCTGCTCGTCCTGTTGCTCACCGTCGCCATCGCCCGCTCCATGGTCAGCCCGCTGCGCCGGCTGCGCACCGAGGCGCTGGAGGTGGCCGGCTTCCGGCTGCCCGACGTGGTGCACCAGCTCCGCGCCAGCGGCGACTCGTCCGTACGTGACGTGCAGCCGATCGAGGTCGACGGCAACGACGAGATCGGCGAGGTCGCGCGGGCCTTCGACCAGGTGCACCGGCAGGCCGTGCGCCTGGCGGGCGAGGAGGCCGAGCTGCGCAGCAACATCAGCTCGATGTTCGTCAACCTCTCGCGCCGCACGCAGACGCTGGTCGAGCGGCAGATCTCGCTGATCGACGGCCTGGAGAAGGGCGAGCAGGACGGCGGCCGGCTGTCCGACCTGTTCAAGCTCGACCACCTGGCCACCCGCATGCGCCGCAACTCCGAGAACCTCCTGGTCCTGGCCGGCCACGAGGCCACCCGCCGGCGCAGCCAGCCGGCCAAGCTGGTCGACGTCGTACGCGCCGCGCTGTCGGAGGTCGAGGGCTACGAGCGCGTCCAGGTACGCGTGCACCGGGGCACGTCGGTGCTCGGAAGTTGCGCCAACGACCTGGTCCACCTCGTCGCCGAGCTGGTCGAGAACGCCATCCAGTTCTCCCCGAACAACTCCCAGGTCATCGTCACCAGCAGCCTCATCGAGGGCGGCGGCGCGCTGCTGTCGGTCAGCGACACCGGCATCAGCATGACCGAGGACGAACTGGCCGAGGCCAACCGCCGCCTGGCCGAGCCGCCCGTCGTGGACGTGTCGGTCTCCCGCCGCATGGGCCTGTTCGTGGTCGGCCGGCTGGCGCTGCGCCACGGCATCCGGGTGCAACTGCGCAGGGGCGAGGGCAACGGCCTGATCGCCATGGTGCTGCTGCCGCCCACCCTGATCACCGACGGAACCCAGCAGCCGCTGCCGCAGCGGCCGGCGTTCGGCGGCGGCGCGGTGCCCAGCCAGGCGGCGCCACCGCCGCCCGTGCACAACGGGCAGAACGGGCATAACGGGTCGTTCAGGTCGTTCGCCAGCTTCGACTCCTTCGACGCCGGCCAGCGGCCCCCGAGCCCGCCGAGACACGCGGGACCGCCGCAGCAGGGACAGCCGGGACAGCAGGGACCGGGCACGTACGACAGCGCTCCCCAGGCGCCCAGGCCCGCGTTCGGGGCGTTCAACTCCGACCCGGGCCGAGCGGGGGTCGCCGGTTTCACCGCCGACACCGACGGGGGCTCCTACCGCAGGCAGCCGGGCCTGTTCGACGCCGGAACCTACCCTTCGTACCCCAGCCCAGGTTCTCGCGGATCTGGTAATGGCGCGTTCCAGACGCCGCCGTCGTACCCCACGAATGACGTTCGCCGGCCGGATCCTGCGCCCTCCGTGGACGTGTCGCCGATGGAGCAGGAGCAGGAGGAATACCTGCCGATCTTCGCCTCGGTGGAGTCCGCCTGGTTCCGCAGGCCGCCCGAAGAGGCGGCGCCGCCGGCTACGACCGGAGGTGAGGCTTCGCCCGCGCAAGCCGTACCCTCTGGGGAGGAAGCGTGGCGAACGGCCGCAGACGCCGGATGGCGGGCGGCGGCCGCAGCCAGCGAGCCCAGCCTCGGCGGCATCACAGCCGCCGGGCTGCCCAAGCGGACCCCCAAGGCCAACCTGGTGCCCGGCACGGCGAGCCAGCCCGCGCAGTCGCAACAGCAACCGCAGCGGCAGGCTCCGGCGCCCCCGGTCTCAGCCGACCGGATGCGCAGCCGGATGGCCGGTTACCAGCAGGGCGTACGACGGGCCCGCGAAGAAGTACGTGGACAGGAGGAACAGAGTGAGTAAGCGTCCCGCCGGGGAGGATGCGTGACAACCCTTAGCCATGAGGCGCACAGGTTCGACTGGCTGATCACCGACTTCGTCCGCAATACGCCCGGAGTCGCGCATGCCGTCGTGGTCTCGGCGGACGGGCTCTGCCTGGCCGCCTCGGAGGGCTTCCCTCCGGACCGGGCCGACCAGCTCGCCGCGGTCTCCGCGGGGCTGCTGAGCCTGACCGTGGGTGCGTCCAGGGTGTTCGAAGGCGGTGCGGTGACGCAGACCGTCGTCGAGATGCAGCGCGGCCTGCTCCTGGTGATGGCCGTCAGCGACGGCTCGGTTCTGACGGTTCTGGCGGGTCCTGATTGTGACATGGGCCTCGTGGCGTACCAGATGACATTGCTGGTAGACAGGGCGGGACAGGCGCTCACGCTGGCCTTGCGCGCGGAACTCCAGGCAGCCAGGTCCCGGTGATGTTATGGAACTGATGGGAGAGGGCCGTGTACGGCAGTGACGGAATTGGGGACGATGAGCCCCTGTTCCGTCCTTACGCGGTGACAGGCGGCCGATCCGAGCCGCGCTATCACCTCGCGATGGAGACGTTGATCTCCTCCATGTCGATCCCGGACGACGAGATGACCATGCTCACTCCCGAGCAGGAGGCCATCATGCAGCTTTGCAGGTCGTTCCGGTCGGTCGCGGAGATCTCGGCCCTGCTCCGCGTCCCGCTGGGCGTGGCGAGGGTGCTCGTGGCGGACATGTCCGACGAAGGGCTTGTCCGCCTGCACCAGCCACGCCTCAGCCAGGGACAGCCAGACCTCAACATGCTCGAAAGGGTGCTCAGTGGACTACGCAGGCTCTAGCCCCGGCCTGACCTCGACGAAGATCGTCGTGGCCGGGGGCTTCGGCGTCGGGAAGACGACGTTCGTGGGGGCGGTGTCGGAGATCCTCCCGCTCACCACGGAAGCGGTGATGACCGACGCGTCCGCGGGCATCGACGACCTCGGGATGACGCCGAACAAGCAGACCACGACCGTGGCGATGGACTTCGGCCGTCTGTCACTCGACCGTGATCTGATTCTCTATCTGTTCGGCACGCCCGGTCAGCACCGGTTCTGGTTCATGTGGGACGACCTCGTGCGGGGTGCGATCGGCGCCGTCGTGCTGCTCGACACGCGCCGCCTGGCCGACAGCTTTCCTGCCATCGACTACTTCGAAGAGGCCAAGCT
The DNA here is from genome assembly GCF_042656245.1 of Nonomuraea insulae. Taxonomy (NCBI): domain Bacteria; kingdom Bacillati; phylum Actinomycetota; class Actinomycetes; order Streptosporangiales; family Streptosporangiaceae; genus Nonomuraea; species Nonomuraea insulae. The sequence continues at coordinate 100,025 of NZ_JBHSPA010000071.1, forward strand.
GCCGTTCGTGATCGGGGTCAACGGCTGGGAGGGGCAGTTCCCGCACTCCGACGACGAGGTCAGGGAGGCGCTCGCGCTCTCGCCGCACGTGCCCATCGTGCGCACCGACGCCCGCCATCGCGAGTCGGTGAAGGCGACGCTGATCTCGCTGGTCGAGCACGTCGTGCGCCTGCGCGCCGCCCCCGTGCGCTAGCTCGCCCACGGCACCTCTTCGAGGGAGTCGAGCACCGGGACGAGCAACTCCTCCTCGTAGGCGAAGTGGGCCTCCATCTCCTCGGCGATCCGGTCGAGCGTGGCCGGATCGCCGGCCCCGCGCAGCTCCTCGATCAGCCCGGCGAGCACGGCGTGCTCGCCGCGCAGCCGGTCGAGGGGCTGCTTCAGCTCGGGGAACAACTTCTCCAGGTAGGGGAACGCCACGCGGTCCTCGCCCCTGTGGTGGAAGGTCATCGCCTCGCAGAACGTCAGGCAGTGCGCCCGCAGATCGTCGGCGGGCGCCTCGCCCGCGCGTACCTTGGCCAGTTCGCCCCTGAGATAGGCGTGGATCCTGACCAGCTCGGCCCCGAACGCGCGTAGCCGCTCCTGCTCGGGGTGCAGCGCGATGACCGGGATGACCCGGTCGGTCTGCTTCTGGTACGCGGCGAAGGCCGGGTCGATGGCGGCCTGGCGGGCGTACATGCGATCGCGCTCCTCCCCTTCCAGCGGCACCGCCCTGGCCGCGAACGTCTCCTCCCCGAGCTCGACCGTGATCCTCGGGCCGGCCAGCACGTTGTGGTACCAGGCCGGGTGGGCGTCGCCGCCGGCGTTGGAGGCGAACACCAGGATGCGCTCGCCGTCGCGCAGGTAGACGGCCGGGTTCGTGCGCCGCTGCCCTGTTCTGGCGCCCACCGTGGTCAGCAACACGAGCGAGGCGCCTGCGAACATGCCGCCCACCTTGCCGGCGTTCGCCCGGAACTCCTCGATCACCTGCTGGTTGAAGTCGCTCATCTCATTATCCTTTTGGGGAGACTGACATTCCTATTTGCTTTGCAAGCAAAGCTAATTTAGACAGCAAGGTGTTGCCCATGTCAACTGACGGCTTGAGCGTGGACGACGGCATCAGGACGTTGCTGCTGCTGATGCCGCGCATGGTGGGGCGCGCCAAGCGGCTGAAGGTGCCGGAGGAGTTGCAGGCGTTGTCGCTGGCGCCGCGGCATCTGTCGCTGCTGGCGTACCTGCTGTTCGACGGCTCGATGACGGTGAACGAGCTGGCGGCGCGGCTGGAGGTGGCGCCCGCGACGGTCAGTCTGATGGTGGGGGAGCTGAGCAGGAAGGGCGTGCTGGAGCGGCGCGAGGACGACGCGGACCGGCGGCGCACGATCGTCAGCATCGCCGAGGGGCATCAGGGGGCGATCAACGAGTGGCTCGGGTACGGCGCCAAGGCGTGGCGGCAGGCCCTGGAGCCGCTCACGCCCGATCAGCGGCGCATGGTCGTGGACACGCTGCGCGCCTACGAAGAGGCGCTGTCAGGCTGACTTCTTGTTCACCAGGGCTTCGACGCCGTCGAGGACACGTTCCAGGCCGAACTCGAAGGCGTGCTCGGGGCTGTAGGCCGCCTGGAGCTCCTCGCCGGCCGCCTGTCCGACCCTGGCCGCCGTGGGGTAGCGGCTGGCGTCGGCGATCCGGCTGAGGAAGGGCGCGTGCGCGGCCCACCACTGCTGGTCGGTCAGCCCCGTCAGGCTCTCCGCCTGCGCCGCCTCCACCGCGCCCCTGGCCGCCCCGTGCACGAAGCCGGTGATCAGCGTGATCACCGAGTCCATCTCCAGGTCCGACAGGCCGATGCCGTCGACCGCGCGGAGTTCGTAGTCGTACTTGGCGGTGACGTTCGGGCCGAGCACCGGCCGGCTCGCCGCGACCTGCAACAGCCAGGGGTGGCGCAGGTAGAGGGCCCAGTTCTCCCTGGCGATCTGCTCCAGCCGGCCCCGCCAGCCGCCCGGCACGTCGTGCGGCCTGGCGGTCTCGCCGTAGACCTCGTCGAGCATGACGTCGAACAACTCCGGCTTGCCCGGCACGTAGGTGTAGAGCGACATCGTCCCCACGCCCAGCCGCTCGGCCACGCGGCGCATCGACAGCGCCTGCAGCCCCTCGGCGTCGGCCACCTCGATGGCGGCGCGCACGATGCGGTCCACGCTCAGCTCCGGCCTGCCCTTGCGGCTGGCCCGCTCGCTGGTACGCCAGAGCAGCGCGAGGCTGCGCGCGGGGTCGCCCTTGCCGGAGTACTCGACTGTCACCTTCGTACGGTACACCGTACGGTTGCCTGATCGCCTCGTACCTTGTACGGTACGGCGTACGATTCGCGTCGCAAGGAGGCGGCATGTCAGCGGTACTCGCGCAGGACCTGCGCAAGACGTACGGCGAGAAGGCGGCGCTGGACGGCGTCGATCTGGACGTGGGCCAGGGCACGGTCTGCGGCCTGCTCGGCCCGAACGGCGCGGGAAAGACCACGGCC
>NZ_JBHSPA010000072.1:0-14886 GCF_042656245.1 Nonomuraea insulae
CAATCACCCGGTCACTGACCGCCTACGACCACTGACCGGAGATCGGACTTACTCGTCTAGGAGGGCAGCTTGCCCGCGGCCACCACGTCGCGGTACCAGTGGGCGCTGTCCTTCCAGGTGCGCTCCATCGTCTCGCGGTCCACGCGCAGGATGCCGAACCGCTTGGCGTAGCCGTGCGCCCACTCGAAGTTGTCCATCAGCGACCACACGAAGTAGCCGCGCACGTCCGCCCCGGCCGTGATCGCCTCGTTCACGGCCGACAGGTGGCGGTGCAGGTAGTCGACGCGGTCCAGGTCGCGGACGCGGCCGTCGGGGGAGACCTGGTCGGGGAAGGCCGCGCCGTTCTCGGTGATCATGGTGGGCAGGTCCGGGTAGTCGCGGTGCAGGCGCAGCAGCAGCTCGGTCAGACCGGTCTCGTCGATGTTCCAGCCCATCTCGGTGTACGGCCCCGGCTGCTTGACGAACTCGATGTCCTCGCAGGCGATCCACGGCGAGGTGGCCCCGTCCTGGTGCCCGTCGGCGGTCTCCCTGGCGCCGTCGCCGTCCCACTGGCGTACCAGGGTGGGGTTGTAGTAGTTGACCCCCAGCACGTCCAGCGGCTGGCAGGCGGTGGCCTCGTCGCCGTCGCGCACGAACGACCAGTCGGTCACCGAGGCGGTGTCGGCGATCAGGTCGCGCGGGTAGGCGCCCTCCAGCATCGGGCCGAGGAAGGCCCGGTTGGCCAGCCCGTCCGCGCGCCGCACCGCGTCGGCGTCGCGCTCGGACACGCCGCGCACGTGGTGCAGGTTGAGCGTGACCGACATCTGCGCGCCCTTGGCGGCGGTCGAGCGCAGCGCCTGGACGGCCAGGCCGTGGCCCAGGTTCAGGTGGTGCAGGGCGGCCAGGGCGGCGGCGGGCTCGGTCCTGGCGGGGGCGTGCACGCCGGAGGCGTAGCCGAGGTAGGCCGAGCACCACGGCTCGTTCAGCGTGATCCAGGTGCGGACGCGGTCGCCGAGCGCCTCGCCCATGAGCCGGGCGTACTCGGCGAAGCGCCGCGCGGTGTCGCGGTTCGGCCAGCCGCCCGCGTCCTCCAGCTCCTGCGGCAGGTCCCAGTGGTAGAGCGTGCCCACGGGGGCGATGTCCCTGGCCAGCAGGCCGTCCACCAGCCGCTGGTAGAAGTCCAGGCCCGGCCCGTTGACCGGGCCGCGCCCGCCCGGCTGCACGCGCGGCCAGGAGATGGAGAAGCGGTAGGCGCCGACGCCCAGCGCGGCCAGGTGGTCGAGGTCCTCCTCCAGCCGGTGGTAGTGGTCGCAGGCCACGTCGCCGGTGTCGCCACCCGTGACCAGGCCAGGGGTGTGGGAGAAGGTGTCCCAGATCGACGGGCCGCGGCCGTCCTCGTTCCAGGCCCCTTCTACCTGGTAGGCGGCGGTGGCGGTGCCCCACAGGAAGGTCTCGGGGAAGGCAGGCATGTCACTCCTTGGCGCTGAGGATGATCTCGATGTGGTCGATCTCCGGCGCCGCGGCGGCGAGGGTGCCGGCGTGGCGCAGGTTCCAGGGGGCGGGGGCGCCTTCAAGGCGGCGGCCGTGTACGCGGTCGCCGTCGCGTGACACCTCGAACACGGCAGCGGCGCGGCCGTCGAGGGCGGGCACGGTGACGGTCGTGGCGGAGCCGTCGGGGAGTTCGTAGGCGTCGAGGGTGACGCCGTCGGCGTAGTCGTAGTCGGGACGGTCGTCGCGGGCGCCGGTGGCGATCACGGCGCCCGGTCTGACCAGCAGCGGCAGGCTGTCGAAACCGTGCCGCTCGGTACGCCAGCCAGGCCCGGTCACCCGCTCCCCGTCGAGCAGCCGCGTCCACACCCCCTCAGGCACGTAGTACGAAATTTCACCATCCGCCGACAGCACGGGCGCGACGAGGAGGTCCGGGCCGAGCAGGTACTGGGCGTCCAGGTGGTCGCAGGCCCGGTCCCCGGGGAACTCCAGGTGCATCGCCCGCATCATCGGCAGCCCTTCGGCGGCGGCCTGGACGGCGGCGGCGTACAGGTAGGGCATGAGCCGCGCCTTCAGCCGCGTGAACGACCGCAGCACCGTCACGGACTCCTCGTCGAACAACCACGGCACCCGGTACGAGCCGCTCCCGTGCAACCGGCTGTGCGACGACAGCAGCCCGAAGGCCACCCACCGCTTGAACACCGCCGGGTCGGGCCGGCCCTCGAACCCGCCGATGTCGTGGCTCCAGAACCCGAACCCGCCCAGCCCCAGCGACAGCCCGCCGCGCAGCGACTCGGCCATGGCCTCGAACGTGGACTCGCAGTCGCCGCCCCAGTGCACCGGCAGCCGCTGCCCGCCCACCGTGGCCGAGCGCGCGAACAACACGGCCTCGCCCCGCTCGGCCAGCACGTCGTGCACGGTCTGGTTGTAGATCAGGCTGTAGTAGTTGTGCATCCGCTCGGGGTCGGAGCCGTCGGCGTAGACGACGTCGGTCGGGATACGCTCGCCGAAGTCGGTCTTGAACGCGTCCACCCCCATGTCGAGCAGCCCTCGCAGCTTGCCCGCATACCATTCGCGGGCGGCCGGCGAGGTGAAGTCCACCAGCGCACGGCCGGCCTGCCAGTGATCATCCTGCCAGACCGTGCCGTCCGGCCTGCGCAGCAGGTGCCCGGCGGCGGCCCCCTCGTCGAACAGCGCCGACGCCTGCCCGATGTAGGGGTTGATCCACAGGCAGACGCGCAGCCCGCGCTCCTTCAGCCGCCGCAGCATGCCCTCGGGGTCGGGGAAGACCTCCGGGTCCCACTCGAAGTCGCACCACCGGAAGCGGCGCATCCAGAAGCAGTCGAAGTGGAACACGCTCAGCGGCAGGTCCCGCCCGGCCATCCCGTCCACGAACGAGGTCACCGTGGCCTCGTCGTAGTCGGTGGTGAACGAGGTGGACAACCACAGCCCGAACGACCAGGCGGGGGGCAGCGCCGGACGGCCGGTCAGGGCGGTGTAGCGGCGCAGGATGGCGGCGGGGGACGGCCCGTGGATGATCAGGTACTCCAGGTCGTGGCCCTCGGCGCTGAACTGCACCCGCGACACGCTCTCCGAGCCGACCTCGAACGACACCCGCCCCGGGTGGTTCACGAACACGCCGTAGCCGCGGTTGGTGAGGTAGAAGGGGACGTTCTTGTAGGCGATCTCGCTGCTGGTGCCGCCGTCCTCGTTCCAGATGTCGACCGACTGGCCGTTGCGTACGAGGGGGCCGAAGCGCTCGCCGAGGCCGTAGACGAGCTCGCCGGCGCTCAGCCGGAGTTGCTCGACCATGAAGTGGCGGGCGTCGGCGTCGTGCATGACGCCCAGGCTCTTGCCGCCGCTGCGGGTCAGCTCGCGGCCGCCGGCGGTGAAGGTCATGTCCCAGGGGGCGTCCCTGCCGACCCGTACGGTGAGGTCGCCGCTGGTCAGGCTCGCCTCCGCGGCGGTCACGGCGATCTTCACGTCCGGGTGGTCGTCGCGCACCTCGAAGACGGGGGAGTCCGGCACCGCGCCGGCGAAGTGCACCGTGCGGACGCGGATCACCTCCGGCATCGGCGAGGACAGGTCCACCCGCAGGACCGGGCCGTCGATCGTGTCGCCGCGCCGGGTGATCCGCCGCGTCGGGGCGAGGACGCGCAGCCCGCCGTCGTCCGCGGTCACGTCGAGGGCCGCGGTGGCGTAGTCGCCCCGGACGCCGGGACGCATCCGCCAGTAGCCGTCCTTGAACTTCATGCCGCTCCGTTCTCGAGGGGGCGCAGGGCGGCGACCGCGCGGGGCGCCAGCGTGACGTGCTCTTTCACGGGCGAGCCGGTCAGCAGGTCCTCGGCCGCTTCGGGGATGGGCACGCGTGCGCTCTCCGTGCCGTGGTTGAGCAGGAACAGGACCTCGCCGCGGCGCACCGCCTCCACGCCGCGGGGCAGCACAGGCAGCCCTGGCAGCACGCCGCTCACCCCGGCGTCGGCCAGCGCCTTTCCGGCCAGCTCGGCGAGGGCGGCGGGCTCGGGCATGGTGGCCACGTACCAGGCGACACCCTCGCCGCTACGGTGCCGCGTCACCGCGGGCCGCCCGGCCAGGTCGCCCTCGGCGAACTCGGCCACCACCTCGGCGCCCTCGGATTCGAGCAGCTCGGTCCAGACCCGCGCGCCGAACTCCGCACCGATCTCTGGGCCGATCTCCGCGCCGATCTTTGGGCCGATCTTTGGGCCGCCGCTCCAGCGGCAGCGCACCGGCCGGTCCTCCGGCGCGGGCAGCCACTCCTCGCCGGAGGCGCCCAGCACCTCGCGCAGCGGCGCCGGGAACCTCCCGGTACGCACCTGCGCCCACGGGTCCACCACCCCCGAGAACGGCCCCACCACCAGCACCCCGCCGGCCCGCACGTACGCGGTCAGCGCCGCCGCGTCCTCGTCACCGACCAGGAACAGGTTCGGCACCACCACCAGCGCGTACGCGGACAGATCCCCCGACGGCGGCACCACGTCCACGCTCACCCCGCGCTCGAAGAACGGCACGTAGTAGTCGAGAAGCTGGTCGACGGCGTTGAGCCGGTCACTGGGCCGCCCCCGCTCCTCCAGCGCCCACCAGCTCTCCCACCCGAACACCATCGCCACCCGCGCCGGCACCGGCTCGCCCGTCACCTCCGCCAGGCGGCGCAGCTCCTGCCCGTGCGCGCGCACCTCGGCGTGCAGCCGCGTCTCCGCGCCCGCGTGCGGCACCATCGCGGCGTGGAAACGCTCGGCGCCGAAGCGGGAGGCCCGCCACTGGAAGTAACACAGGCCGTCCGCGCCCCGCGCCACCGCCTGCAACGACTCCAGCCGGAACTGCCCGGACGGCTTGGGCAGGTTGTGCGGGCGCCAGTTGACCCCGTTCGTGGCCTGCTCCATCAGCAGCCACGGCCGCCCTCCTGCCAGGCCGCGCATCAGGTCGTGGGTCAGCGCCGTCCTCGCCGGGGTCAGCGGGTTTCCCGGCTCCGGGTACCAGTCGTTGGCGACCACGTCCTCCTCCGCGGCGACCGACCAGTAGTCCAGCCGTTTGAACAGGCCCATGAAGTTCGTCGTGACCGGCGTGCCAGGCGTGCGCGCCCGCAGCACGTCGCGCTCGGCAAGGAACTGGCCGAGCAGGGCGTCGGAGCAGAAGCGCCACCAGTCGAGGCGCTGGGAGGGGTTGATGATGTACGGCGCGCGGCGCGGCGGCACGATCTCGGCCCAGTCGCCGTACCCCTGGCTCCAGAACGTGGTGCCCCACGCCTCGTTGAGCGTGCCCAGGTCGCCGTAACGCTCCTGGAGCCACGCACGGAACGCGGCGGCCGAGACGTCACAGTGGCAGACCTCGCCCAGTTCGTTGCCCACGTGCCACAGCGCCAGCGCCGGGTGCCCGGCGTACCGGTCGGCCAGGGCGGTGACGATCTCCAGGGCCCGCTCGCGGTAGACGGGGGAGGAGGGGCAGAACTGGTTGCGGGAGCCGTACCAGAGCCGGTGCCCGTCCTCGTCCACCGGCAGGGTCTCCGGCCACCGGTGCCCCAGCCAGGGCGGCGGCGAGGCCGTCGGGGTGGCCAGGTCCACCGCGATCCCGTTCGCGGCCATCAGGTCGAGCACCCGGTCGAGCCAGCCGAAGTCCAGCCTGCCCGGCTCGGGTTCGAGCCTGGCCCAGCTGAACACGCCGACCGTGACCAGGTTGACCCCGGCGGCGCGCATCAGCTCCGCGTCCTCGGCCCAGACCTCCTCCGGCCACTGCTCCGGGTTGTAGTCCCCGCCGAACAGCAGCCCGCGCCCCTCGGTGAGTGTGTGCATGCCGAGCTTCACGATGTGACCCCCTCACGCGGCGGCGCGGAGCTGTCCCCCGCCACCAGCCGGCAGGGCACGAGCCGCTGCCGCGGCGGCCCGTCACCCCGCAACCGATCGATGAGCATCTGGGCGCCGAGCCGGCCCAGTTCGGCGCTGGGCGGCTCCAGCGTCGTCAGTCTGGGGTGGAACATCTCGGCCACCCGCGCCGAGGACAACACCAGCAGCAGCGTCAGGTCCTCGGGTATGCGCCAGCCGCGCCGCGCCACGGCCGCGATCACGCCGACCGCCGCGTGGTCGTCCATCACCGCCAGCGCGGTCACGTCCGGGTGCTCGGCCAGCAGCCGGTCGAACGCCTCGCCGCCCTCTTCCGCCGAGCCTGGACGGAAGTCGCCGACGTACCCGATGCCGGCCTGGCGCGCGGCGGCGGCGAACTCCGCCCCGGCCCGGATCGACGGGCCGTACTGGGCCGCGTAGGTGCCGGCGGACAGGTTGAAGAAGGCCAGCTTGCGGTGCCCGAGTCCGGCCACGTGCGCCACGGCGTCCCCGGCGGTGGCGGCGAAGTCGATGTCGGCGTAGTCGATCCCGGCGGGGTCGCGGGTCCGCCCGATCATCGCGAACGGGACCCCGGCGCCCGAGAGGAACCGTGCGCGCTCGTCGTCGAGCCGCACCTCCATCAGCAGCACGCCGTCCACCAGCCCCAGGCCGGTCAGGTGACGCAGCTCCTCGATCGGGTCGGCGTGCTCGGGGGAGAGCAGCAGGTGATGGCCCAGCTCGCGGGCCGCCTCGGCGGCGCCGGTGGCGAACTGCATCTCGGTCGGCCCGAACCCGCTGTGCGGGGCGGGGAACAGCAGGGCCAGGATGCGGGTCCGCTTGCTCTGCAGACCGCGGGCCAGCAGGTTCGGCCGGTAGCCGAGCTCTTCCGCGGCCCGCTCGACGCGCAGCCTGGTCGCCGCGGCCACCGGCCGGGTGCCGTTGAGCGCGGCGGACGCGGTGCTGACCGCGACCTGGGCACGCTCGGCCACGTCACGTAACGAGGTCATGAGGCTCCGGGGGGTGGGCTGGCCGATTCTGGAGTCGAAACGTTTCGCACAACGCTAAAGTCCGTTTTGTGGGGATGTCAATGGCCTAAATTCGGCCGTCCGAAACTTGCGAGAATGCCATGCCAGGGAGGGCTCCCGGGAACTGTCATTACGACCGCCTGCTTCGGGGCGCTGTGGCGCTGGCTGCTGCGCGGCCCCCGGCTCGCCGCGACCTCCCCCGAACAGCCGCTCGCCGGCACGAGCGCGCAGGCCGCCGCCCGGGCGATCGTGCCCGGGCGGGCCTCCGAGAGCTTCCTCCTCTAGTACGCGTACGGCCAGCCGGCGGAGTCCCAGCCGAGCAGGTTGAGCCCGAGCTTGGGCGTGCCGTTGTCGTTGCCGTCGTAGTAGTGGTAGACGAGCAGGTCACCGTCCACGTCGGACATGACGCTCTGGCCGCCGGGTCCGATGACGCGGTCGTGGGTCTCCAGGACCGGCGTGCCGCCGCCGCTCAGCATGGACTTGCCCGAGCGGTCGGCGTACGGGCCGGTGGGGCTGGTGGAGCGGCCGACCTTGATCTTGTACGTGCTGCTGGTGCCCGCGCAGCATCGGTCGTAGGAGGCGAACAGGTAGTAGTAGTTGCCGTGCTTGACGATGTCGGGCGCCTCGACGGCGTACGGGGCGTCGGGGCGGGTGGCCAGGTGGTAGAGCGTCTGGTCGGAGGAGAGCCGCTTGCCGGTCGAGGGGTTGAGCCGGATCATGCGGATGCCGGTCCAGTAGGAGCCGAAACTCAGCCACCACCGGCCGGAGGAGTCGGCCAGGAGGTTCGGGTCGATGGCGTTGTGGTCGTTGCTCGTCGTGGTCGCGTAGACGACGCCCTGGTCGCTCCAGGAGCCGGGCTGGCCGGTCGAGCTGGTGGCCAGGCCGATGGCGGAGTTGTTGGAGCCGAAGCTGGAGACCGCGTAGTACATCAGATATTTCCCACCTTGCAGGGAAATGTCGGGTGCCCACGGGTCGTTGCCCGACGAGTACGTACGCCACCACGACGGCGGCGTACGGAACGCCGACCCGGCACGGGTGAAGGTGACGCGGTCGGTGGAGGTGCGGGCCTCCAGGTAGCCGTGGGTGGAGTAGACCACGTACCCGGACGACGTGCGGATCATCGTGGGGTCGTGCACCACGACGTCACCGGTCACCCGGCCGGGATTGGGGTAGGCCAGCGCGGCGCCCGTGAGAGCGAGCGCTGCCGCGCAGGCGGCGACGAGACGGAATAGGCGGCGCAAGGGTCCTCCTCGGATCGGGCCGGACGCTGCGCCGTGCGTCGGTGGCAATGTAGGCGCGGCTTTTACCGGCCGTCAACCCTGTCGCGGCGAGGCGTGAAACTTACATCCGAGGCGTGCCCGGCGAAGGCCGTCTGAGCTGTGGCGACGCCTGACGCGCCCGGCCGTGCCCTTGACACGACCTGTCAGCGTCCATACGTTCATGGCCGCTTTCGACCGTGATGTTAACGCTAACATCGTCCCTGTCGGAGGCTGCGCCGCGCCACCCCTGTCCGGCCGGACCGCATGCGCCCGGCCGGTGCCCGGCACTGCCCGGGGTCAGCCCGCCACGCGATACCAGAGGTTCGTGGCGTGCGGCACCTGACCGACGCTGAGCCGTTCGAGCTTGACGTTCGTCCCGCCCGGATGGTCGAAGAGGCGGGTGCCGTCGCCGAGCAGCACCGGCGCCACGATCGTGAGCACCTCGTCGAGCTCGCCCGCCTCCAGGCACTGACGGGCGACGTCGGCGCCGAGCACGTTGACATAGGCGTCGCCCGCCGCCGCCCTGGCCGCGGTGACGGCGGTGGCGAGGTCACCGACGAACTCGACGTCCGGCTGCGACGTCTGCGGAATGTGGTGGGTCAGCACGAACTGGGGCCCCTCCCAGCCGCCGCCGAACGCCTTGCCCTCCTTCTCGGTGCCCCGGTGCGGGTCGTCGCCGCGGTAGGTGCGGTTGCCCACCAGCAGCGCGCCGATCCGGCCGATGAGCTCGTCGACCAGCGGGTTCGGGCCGATATGGGGGGTCAGCCAGGACATGTCGCCGCCCGGCCCGGTGATGAAGCCGTCCGCCGACATGGTGACCGAATACAGCAGCTTGCTCATGATCCGCCTCTCCATCGGGTGTCGATGTACGGACACCGGATCATGCCGGAACTCATCGGCCGGGGGGAGCGGTGGAGCTGCGCTGGATCAGCTCGATCGGCCCGGCCAGCACCTCGGCCACCGTGTCGTCCGGCTTCAGGCTGCCCAGCAGCGTCACGCCGCGCCGGCCCAGCTCCGCCAGCGGCATCCGCACCGTGGTGAGCGCCGGGTGCAGGTAGCTGGCCAGCTCCAGGTCGTGCACGGCGACGATGGAGACGTCGCGGGGGATCTCCAGCCCGGCCGCGCGCACGGCCTGCATGGCGCCGATGGCCGAGGCCACGTTCGCCACGAACACCGCCGTCGGCGGCTCGGCGGCGTCGGAAGAGGGCGTCAGCAGCCGGGCCATGGCCGCCGCGCCGCCCGCCGGGGTGTAGTCGGCCGCCACGATCGGGCCCTCCGGCAGGCCCGCGTCGCGCATCGCCGCCGAGTAGCCGGCCGACCTGCGCGCGGCCGTGTCGGCGCGCGACGGGCCCGCGAGGTGGGCGATGCGGCGATGGCCGAGAAGCACGAGGTGCTCCACCGCGATCGCGGCGGCCCGCTGGTCGTCGAGGATGACGTAGCGCTTGACGCCCCTGCTGCGGTTGTTGAGCATCAGCCACGGGATGGCCGCCTGGTCGAGCTGCGCGGTCAGCGCCGAGTCGTCGGCGGCCCCGGCCAGCAGCAGCCCGTCGATGCGGCCCTGCCCGATCCGGTCCATGTACTCGCCCAGCCCCGCCCCGGTCGCGCTCCCGGTGACCAGCACGTATCCCTGCGAGGCCGCCTCCGCCTCCGCGCCCTTGATGATCTCGGCGTAGACCGGGTTGGCGAAGTCGGGGATGAACAGCCCGAACATGTGCGCCCGCGAGGTGCGCAGGCTGCGCGCGGCCACGTTGGGCCGGTAGCCGAGCTCCTCGATCGCCGCCAGCACCCGCTCCCGCGTCTCCGGCCGGATGTTGAGCGTCGGGTCCTTGTTGACGACGCGCGAGACGACGGCGCGATCCACCCTCGCCATCGCGGCCACGTCGGCGAGCGTCACCCGGGTGCGCATCATGTGGACGATCCTGGACGCCGGCTCTCGCCGCTGTCCATCGAACGGTAGAGCGCGTCGAGCAGGCGCAGCGTGCCGAGGTTGTCGGCGCCGGAGGTCTCCGGCTCGCCGCCCTCGGCGATCGCCCGCAGCAGCGAGCCCATCGGCCCGGCCACCGCGTCGGGCAACCAGCGCCCGGTCACCGGGTACGGCAGCCAGCCGTCCGTCGGCAGCACCCGGCTGTTGACCTCCAGGGTGTCAGGGCGGCCGTGCGGGTAGTCGTACAGGAGACCGAGGGTGCCCTTGATCGCGCCCTCGCTGCCGTCGATGCGGAAGGACGCCTCCTGGTCGCCGGTGCGGTTCTCGTGCGTGGCGTGCACCAGCGCGCGCACGTCGCCGGGGTAGACGAGCGTGCTCATCGTGCGCGTCTCGCCCTTGGCGACCTGGCCCGGCGTTCGGCTGCCGGTGCAGAAGACGGTCTCCGGGTCGCCGAGGATCGAGCGGATCGCGTCGAGGTAGTGGATGGAGTGGTAGACGATCTCCAGCCGGTCGGTGGTGACGAGCCAGTCCCACGCGCTCCAGTCGGTGAGGATGTTGACGGTGAACGTCATCGCCGTCGGCTCGCCGATCCATCCCTCGCGCACCATGGCGCGGGCGGCGGCGATGCCCTCGTCGAAGCGGAGCTGCTGGTTGACCGCGACCTTGAGCCCGCTCGCCGCCGCCAGGTCCACCAGGGCCTGCCCGGTGGCGACGTCGGGCGCGAACGGCTTCTGGCACAGCAGGTGCTTGCCCGCCGCGAGCGCCGCCCGCGCGATCGCGGGCTGCGCCCCGGGCGCGACGGCGATGTCCACGACGGCGACCCGCTCGTCGGCCAGCAGCTCCTCCAGCGAGGCGTACGTCCTGGGCACCCCGTGCCGGGCGGCCACCTCGGCGGCGCGCCCGGCGTCGAGATCGAACAGCCCGGTGATCTCCAGCCCGGCCTGCCGGTAGGCGGGCAGGTGGGCCACGTCCACGATGGCCCCGGCGCCGACGACGGCGACGGGCAGCCGGTGCGCGGCCGGAACGGCCAGGTCGGCGGCGGCCGCGATGGGCGCGAACACGTCGATCACGAGGAATCCTCCTGAATGCCGTAGAAGTGGGCCGCGGTGCCGCCGAGCACCATCGCGCGCTCGGCCTCGCTCAGCCCGGACAGCGCGACCCGCGTCTCGCGCCACACCTTGGCGTAGTCCCCGGCCAGCGTCGCGACCGGCCAGTCACCGCCGAACATCAGCCGCCCCGGCCCGAACAGCTCGACCGCGTGCTCCACGTAGGGCCGCAGCTCCTCGCCCGTCCACGTCTCGGAGGCCGCGGTGTTCAGCCCCGACACCTTGGCGTACACGCCCGGGCACTCGGCCGCGCGGGCCAGCAGCGACGCCCAGGGCTCCCAGCCCTTGTCCTTGATGGGCGGCTTGGCCAGGTGGTCGATCACCATCCGCAGCCCGGGCACCCGCTCGGCCAGCGTCGGCACGTGCTCCAGGTGCCGGGGCAGCACCGCCACCACGTCGAACGGCACCTCCTCCGCCGCCAGCAGCCTCAGCCCCTCGACCACCGCGTCCCTGACCACCCAGTCGGGGTCGGGATCGTCGTGGATGAGGTGCCTGACCCCGGCGAACCCGGGATGCCGCCGGTATCGCTCCAGCGCCCCCGCCGCCTCCTCAGGCCGGTCCAGGGGCACCCAGCCGACCACCGCGCCGATGAAGTCGTGGGCGTCGGCCTGGGCGAGCATGGCGTCGGTGTCGGCGTAGGAGTCCATCGACTGCACCAGGACCGTGCGCTCCACGCCCGCCGCGGCGAGCTGGGGGATGAGCTCCTCCGGCTCGAACGTGCGGAAGATCGGCCCGGACTCCGGAGTCAGCCACGGGTACGAACCCGTCTCCAGGTTCCAGAAGTGCTGGTGGGCGTCGATGACGGTCATCCAATCCCTCCTCGCAGATCAATCGTTTGAGTTCACAACCTAACCCGTTTCCGCACCTGCGGTGTCACACCTCAGCCGCCCTTCGGAAAGGACCTCCGCCCGCTTCGCGCCTCCCGTCTTTCGAAAGCGTTGTACGGCGGGATGGGGAAGGACGGTGGTCAGCGTGCGGGGGGTTGGACGAGTTCCAGGGTGATCTCGTCCGGGTCGAGGAAGTAGCAGGCGTAGCCGCCCTTGTTCACGCCCGCGGTGATCTCGGCCGGCGGGTTGACGAAGCGCACCCCGGCCGCCGCGAGCCGGGTGTGCTCGGCGCGGGCGTCCTCGACCGCGAGCGCGAGGTGGGCGGCGCCGGGCAGGTGGCGGGCGGGGTCGCGGGCTTCGCCGTGGGGGCGTACGTACTGGACCAGCTCCAGGTCGTGGCTGGAGACGCCGCGCGGCTGGCCGGGCACGGCGAGCTGGGCGACGCGCAGCACGGCGTCGGGATAGCCGACGAGCCGCCTGGTGTAGTCGTTGTCCTGCTCCTGCTCGTGCACCAGCGTGAAGCCGAGCAGGTCCCGGTAGAAGGCCACGGACGTGTCGATGTCGGCGACGGTGAAGGAGAAATGCCAGACGCCTCTCATCTCAGCGCCTCCTGTCTGACTGGTACCTGCGGTTTCGTCGATTCCCTTACCCGTTTGACCTGTCTCTGCCGGCCCGCGACCGTGTAGATCGCGGCGGCCACCACGACGACCGTGCCGACGATGACGCCCTGGTAGTTGGCGCCGAGGTTGAGCACGTTGAAGCCGTTGTCCAGGGTGAACAGGATGAGCGCCCCCACCACCGACTTCAGCACGCTGCCCAGGCCGCCGAACAGCGAGGTGCCGCCGAGGATGGCCGCGGCCAGCACGGTCAGCTCGGTGCCCTGCAGGCCGGTCGGGTTGATGGCCAGCAGCTTGGCGGCGAACAGGATGCCGACGAAGCCGGAGCCGAGCCCGTTCAGCACGAACGCGCCGATCTTGTAGCGGCTGACGTTGATGCCGGACAGGCGCGCGGCCTCGGCGTTCGCGCCGACCGCGTAAAGGCGGCGGCCGATCACCGTGTAGCGCAGCACCGCCCAGGTGATCGCGGCGATCACGATGAGGTAGTAGGTCGGCTTGCTCAGCCGCAGGTCGAAGCCCAGCAGCGGGCTGAGCGCGATGGCCACGGCGCCGGCCGCGATCGTGATGATCCCGGCGCGGCGGGAGCGGCGCAGCAGCACCAGCACGCCGGCGGCCGCCGCGATCACGCCGAGGACGGCCAGGACGTGCGGAACCGTCCAGTAGCCGGCCTGCAGGGCGATCAGCGAGCTCTGCGCGCCGGGGTCCTCGGCGGTGATCGTGCGGCCGTCGGTCAGGATGAGCACCAGCCCGCGCACCGCGGTCATCGTGCCCAGCGTGACGATGAAGGCGTTGATGCCGACGAGCTGCACGATCAGCCCGTTCACCGCGCCGCACAGCAGCCCCGCGCCCAGCGCGATCGCCATCGCGGCCGGCAGGCCCAGCGGCGCCACCAGGCTGAGCACGGTCGCCGCCGAGAACGCCGCCACCGAGGCGACGGACAGGTCGAAGTTCCCGCTGATCAGCACCACCGTGGTGAACACGGCGAGGATCGCGATCAGCGAGGACTGGTCGAGGATGTTGATGACGTTCGTCGCCGACAGGTACGGCGGGCGGCCCAGCTGCGCCGTCAGCAGGGTCAGCACGGCGACGATCAGCAGGAGGGCGTAGACCACGCCCGCGTTGCCCGGCCGCAGCGCGGTGGCGAACCTAGACCGCTTCCCGAGCCCATTCCCGAGCCCATTCCCGAGCCCATTCTCGGGCCCTTTCTCTGGCGGCCCCTTCTCAGGCGGCATCGTGCGCACCTCCCTCGCCGAATCCGTTCGCCAGCATCAGCAACTCCTCCTCGGATGTCTCGTGTGCCGCCCGTTCGGCGACGATGCGGCCCTCGCGCACGACCAGCACCCGGGTCGCCACCGCGAGGATCTCCTCGAACTCGCTGCTGACCACGAGCACCGCGCCTCCGTCCGCGGCGAACCTGCGGACGAGTTCGAGGATGTCGGCCTTGGCCCCGACGTCCACACCCGCGGTGGGCTCGTCGAGCATGAAGACGCGGGCGCCGCCGTACAACCATTTGCCGAACACGACCTTCTGCGCGTTGCCGCCGGACAGCTCGGTCGGCAGGGCGTCCGGGCCGGGGCAGACGATGCCGAGGTCGGCGATGGCCCGCTCGGCGCGTTCGTGCTCGGCGGGCTCGCGTGGCAGCGACCGGCCCGACGACAGGGACGTCAGGTGCGGCAGCGAGATGTTCTTCCAGATCGGGAACGTGTTCACCAGGCCCTGCGCGCCGCGGTCCTCGGGCACCAGCGCCATGCCGGCGGCCACGGCGGCACGCGGGGTGCGGCGGACCTGCCGGCCTTCGACCAGTACGTGCCCGCGCGCATGGGGGTCGGCGCCGTAGACGGCGTGCAGGATCTCCGAGCGGCCCGAGCCGAGCAGCCCGGCCAGCCCGATCACCTCGCCCGCCCTGGCCTCGAACGACACCTCGCGCACGCCGGTGGCCGAGCCGAGCCCGCGCACCGACAGCAGCACCGGCGCGTCCTCGGCGACCGGCTCGGCGCTGCGCCGCTCGACGGCCAGCAGCTCCCGGCCCACGATCGCCTGGACCAGGCGGTCCTCGTCGTAGTCGCCGGTGGCGCCCTCCTCCACGACCGTGCCGTCGCGGAGCACCGTGACGCGGTCGGTCAGGGAGAGCACCTCGTCCAGGAAGTGCGAGACGTACAGGAAGGCCGTGCCCTGGGCGGACAGCCGGCGTACGACGTCGAAGACCACCTGGCGTTCGCCCTCGGCCAGCGAGGCGGTCGGCTCGTCCATCAGGACCAGCTCCGCGCCGGTGGCCAGGGCCTGCAGGATCGCCACCATCTGCCGCTCGGCGATGGCCAGGCCGGCCA
>NZ_JBHSPA010000072.1:14902-27575 GCF_042656245.1 Nonomuraea insulae
CCTCCGCGTCCGGGTCGATCGCGTAGCCGACGCGCTCCAGCAGCCGGGCGAACTCCGCGCGGCGGGAGCGGGGCAGCCGCCAGGGGCCGCCGGCGCCGAGGAAGACGTTCTCCAGCACGGTCAGCGTGCCCGCGAGCGGCACGTGCTGCATGATGGTCGCCACGCCCGCGTTCCTGGCGGCGCCGGGGGTGCGCCAGACGACCTCCTCGCCCTTCCAGCGCACGACGCCCGAGGTCGGCGCGTGGGCGCCGGCGATGATCTTGATCATCGTGGACTTGCCCGCGCCGTTCGCGCCGACCAGGCCGTGCACGCTGCCGGGGTGGACGGTCAGGCGGGCGTCGCCGAGCGCGACGGTGCCGTTGGGGAACTCCTTGCCGAGGCCCTCCAGGGCCAGCAGGGGTGTCTCTACCATTGCGGCGTGCAATCGGCGAGGTTGTCCTTGGTGATCGCCGGAGTGTCGTACGTGACGAAAGCCGCGTCCTGCTTCTTCTGCCCGGTCAGGTGCTGGTAGAGGGTGTCCAGGGCGAGCTTGCCCAGGTCCTCCGGCTTGTAGCAGACGGTGCCTGCGATGGCTCCCGACCTGACCGCGTCGATCCCGAGCTTGCTGCCGCCGATCCCGACGATCTTGGCCTTGGAGCCGGCCGCGGAGACCGCCTTGGCGCAGCCCACCGCCATGTCGTCGGACTGGGCGTAGAACAGCTGGGTATCGGGGCTGGACGAGAGCATGTTCTGGCAGGCCGACTGGGCCTTGTCCTGCACCCAGTCGCCGGGCTGGCGGGCCACGACCTCATACGTCGCGCCCTTGGCCGCGGCCGACTTCGGGAAGTCCTGGTAGCGGTTGACCACCTCGGCGAAGCCGGCCTGGCCCTCCACGATCGCCAGTTTGCCGCCGCCCGGCACGACGTCGGCCGCGATCTCGCCGGCCTTGCCGCCGGCCGCGTACTCGTCCTGGGTGACCAGCGCCACCAGGCCCGGGTAGACGTCCTTGAGCTTGCGCTTGTTCGGGTCGCCGACCTGCGAGGCCACCGCCACCGTGGGGACGTTCGAGGCCTTGAGCCGGTCGGCCAGGCCCTGCGCCACGCCGGAGTCGACGGGCAGCATGAGCACGCCGTCGGGCTGCTGGGCGATGAGGTCCTGGATGTCGTTGCTCTGCTTGTCCGCCTTGCCCTGGGCGTCCAGCTCGACGATCTTCACGCCGAGCTTGCCGGCCTCCTCCTTGATGCCCTTGCCGATGGCGGCCGGGAAGGGGAAGCTCAGGCCCAGGTTGGAGACGCCGATGACGTACTCCTTCTTGCCGCCGCTCTCCGCGGTGGTGGATCCGCCGCAGGCCGTCGCGCCCATGATCAGCGCGGTGGTGACGAGCAATGCCTTCTTCATGGTTCTCCTGCAGGAGTCAATCGTTTGACTAATGGGTGTCAGCCCTTGACCAGGGCACGTACATCCCCCGTGATGCGCGCGGCGTCCGGCACCAGGGCCTCCGCCAGCACCGGCGCGGCCGGCATCCGCACGTCCGGCGTGCCGATCCGGATCGGCGGCGCGAGCAGGGGCGCTCCCGCCCCCGCCACGCGGGCGACGACCTCGGCGCCGAAGCCGCCGGTGACGTTCGCCTCGTGGACGACCGCGAGCCTGCCCGTGCGGCGCACGCTCTCCAGCACCGCCTCGGTGTCGAACGGGTTCAGCCACGGCGTCTCCAGCACCTCGGCCTCGATCCCGTCCCCGGCCAGCGCCCCCGCCGACTCCAGCACCCGGTGCGTCATCGCGCCCCAGGTGACGATCGTGACGTCGGAGCCCTGACGGCGGGTACGCGCCCCGCCCATCGGCCGCACCGGGCCGCCGGTCTCGACGGGCTCCTTCCTGCCGAAGTAGAGCGAGCGGTTCTCGATCACCAGCACCGGGTCGTCGCAGTGCACGGCCGTCACCAGCAGGTCGTAGGCGTCCTGCGGCGTGCTCGGCATGCACACCCGCAGCCCCGGCACGTGCAGGAACAGCGCCTCCAGGCACTGCGAGTGCTGCGCGCACGCGCCCGGCGCGTTGCCCTGCTGTGTACGGATCGTCAGCGGGGCCTGGAGCCGCCCGCCCGACACGTACCGCACGTTGGCCGCCTGGTTGACGATCTGGTCCAGCGCGACCAGCGAGAAGTCGGCCCACATGATCTCCACGATCGGGCGGCGGCCGAACATCGCCGCCCCCACAGCGCTGCCGAGAATGGCCGACTCGCTGATCGGGGTGTCGAACGCCCGCTCCCCGTACTGCTTGCGCAGCCCGCGCGTCACCCCGAACACGCCGCCGGGAACGCCCACGTCCTCGCCGTAGACCAGCGTCTCCGGCAACTCCTCCATCAGGCGGTGCAGGGCCGCGTTCACGGCCTCGCCATAGGTCAGCTCACGCATACAGGTGCTCCCTCGCTGTGGCGGGGTCGGCCAGGGGCGCGGCCTGCGCGGCCGCGGCGGCCGCCGCCGTCTCCTCCCGTGCCTGGCGCTCCACCGCGTCGATCCGCTCCGCGGGCACGCCGTCGGCCAGCAGGCCCTCGCGCAGGCGGGCGATCGGCTCCCTGCGCCTGATCCGGTCCAGCTCGCCGGGCCGCCGGTAGGCCTCGGCGTCGCCGATGTAGTGGCCGACCAGGCGTTCCGTCATGCACTCCAGCAGCGTCGGCCCGCCGCCCTCGCGGGCGACCTCCAGCGCGTCGCGCATGTGGAAACGCACGGCCTCGGCGTCGTTGCCGTCGATGCGGTGCCCCGGCATGCCGTACGCGGCGGCGCGGTCGGCCAGGCGCGGGTTGCCCACCATGTCGGCGATCGGCGTCAGCTCCGAGTAACGGTTGTTCTCACAGACGAACACCACGGGCAGAGCGAACGCGGAAGCGAAGTTCATCGCCTCGTGCACCGCGCCCTGGTTCATCGCGCCGTCGCCGAACACGCTCACCGCGACCCGGTCCGAGCCGTCGTGCCGGCCCGCCAGCGCCGCGCCGCACGCGATCGGCGCGCCGCCGCCGACGATCGAGTTCTCGCCGTGGAAGCCGTGGTCGGCGGCGGTGAAGTACGCCGAGCCGCCCCGCCCGCCGTTGACGCCGCTCGCCCGGCCCATCAGCTCCGCGAACATCGCCTCCGCCGGAACCCCCCTGGCCAGCGCCCAGCCGTGACCCCGGTAGGTCGCGAACAACGCGTCCTGCGGCTCCAGCTCGTCACACGCGCCGACCGGGACGGCCTCCTGCCCGATGCACAGATGCACCGAGCCGACGATCGGGCCCTCGGCCCGCAGGTCGCGCACCTTCTCCTCGAACGCGCGGATCCGCCACATGGCCAGCAGGTCCGCCAGCCGTCTCTCACTCATGCTCACTCCTCCTGTGCTGATTCCCCCCGTGTTGATTCCTCCCGTGCTGATTCCTCCACGCGTCCAGCGCCGCGGCGCAGATCGCCCCGGCGTCGCCGATGTAGGACTCGGGCGGGATGGGCAGCTCGCCCAGGCTCTCCAGGTCGTCGGGACCCGCCACGTCACGCAGCGCGTCCGCCAGCTCCCGCCCGTGCTCGCGCGCCTCGTGCGCGGCCTTGTAGACCAGGTCGTGCGCGCGCTCCCGGCCCAGCGCCGGGGCCAGGCGCATCATGTACGCCTCCGCCATGATCAGGCCGCCCTCGGCGCCCAGGTTGGCCCGCATGACCTCCGGGTAGACCCGCAGCCCCGCCGTGACGTCGGCGGCCGTGGCCAGCGCGCCCGAGGCCAGCTCGGCCAGCAGCGGCACCACGTACCACTCGATCTGCCACTCGCCGGCCGCCCGCTCGTGCCCGGCCTCCATCGCGCGGAACAGGCCCGAGCTGAGCGCGCCCGCCGTGCCGGACATGCCGATCACGGCCTCGCAGCCGATCGGGTTGGCCTTCTGCGGCATCGTGGAGGAGGCGCCGCGGTGGTGGCCGCCCGCCTCGCGCACCTCGCCCACCTCGGTCCTGGACAGGTCCACGACCTCGCGGGCGAAGCGGGCCGCGGTCGCCGCCAGTGACGCGCACGTCACGCCGAACTCCGCCACCCCGTCCCTGGCCACGTGCCACGGGACCTCCGTCGTGCGCAGGCCGAGCCGTCCCGCCAGGCCCGCGCGCACCAGCGCGGAGCGCTCGCCCATCGCGGCCGAGGTGCCGCCCGCGCCGAACAACGACACGACCCGCACCTGACGCGCGGCGTCGGCCACCCGCTCGCGCTGCCGGGTCACCTCCGCCAGCAGCACCGCCATCTTCGCCCCGAACGTCGTGGGCACGGCCTGCTGGGCGTGCGTGCGGGCGGCGATGACCGTGCCCGCGTGCCCGGACACCAGCCGCGCGACCCCGTCGCCGAACGCGCCGAGCAGCGCCGCCAGGTGATCGAGCGCCTCGCCCATCTGCAGGGCGAGGCCGGTGTCCATGATGTCCTGCGTGGTCGCGCCGTAGTGCACGCGGCCGTTCGGGCCCTCGGGCAGGGCGGCCGAGATCATCCGTACCAGGGGGAGGATCGGGTAGCCCACGTTCACCGCCTCCTCCCACAGGCGGCGCAGGTCGATGTTCCCTGGCACGCACGCGGCGGCGATGGCCGCCGCGTCGTCGTGCCCGATCACGCCCGCCTCGGCCTGGGCCTCGGCCAGGGCGGCCTCGGTACGCAGCCAGGCCAGCACGGTGCGCTCGGCGGAGAAGATCTCGGCCATCCCGGCGTCGCCGAACAACTCGGGCAGCAGCTTGAACGTCTGCAAGGTCAGTTCATCTCCAGTCCGCCGTCGACGTTCAGCGCCTGGCCGGTGACGAACGAGGCCAGGTCGCTGGCCAGGAACAACACCGCCGAGGCGACCTCCTCGGGACGTCCTGGCCGCTTCAGCGGCGAGCGCTCGCTGACCTCCCGCAGGTGGGCGGCGCCCGCCTTGGGGCCGAAGCGCCGGTCGCGGTCGCTGATGATCTCGTCCCACATGGGGGTCAGGAAGACGCCGGGGCAGACCGCGTTCACCCGCACCGGGGCCAGCGCCTCGGCCGCCGACTTCGTCAGCGACAGCAGCGCCGTCTTGGTGGCCGAGTAGTGCGCGGCGTTCGGCCTTCCCGACCGGGCCGCCACCGAGGCCAGCGTCACGATCGAGCCGCCGCCCCGCTCCGCCATCCGCCGGCCGGCGGCCTGGGTGATCCAGAACGTGGCGTTCAGGTTGACGTCCACGATCCGCAGCCACTCCTCAGGCTCGACGTCGAGCAGGGGCGTGGTGCGCATGATCCCGGCGCAGTTCACCAGGACGTCGATCCGGTCGAGCCCGTCCACCAGGGCCCCGGCCTGGGCCCGGTCGGTGAGGTCGGCCGCCCGCGCCGTGACGCCCAGTTCGGCCGCCGCCCCGGTCAGGCGCGGGCCCTCCAGGTCGGAGAGCACGACGTCCGCTCCCGCGTCGGCCAGGGCGCGGGCGCAGGCGAAGCCGAGCCCTCCCGCCCCGCCCGTGACGAGCGCGGTGCGACCCGTCAGGTCGATCGTGACAGCCATCCCCGATGGTCTCCCTCTGTCGTTCAAACGATTGACCAGAACATAACAGGCGATTCACAAATCGAACAAGAGGGAGGTCAATCGTTTTTATTCGGAAGTTTCCCCGCCCTTAACGGGGACGGCCTTCCAGCCCAGCTCGTCGTAGAAGGCGGCACGGGCGCGCGCGAACGCCGCCCGGTCCAGGACCGCGCCCCGGTGCGGGCCCGCCGTGATCGGCTCGTCGTGCAGGCGGGCGGGCAACTCCTCGTCCGGGAGCGCCGCGCCGGCGGCCTCGCGCAGGGCGTACGCGCGCAGTCCGTCGAGGCGGTCCTGGCCCGCCGCCAGCAGGTCCTCCAGCGTGAACCGCTCCCCGAGCACGGCCGTGACCAGGGCGGTCAGGTGGTCGAGGGTCAGCGGCCTGGTGGGGGAGGAGGCGAAGACACACAGGTTGAGCGCGTCGAGGCCGCTCCACAACCGCAACAACCGGGCGCTGCGCCGGCCCCGCTCCTCATCCAGCTCGCCCGCCGGGGCCGGGGCCGCGCCGATCCTGGCCGCCTCGGGGAAGCTGTAGGCCAGGCCCGCGACCGGGTCGAAGTCGAGGTCGTGCTCCAGGGCGTCGTAGCGCGGGCCGCCGGGGGCCAGCGCGTACCCGAGGCCGATGCCGGGCTGCGGGCGCGGGTCGAAGCACGGCAACTCGGCGCCCTTCACCGTCATCGCGTACCTCTCCGCCCCGATGCGCCGCGCCGCCCTGGCCGACCCCTCGGCGAGCAGATCGCCCAGCTCCCCGGACCGCGCGGCCACGTCATCGACCAGCCCGGCCAGCGCCGCCGCGTCGCCGAAGGCCGGTCCGCCCGGCAGCAGGCCGCGCTCGGCGCACTCCATGGCGAACGCGATCGTCCCGCCGAGGGAGACGGGATCGAGGCCCAGGTCGTTGCAGCGGGCGTTGGCGGCGAGCACGGTGTCGAGGTCGTCGATGCCGAGGTTCCACCCCAGCGACAGGAACGCCTCCTGCCCCAGCCCGCCCGTCCGCCGCTCGCCGCTTTCCGAGGGCGGGGCGTACACCTTGAGACAGTCGTTCGGGCAGCCAGGGCAGGCGCCGGCGGTCGCCACCGCGCGGCCGTCGTAGTCGCGAGCGGACGGAACGCGGAGGCCAGGGGAGCCGGGCACCGAGAAGTTGCGGACCGACGCGTAACCTGGATCGAGGGGATCGTCGGCCCAGCCCGCGAACCCCGGAAGCCCGGCCTGGAGCGCGGCCAGGGGATTCGTGGTCAGCGAGTCCCGGTAGTAGTCGGCCAACTCGGCGACCACCGCCGGGTCCGCGACGCCTTTAATTGTCGCCGGGTCCGCGACGTCCACGGGCGTGTCGCCGACGCACACGATTGCCTTGAGGTTCTTGGCGCCGAAGACCGCGCCCAGACCGTACCGGCCGGCGGCGTAGGCGTAGTCGGTCACCACGCTCGCGTACCGCACGAGGTTCTCCCCGGCCGGCCCGATCGCCGCCACGTGAGCCGCCTCGCCGTGCCGGGCCCGCAGCGCGCCGGTCGTCGCGGCGACACCGAGCCCGCGCAGCTCGGAGCAGTCGTGCAAGCTCACCTCACCACCCGAGACCAGCAGGTAGGAAAGCCGCCCGGCCCGCCCCGTCACAGCCAGCGCCTTGGCCCCCGCCCCCCGCATCCCCGCCGCGAACGGCCCCAGCGCGTGGGACTCCCCGGCCACCCCCGTCAGCGGCGACTTGGCCAGGAACACCGCCTTGGCCAGGCCGGGCGCCGCCGTCCCGCCCAGCATCCCGGCCGCCACGTACAGCAGCGCCCCCGGATCGTACGGATCCAGCCCCGCCACCGTCCGCTCCGCCATCAACCGCAACCCGAGAATGGACCCGCCGAAGTGTCCTTTCTCAGAAGACCGGTATTCCTTCACCACGTTCCCGCTGGTCAAGTCCACAATGAACGGCATGACAAAGCCTCCTAGAGCCGGAGAGGGGACCAGGAGCGGCACAACATCACACATCACCGGGCGGACGCAACTCTCCGGGCATTTCCCGCGACCGAAGGCCACCCCTGCGGTACTTTCGTGCCATGCGCCCGGAGGACCGCCTCAGCACCGATGAGATCACGCCGATGCCTGACGCCGGCGACGTCCTGCGCGGCAGGTACACGCTGGTGAGCCAGCTCGGCAAGGGCGGCATGGGCACGGTCTGGGCCGGGCGGGACGAAGAGCTGGGCCGCGAGGTGGCGATCAAGCTGCTCAACGCCGAGGCCGCCTGGCCGGTGGCCGCGTAGTAGGCGAGCGAGCTCAGCGCGAACACGTCGCTCGCCGGGGTCGCCGGCTGGCCGTGGACCTGCTCGGGGGAGGCGTACTGGGGCGAGCCGACGCGTACGCCGCTGAGCGTGAGGCTGGTGGCGTCGGTCAGGCCCGCGACCACCGGCACGGGCAGCGGCCCCGCCATGCGCGGGTCGTCCCGCGCAGGGGCTCGAACACCTGGCCAGCCACGAACCACCTCGTTCACGGGCCGTCGAATTGGCAGCAACTATAACGATCGCCGCATGTGGACGTCAGGACATGAAACAACTGGCTCTCATGCCCGCTCGGAATCAAGGCGTGGCCGATCCGGCCCGGGTGGCATTTCCCTGGCCCGCGCCTCGGCGCGACGTCGGGTGTGGACCGGGCCGAATCCTCAGGGGTCAGGGTTGGGGGTACGGCGGGCAATGGCATATGTCCCGCATATTTCCGGACGATAGATCCCACTTTTATTTTCTGTCAACATAAGTCAGACGATTTTCGAATTAAGGATGGGCGTGCGATGCCGAGCGGATCCAACGGCCAGGGCTCCGGGGCGGGAGCGCTGCTGGCGATTCTCAGGGACGGGCGGGCCAGGACCCGCGGCGAGCTGGCCCGGCTGACCGGGTTGTCCAGATCCACCGTCTCCCAGCGGCTGGAGGAGCTGATGGGGCAGCGCTGGGTCGTGGCCACCGACGGCTCCGTCTCCTCCGGGGGCCGGCCCGCCGCGGTGTTCGCGTTCAACAGCGGCGCGCGGGTCGTGCTGGCCGCCGACCTGGGCGCCACCCACGCCCGCCTGGCCGTCCTCGACCTCGGCCTGACCGTCCTGGCCGAGCGGGCCGCCGAACTGCCCGTCGAACGCGGGCCCGAGAGCACGCTGGTCCGGGTGGCGGAGGTCTTCGGGGAGTTGCTGGAAGCGACCGGCCACGAGGCCGCGCAGGTGTGCGGGGTGGGGATCGGGCTGCCAGGACCGGTCGAGCACCGCTCGGGACGGCCGGTGAACCCGCCGATCATGCCCGGCTGGGACGGCTTCGCCGTGCCCGAGTGGTTCGGGGCGCGGCTGGAGGTCCCCGTGCTGGTGGACAACGACGTGAACGTCATGGCGCTGGGCGAGCACTGGGCCGCCCGCCCGGCCGTGGACCACCTGATCTTCATCAAGATGGGCACCGGCATCGGCTGCGGCATCATCTCCGGCGGCCGGTTGCACCGCGGCGCGCAGGGCGCGGCCGGGGACGTCGGCCACATCCGGGTGCCCGCGTCGGAGGCGCCGTGCCGGTGCGGCAACGCCGGCTGCCTGGAGGCGGTCGCCGGCGGCGCGTCCATGGCGGCCACGCTGCGCGGCGCCGGGGTCGAAGCGCGCGGCAGCAGGGACGTGGTCTCGCTGATGCGCGCGGGCGACCTGCGGGCCACCCGGCTGGTCAGGCAGGCCGGGCGCGAGGTCGGCGCGGTGATGGCCTCGATCGTGAACTTCTTCAACCCCTCCGTCATCGTGCTCGGCGGGGACGTCGCCGACGCGGGCGAGCAGGTGCTGGCGGGCGTCCGGGAGACGATCTACAGCCGTTCGCTGCCGCTGGCCACGCAGCACCTCGGCATCAGGGCCAGCGAACTGGGCGACCGCGCGGGGGTCGTCGGCGCGGCCGTCATGGTGGTCGAGCACGTGCTCGCGCCGGACGAGATCGACCGGGTCGTGCACCATTGACCGGTTCACGATGCCGTAGTAACAATGGTGATCGTCTCGAACTCCAGGGCGGTGGCATGCCCGGGAGGACGGGCACAGATCCGCCGCGACGTGGTCGGCGCACGCGTCCCTCAAGGAAGGGAAGCCCCGCGTGAGCCGTCATCATGCCCCAGAAGAGCACTTATCCGACGAACGTGCCGAGACGCTCCGCCGCCGGTTGGGCCTGAGCCGCCGCCGGCTTCTCGCCGTCGCCACCGGCCTGGCCGCCGCGATCCCGCTGGCCCGGCCCGCACCCGCCGGGGCCACCTCGCGCGAGGTGCTCATCCCGCCGGGCAAACGCGGCATCATCCTGTACACCGTGCGCGACGCCATCTCGCGCGACCCGCTGTCCACCACCGTGCCGTCCGGCTTCCGCCGCGTGCTGGAGGCGCTGTCGGCCATCGGGTACCGGCAGGTCGAGTTCGCCGGCTACCGCCAGCACGCCAACGCCGAGGGCGGGGCCGACCTGGAGACCGTCGATGGGGCCCGGCTGCTGCGGCGCTGGCTGGATGACAACGGGCTGCGCGCCGAGGGCAACCACGGGTTCATCCCCGGCTCGTGGCCGCTGACCGCCGCCGACCTCGACCGGTTCAAGCGGGCGCTGGAGATCGCGAACATCCTCGGCCTGGGCCACATGGGCACCGGCTCCGACCCGACCGGCAGCGCGTACAAGGCGGACTGGGACGTGGCGGCGGAGAAGTGGAACGAGCTCGGCTCGATCGCCTGCCAGGCCGGGATCAAGCTGTACACGCACAACCACGACGCCGCCTACGCCTTCCTGCTCGACAGCGGGCCGCTCGACGAGCAGGGGCGGCCGACGCGCTCGTCGGGGATCCGCAAGCTGGAGTACTTCTTCAGGATCAGCAACCCCCGGCGGGTGCACTTCGAGATGGACATCTTCTGGGCGCACGTCGCGCGGTTCAAGCACACCGCCTACACGGCGCCCGACGGCTCGGCGCGCACCGACGTGTTCGACCCGCTCGCCACCGTCCAGGCCCAGGAGAAGCGCTTCCCGCTCTTCCACGCCAAGGACGGCGACGCCAACCCGGCCGTGCCGAACGGCTACGACATGGTGCCGTTCGGCACCGGCGACATCGACTACCGCCGCTTCTTCTCCCGGCTGCGCGCCAAGGGCTACCACAACCCGATGTACGAGCAGGACAACGCGCCCGGCGCCGATCCGGCCCAGTCACTGGCCTACGCCGAGCTCAGCTACCGGAACATGGCCACCCTGCGCGGCTGACGAACCCGGACCGCCACGACAACCCCGCCGTTGCCGCGGCGGGCGTGGCGGCCCGGGTTTCGACACTCCTCGCCCTAGGAGCAGCATCGCCATGAAGCCTACCTTCGCGGTGCTCGGCGGCCTCGTGCTGACCGTCGCCGGCCTCGCCTTACCCGCCCAGGCGCACGACCCGGCCACCACGTGGTCGAGCTACGAGAAGATCACACTGACCAAGAACGTGGGCGAGCCGATCGACCTGGCCGTCCTGCCGGACCGGCGCGTGCTGCACACCGCCCGCAACGGCGACATCCGCCTGACCGACCCCGCCACCGGCGTCACGAAGATCGTCAACACCGTCCCGGTCTACAACAACTCCGAGGACGGGCTGCAGACGATCGCGCTCGACCCCGCCTTCGACGACAACCACTGGGTGTACCGTGGGCAACACCGCGCCCGTGGTGAGCATCCAGGCGCCGCCCGACGGCGGGTTCTTCGACTGGGGGAACGCGCTGCCGTACCGGATCGGGGTGTCCGACGCCGAGGACGGCGACACGCCGGTGTGCTCGCGGGTGCAGTGGACGTTCGGGCTGGGCCACGACACGCACGCCCACCCGGAGACCACCGGCACGGGCTGCTCCGGCGCCTGGCCGACACCCGCCAGCGCGCCCGAGCACGGCGAGACGGAGAACATCTACGGCGTGGTCGTGGTGAGCTACCGCGACAACGGCGCCGGCGCCATCCCCGGCGCGCTCGGGGAGGCCACCCGCGTTCTCAACCCGAAGCTCACGCAGGCCGAGCACGCCGACACGGCCAGCGGCGTCGTCGAGACCCCGGACGACACCGCCTCGGCCAAGGCCAAGCTCACCTCGTTCGACCCCGGCGACTGGATCGCCTACGACCCCGTGCACTTCGCCGGCATCACCGGCGTCGTGACCAGGGCCGCCGGCGCCGGCACCCTCGCCCTGAGGTGGAACTCGCCGGCCGCCGAGCCGTTCGCCACCGTGCCCGTGCCCGCGGGTGACGGCTGGCAGACGATCACCACGGCCCTGCAAGGGCTCCCCGAGGGCACCGGCCGCCTGTACGTCACCTCCTCGGGCGGCGTGGACCTGGACGCCTTCACCTTCCAGGGCGGCGGCGTGGCCGACACGACCCCGCCCGCCGTCACCGCCACGCTCGCCCCCGCCCAGCCCGGCGGCTCCAACGGCTGGTACACCGGCGACGTCACTCTCACCGTCACCGCCACCGACAACGGCGCCCTCGCCGGCCGTCAGTACTCGCTGGACGGCGGCACCACCTGGGCGAACGCCAACAACCCGGTCACGCTGAGCGCCGAGGGCGCCAAGGAGGTCCGCTACCGGGCCACCGGCAGCGGCGGCAACGTCTCACCGCCCGGCACCCTCACCGTCAAGATCGACAAGACCGACCCGGTGGTGTCGGTGACCGGCGTGGCCCCCGGGCCGCACGGCGACTCGGCGGCGCTCACCCCCGTCGTGTCCGCGACCGACGCGGCTTCCGGCGTGGCCAAGGTCACGGCGGATCTCGACGGCACGCCGGTCGCGTCCGGGAAGCCGGTGCCCCTGTGGCGGCTGCCGCTCGGTGAGCACCGGCTCACGGGCACCGCGACCGACCGCGCGGGCAGGAGCGCGACCACGGTCGTGACGTTCGGGACGACGACGTCCTATGCCGACGTGCGGGCGCTGATCTCGCGGTTCAGGCAGGCGGCGGCGGTGAGCGGGAAGGTGGCGTCCGAGCTGGGCGAGCAGCTCGCGCAGGCCGAACGGCACGAGCGCAAGGGCAAACGGGTCCAGGCGGTCGCGGCGCTGGAGCGGTTCGTCAAGGTCGCCGAGAAACGCGGCAACGTACGGGACCCGGCGGCACGAGCCGCCCTGGTACGCGACGCCGAGGCCCTGATCGAACGCCTGCGCTCCCCGTAGGCCACCACGATGGCCCGCCCGGCCCGGCGTCCCGATCACCCGGGATCGTCTGCCCGGCGTCCCGTTCAGGCGGGA